>NZ_LS483370.1:0-300000 GCF_900475285.1 Pseudomonas taetrolens | reverse complement strand
CCTTCGAGGCCAAGGGTGAGCGCCGCTCTCAGGGCGGCCAGCGAGGCAGTTACCGCGACAACCCCGTTGATGCCATCGCCGCCAAACTGGTGCTGCAGGGCTGGCTCGACGAGAACCCGGCTGAACCTCAAGCCTGACGCTGCGTTTAAAGACTGACGCGCCCACTGTTTGTGCCCGCCGTATATTGCTTCCTGCGCGGGCCTTTTAAGGAGCCACCATGATCCTGCCTGTTCCTGCTGAATTGATCTCTCAGATGGCCGTTGATCTTCAGGCCCATCTGGCCCGCCGCGGCATCACCGAGCCGCGCTTTATCGGTATTCGCTCCGGCGGCATCTGGGTTGCCCAGGCATTGCTGCGCGCCCTGGACAGCGACGCGCCGCTGGGCACGCTGGACGTGTCGTTCTATCGCGACGACTTCAGCCAGAACGGCCTGCACCCGCAGGTGCGCCCGTCTGACCTGCCCTTCGAGATTGAAGGCCAGCACCTGGTATTGATCGATGACGTGCTGATGAGCGGCCGCACCATTCGTGCCGCGCTCAACGAATTGTTCGACTATGGTCGCCCGGCCAGCGTGACCCTGGTCAGCATGCTGGATCTGGATGCTGCGGAGCTGCCGATCCGTCCAGACGTGGTAGGGGCGACCTTGTCACTGAAGCCCACCGAACGGGTAAAATTGTCCGGCCCCGCGCCACTGACCCTTGAACTTCAAGACCTTGCCACTGTTGCCAATTAAGAGACGAGACCATTGCGATGACGCCTATAGACGCCAAGCGCCCGCTTCAGCTCAATGATCAGGGCCAGCTGCGCCATTTCCTGTCACTCGACGGCCTGCGCCGCGAGTTGTTGACCGAAATTCTCGACACCGCCGACTCGTTCCTTGAAGTGGGCGCCCGTGCGGTGAAAAAAGTCCCGCTGCTGCGCGGCAAGACCGTGTGCAACGTGTTCTTCGAGAACTCCACCCGCACCCGTACCACGTTCGAAATGGCCGCCCAGCGCCTGTCTGCCGACGTCATCACGCTGAACGTGTCGACTTCGTCCGCGAGCAAGGGTGAAACCCTGCTCGACACGTTGCGCAACCTTGAGGCCATGGCTGCCGACATGTTTGTCGTGCGCCACGGTGATTCCGGTGCCGCCCACTTCATCGCCGAACACGTGTGCCCGCAAGTTGCGATCATCAACGGTGGGGACGGCCGCCACGCGCACCCGACCCAAGGCATGCTCGACATGCTGACAATCCGTCGGCACAAGGGCGGCTTTGAAAATCTTTCGGTGGCCATCGTCGGCGACATCCTGCACTCGCGGGTTGCGCGCTCCAACATGATTGCGCTCAAGACCCTGGGCTGCCAGGACATCCGCGTGATTGCCCCGAAAACCCTGTTGCCGATCGGTATCGAGCAATACGGTGTGAAGGTCTACACCAACATGACAGAAGGGTTGAAAGACGTCGACGTGGTGATCATGTTGCGCCTGCAACGTGAGCGCATGGCCGGTGGCCTGCTGCCAAGCGAGGGCGAGTTCTATCGCCTGTTCGGCCTGACCACTGCACGCCTGGCCGGCGCCAAGCCGGATGCCATTGTGATGCACCCGGGCCCGATCAACCGCGGCGTCGAGATCGAGTCGGCCGTAGCCGATGGCCCGCACTCGGTGATTCTCAACCAGGTGACCTATGGCATCGCCGTACGCATGGCGGTGCTGTCCATGACCATGAGCGGACAAACAGCCCAGCGCCAATTCGAACAGGAGAACGCCCAGTGAAGCTCAGCATTCTCGGCGCCCGCGTCATTGACCCCAGCAGCCAACTGGATCAAGTGACCGATCTGCATCTGGAAGCCGGCAAGATCATTGCCATCGGTTCGGCTCCCGCCGGTTTTACCCCGACTCAAACCCTCGATGCCACCGGCCTGGTCGCGGCACCGGGGCTGGTGGACCTGAACGTCGCGCTGCGCGAGCCGGGCTACAGCCGTAAAGGCACGATTGCCAGCGAGACCCGCGCCGCTGCTGCCGGCGGTGTGACCAGCCTGTGCTGCCCACCCCACACCAAACCGGTACTGGACACCTCGGCCGTTGCCGAACTGATCCTCGATCGCGCACGTGAAGCCGGAAACTGCAAAGTATTCCCGGTGGGTGCCCTGAGCAAAGGCCTGGACGGTGAACAGCTGGCCGAGCTGATTGCCCTGCGGGATGCCGGCTGTGTCGCCTTCGGCAACGGCCTCAACAGCTTTACCAACACCCGAACCTTGTGCCGGGCACTGGAATACGCTGCCACTTTCGACCTGACGGTGATTTTCCACTCCCAGGATCGTGATCTGGCTGAAGGCGGCATTGCCCACGACGGCCCGATGGCAGCATTCCGCGGCTTGCCGGGGATTCCGGAAACCGCCGAAACCGTGGCCCTGGCCCGCGACCTGCTGCTGGTTGAGCAAAGCGGCGTACGCGCGCACTTCAGCCAGCTGACCAGCGCTCGAGGTGTCGCCCTGATCGCCCAAGCCCAGGCACGCGGCCTGAAAGTTACCGCTGACGTGGCGCTGTACCAGCTGATTTTGACCGACGAAGCGTTGGTGGATTTCTCCAGCCTGTACCACGTGCAGCCGCCGTTGCGCACCCGCGCCGACCGCGATGGTCTACGTGAAGCCGTGAAGTCCGGTGTGGTGCAAGCCATCTCGAGCCATCACCAGCCCCACGAACGTGACGCCAAACTGGCGCCTTTCGGGGCAACCGAACCGGGCATCAGCAGCGTTGAAGTGCTGCTGCCGCTGGCCATGACGCTGGTAGACGACGGCTTGCTGGATCTGCCGACACTGCTGGCACGTCTCAGCGCCGGCCCGGCTGCCGCCTTGCGCTTGCCGGCCGGACACCTGAAGGTGGGTTCAGCGGCGGATCTGGTGCTGTTCGACCCGGCGGCCTCGACCGTGGTCGGTGAGAAGTGGCATTCCAAAGGCGATAACTGCCCGTTCCTCGGCCATTGCCTGCCGAGTGCCGTGCGTTACACGCTGGTAGATGGCCGAATCAGCTACGAAGGCTGATGAAGCTGTAGCCGCTGGCTGCGATGGGCTGCGAAGCAGCCCTCAGCTATTGAAAGGTCCCTGACCTGATCGCAGCCTGCGGCAACGGCTACACGCCGGTGACTTAACGACGCTCGGCGTTCTTGATCGAGATCTGGGTGTTGAGCGTCCAGAAGTCATACAGAATACCGATCAGGAACAAACCACCGGTAAACAGATAGATGATGCCGGTGATCCATTTCCCCATGTACATGCGATGTACGCCGAACAGCCCCAGAAACGTCAGCAGAATCCAGGCAACGCTGTAGTCGGTATCACCCGACGTAAAACGCAAGTCGGCTTCCCGGTCCATGCTCGGGATCAGGAACAAGTCGATCAGCCAGCCAATGCCCAACAGACCCAAGGTAAAAAACCAGATAGTCCCGGTTACCGGCTTGCCGTAGTAAAAGCGGTGCGCCCCCAGAAAACCGAAAATCCACAGCAAATAACCCAGCACTTTACTGTGCGTATCACGCTGTATGTCGTCTCGATAGCCACTCATAGATGTCCCCTTTGAAGCTGATAGAAAAAAATTGTTCATTTTTTTGTGACTTTTTTACTGCCACGCGACAGGTAAAAGTGTCTTACAAAATTTGGCGCAAACCCTTATAGAACCTGACTTGCGTCGCTGCGATGCGACAATTTGCCACCGGGATTACGCTTTTCCCCTCCTCAGCCCAATCGACAAACGGACTGAGAAAGGACAAAAAAGCTGTTATAAAGTTTCGCGCTTACCACCATAGAGCCCTGCCGAATGCGTCCTTTTTTCAAGACATGGCTAACCATTTGCCTGTTAATACCACTGGCTGCCCACGCCACCAATCGTGAGCAACATCTTCCTTCAGGCTTCACTGGCTACACCGCAAAATCATCTGCGGGTACTCGTGTGGTCGCCTCCAACAGCAAAACCATCGCTCGTTCTGCGTCCAGTAAAGTCCATCACAAGGTTCCGGGCAAAATTGCCTCGGCTGCCCTGATTGCCGCCAACGAGCAAAGCAGTACGGTATTGAGCCGTGCGGTCAACGTGCTGGGCACCCCTTATCGTTGGGGCGGCAGCAGCCCAAGTAAAGGGTTTGATTGCAGCGGGCTGGTCAAATACGCCTTTAACGACGTCGCGGCGGTTGATCTGCCACGCACCTCAAGTGCCATGGCCAGCGGTCATGGACAAAAAGTCGACCGCAAGGATTTGAAGCCCGGCGACTTGCTGTTCTTCAACATCAAGAGCCGCAGGGTCAACCATGTCGCCATTTACCTGGGCAACGACCGGTTTATCCATGCCCCGCGTCGCGGCAAGTCGGTCAGCATCGACACCCTGAAGAAGCCGTACTGGCAGAACCATTATGTGGTCGCCAAGCGCGTGTTGCCTAAACAGCAAACCAGCCTGCAGCTTGTTCAGCGCTAAAGCCCTGCCCCTGTAGGAACGGCTTGTTCGCGATGAAATTGCTACGGTGTTTCTAAAAAACCGTGTCGCGAGCAAGCCCGCTCCTACAGTTCGCCTTTATCCCTCAGCCGCTTCAGGCTCATCTCCAGCGTCTGCATGCCAAGCGCCCCGCCCGTCTGGATGGCCGTGACCATCTGCGACACCTTGTTCTCCCGGATCAGGTTGCGGATCGCTGGCGTGCCCAACATGATTTCGTGGGCCGCCACACGCCCAGCGCCCGGCTTCCTGACCAGCGTCTGAGATATCACCGCCTGCAATGACTCGGACAGCATGGCCCGTACCATCGCCTTTTCTTCACCCGCAAACACGTCTACCACCCGGTCGATTGTCTTGGCCGCCGAAGGCGTGTGCAGCGTGGCCAAGACCAGATGCCCGGTTTCCGCAGCTGTCAGCGCCAGGCGGATGGTATCGAGATCACGCATCTCACCCAGCATGATCACATCCGGGTCCTCGCGCAGAGCCGAACGCAGCGCTGCGGCAAAGCTGTGGGTGTCGCGGTGCACCTCGCGTTGATTGATCAGGCATTGGCGCGACGCGTGGATGAACTCGATAGGGTCCTCGATGGTAAGAATATGCTGCTGGCGAGTGCTATTAAGGTGGTCGATCATTGCCGCCAGGGTGGTGGTCTTCCCCGAGCCGGTGGCCCCCGTGATCAGGATCAGACCCTGCGGCGTATTGCAGAGCTGGCGGAAAACCTCGCCAAGACCTAGCGACTCCAGGCTCGGCACCGTCCCGGCAATGCTACGAAACACCGCACCATCACCGCGCTGCTGCTTGAACGCATTAACCCGAAAGCGGCCCAGCCCGGGCACTACGTATGAAAAGTCGGCTTCGTGGTGCGTCTCAAAAGCAATGCGTTGGGCATCCGTCATCACGCTGCGGATCAGGGCCTGCGTCTGCGCCGGCGCCAGCACGGGCAGCTCGCAGCGCATCATCTCGCCGTTCACCCTCAACATGGGCGCAACACCCGCAGACAAATGCAAGTCCGAAGCTTCATGCCTGACGCTAAACGCCAACAGGTCGGCGATATCCATCCCCCCTCCCAATTCCAGTAGAATGCCGCAGACTTTCACAACGGCGGGCTTAATCGATGTCCACGATAGCAGGCAATATTGCGCTGGTTGAGGCTCGCATCCGCGCTGCGGCCCTGGCTGTGCAACGTGATGTAACGAGCGTTCACCTGCTCGCTGTCAGCAAGACCAAACCCGCGACCGCACTGCGTGAAGCCTATGCCTCCGGGATTCGCGACTTTGGCGAAAACTACCTTCAGGAAGCACGTGCCAAACAGGTTGAATTAGCCGACCTGCCCTTGAGTTGGCACTTCATTGGCCCCATTCAATCGAACAAGACGCGTGATATCGCCGAGCACTTTGAGTGGGTGCATTCTGTAGACCGCCTGAAAATTGCTCAGCGCCTGTCTGAACAACGCCCGGCAGAGCTGGCGCCCCTGAATATCTGCATTCAGGTCAATGTCAGTGGCGAAGCCAGCAAATCGGGCTGTACTCCAGCAGACTTGCCTGCGCTGGCAGCAGCGATCAGTGCATTGCCACGCCTGAAATTGCGCGGCCTGATGGCCATTCCGGAGCCGACCGAAGACCGCGCCGAGCAAGACCGTGCGTTTGCCACGGTACGTCACCTGCAAGAAAGCCTGAATCTGGGGCTCGACACGCTTTCAATGGGCATGAGCCACGACCTGGAGTCGGCCATCGCCCAAGGTGCCACTTGGGTGCGCATTGGTACTGCACTCTTTGGCGCCCGTGATTATGGCCAGGCCTGAGAAAACCACTCTCATTTTTTAGAAGGATCGGTTATGAGCAAGATGCGTATTGCCTTTATCGGGGCAGGTAACATGGCGTCCAGCCTGATCGGTGGCCTGCGGGCCAAAGGTCTGGACGCCGCACAGATCCGCGCCAGCGATCCCGGTGCTGAAACTCGGGCCAAAGTAGCCGCCGAACACGGCATCGAGCTATTTGCCGACAACGCGCAGGCGATTCAGGACGCTGACGTGATTGTGATCGCAGTCAAGCCACAGGCCATGAAGGCGGTGTGCCAGGACCTGCGCCCCCACCTCAAGCCCCATCAGCTGCTGGTCTCGATTGCCGCCGGCATCACCTGCGCCAGCCTGCTGAACTGGTTGGGCAGCCAGCCCCTGGTGCGCTGCATGCCTAATACACCTGCGCTGCTGGGCAAAGGCGTCAGCGGCCTGTTCGCCACCCCGGACGTGACCACTGAGCAACGCCAGCAGGCCGATGAACTGCTCAGCGCCGTAGGCACCGTGGTGTGGGTTGACGCTGAAGCGCAGATCGACGCAGTAACCGCCGTATCCGGCAGCGGCCCGGCGTACTTCTTCCTGCTGATCGAAGCCATGACCGATGCAGGCGTCAAACTGGGTCTGTCGCGCGATGTGGCAGAACAGCTGGCCGAACAAACGGCGCTCGGCGCTGCGCACATGGCCGTGGGCAGCGATGTCGACGCCGCCGAATTGCGCCGCCGCGTGACCTCGCCTGCGGGCACCACTGAAGCTGCAATCAAATCATTCCAGGCCAGCGGCTTTGAAGCCATGGTCGAAACAGCATTGAGTGCCGCCGCGCACCGCTCGGCCGAAATGGCCGAACAACTGGGCCAATAAGGAGCACATGATGTCTGGACTTAATGGCGCTGCCATTTTCGTGATTCAAACCCTGGGTAGCCTCTACCTGCTGATCGTTCTGTTGCGCTTCATCCTGCAATTGGTACGGGCCAACTTCTATAACCCGCTGTGCCAGTTCACGGTCAAGGCAACGCAGCCCTTGCTCAAGCCTTTGCGTCGGGTTATTCCGAGCGTATTCGGCCTGGACATGTCCTCGCTGGTTCTGGCGATCATCGTGCAAATGGTGGTGTTTGCCGTCGTGCTGACCCTCAGCTATATCCCGTTCAACATTCTCGGCCTGCTGGCGTGGGCAATGATTGGTGTAACCGCGCTGTTCTTGAAGGTGTTCTTCTTCGCCCTGATCATCAGCGTGATCCTGTCGTGGGTCGCACCGGGCAGCACCAGCCCTGGCGCTGAGCTGGTCAACCAGATCACCGAGCCGGCCCTGGCGCCGTTTCGCCGTATGCTGCCAAGCATGGGTGGCCTGGATATCTCGCCGATCCTCGCCTTCATGGTGATTCAGCTGATCCAGAGCTATGCGATCCCACCTCTGGCCATGTATGTCGGCATGCCTGTCGTGTTGTTCGGCCTGATCTGATGAGCTACTTCCGTTGGGACGGTGAGGACCTGATTCTCGACTGTCACCTGCAACCCAAGGCCAGCAGCGATGAATTCGCAGGCCTGCACGGTGACCGCCTGAAAATCCGCCTCACCGCCCCTCCGGTTGAAGGCAAAGCCAATGCCCACCTGATGGCCTTTCTGGCCAAGGCGTTCGGTATCGCCAAAAGTCAGGTCAGCCTGGTCAGTGGCGAACTCAACCGGCAGAAACGCGTGCGCTTGCACGCCCCGAAAAAGCTGCCGGATTTGCCCGGGCTGGCTGACTCAAAACCCTGACGCTGTAGCCGCGGCCGAAGGCTGCGATGAGTTGCGAAGCGACCCCGTTGTTATCAAGCATGACAAAGGTCCTGCGGACCTTATCGCAGCCTTCGGCAGCGGCTACAGGGTTTTGCACCATTGCTTGCTGCTGCGTCCCCCGCTCATTAGACTTACGCCTCATTTAAATGAGAGCAGGGTCAATGCCAGCTGCCTTTCCCCCCGATTCCGTTGGTCTGGTCGTGCCGCAAATTGCGCACTTCAGCGAACCGCTGGCCCTCGCCTGCGGCCGCTCACTGCCTGCCTATGATTTGATTTACGAAACCTATGGCCAGCTCAATGCCTCAGCCAGCAATGCTGTGCTGATCTGCCATGCACTGTCCGGTCACCATCATGCCGCGGGCTACCACAGTGCCGATGAGCGCAAGCCCGGCTGGTGGGACAGTTGCATTGGCCCAGGCAAACCGATCGACACCAACAAGTTCTTTGTGGTCAGCCTGAACAACCTGGGTGGCTGCAATGGCTCTACCGGGCCGAGCAGCCTCAACCCGGAAACCGGCCGCCCGTTCGGTGCCGACTTCCCGGTATTGACCGTTGAAGACTGGGTCCACAGCCAGGCGCGCCTGGCCGACCGGATCGGCATCAACCAGTGGGCTGCGGTGATCGGCGGCAGCCTGGGCGGCATGCAGGCGTTGCAGTGGAGCATCAGCTACCCGGATCGCTTGCGTCATTGCCTGGCAATTGCATCCGCACCAAAGTTGTCCGCGCAGAATATCGCGTTCAACGAGGTCGCCCGTCAGGCCATTCTTACCGACCCGGAATTCCATGGCGGCTCGTTCCAGGAAAAAGGCGTCATCCCCAAGCGCGGCCTGATGCTGGCGCGCATGGTCGGGCACATTACGTACCTGTCCGATGACTCGATGGGCGAGAAGTTCGGCCGCGGCCTGAAGAACGAAAACCTCAACTACGACTTCCACAGTGTCGAGTTCCAGGTCGAGAGCTACCTGCGTTACCAGGGCGAAGAGTTCTCCGGACGTTTCGATGCCAATACCTACTTGCTGATGACCAAGGCACTGGACTACTTCGACCCGGCCGCCAACTTCGACAATGACCTGGCCAAAACCTTTGCCGGCGTCAAAGCCCGGTTTTGCGTGATGTCGTTCACCACCGACTGGCGCTTCTCCCCGGCCCGCTCGCGGGAGCTGGTAGATGCGTTGATGGCTGCCAAAAAAGACGTGTGCTATCTGGAAATCGATGCGCCGCAAGGCCATGACGCCTTCCTGATCCCGATTCCGCGTTACCTGCAAGCCTTCAGCAATTACATGAACCGAATTGAACTGTGAGAACGCCATGAGAGCCGACCTGGAAATCATCCAAGACTGGATCCCCGCCGGCAGCCGCGTGCTCGACCTGGGTTGTGGTGACGGCGAACTGCTCAGCTGGCTGCGCGACAATAAGCAAGTCACCGGCTACGGCCTGGAAAACGACCCGGACAACATTGCCCAGTGCGTAGCCAAGGGCATAAACGTCATCGAGCAAGATCTCGATAAAGGCCTGGGCAACTTCGCCAGCAACAGCTTCGATATCGTGGTCATGACTCAGGCATTGCAAGCCGTGCACTATCCCGACCGGATTCTCGACGAAATGCTGCGGGTCGGTCGTCAGTGCATCATCACCTTCCCCAACTTCGGTCACTGGCGCTGCCGCTGGTACCTGGCCAGCAAGGGCCGGATGCCTGTGTCCGAGTTTTTGCCTTATACCTGGTACAACACGCCGAACATTCACTTCTGCACCTTTGAAGACTTTGAGGCCCTGTGCCGCGAGCGCGAAGCCCGAGTCCTCGACCGCCTTGCCGTAGATCAACAACACAGGCACGGGTGGGCGAGCAAGATATGGCCTAACCTGTTGGGCGAGATCGGCATTTATCGTGTCAGCAGTCCTGGTCTGCAGGATCATAAAGTCGCGGTGTAACTCAGCGCGTTCAAGGAGAAAGACAATGGGTCGTATTGGATTACTGCTGTTATCAATGTGCTTCGGTGCGCACGCTATCGCTTCCGACGCCAGCGCTGTACAGCGTCAGCAGACGTTTGGCGATACAACGGTGTACTACAACGCGTTCCCGTCAACGTTCCTGACGCCCGAGATCGCCAACCAGTTTGAAATCTCCCGCAGCAAAACCAATGGCGTGTTGAATATCACCCTCAACAAAAATGCCAAAAACATCCCGGCCAATGTTCAGGGCACGGTACAGAGTGGCGATGCCAAGCCGGCACCGCTGACCTTCCGTCAGGTCGGTACCGGCGGCGAGATCAACTATCTGGCCCAATTCCCGCTGGCAGGGCCGCAAACCTTCACATTCAAGATTCATGTGAAGGCGGGCGGTGCAACATCTGAAACCATCCAATTTTCTCAAATGGTCGCTCCCATCGAATGATGAACCTTACGCAACTGGTACTGGCTAGCCATAACGCCGGCAAACTCAAAGAACTTCAGGCCATGCTCGGCGAGTCGGTGCAGTTACGCTCGATTGGTGAGTTCAGCAACGTCGAACCGGATGAAACCGGTTTGTCGTTCGTTGAAAACGCGATTCTAAAGGCCCGCAATGCGGCACGCCTTTCCGGGCTGCCGGCACTGGCCGATGACTCGGGGCTGGCGGTGGACTTCCTGGGCGGCGCGCCTGGCATTTACTCGGCACGCTACGCCGACGGCAAGGGCGATGCAGCGAACAACGCCAAACTGCTCGATGCCTTGAAAGACGTGCCTCAAACCGAGCGCGGCGCGCAGTTTGTGTGCGTTCTGGCACTGGTTCGCCATGCGGATGATCCGCTGCCGATCATCTGTGAAGGCCTGTGGCACGGCCGCATCCTGACAGCAGCCAGCGGCGAGCACGGTTTTGGTTACGACCCTCTGTTCTGGGTTCCCGAGCGCAACTGCTCCAGCGCCGAGCTGAGTCCCAGCGAAAAAAACCAGCTAAGCCACCGCGCCCGCGCCATGGTCTTGCTGCGCCAGCGCCTGGGCCTGAAATGACCCACGACACACCGCCCCAACCGCTCTACCTCGGCGCGGCCGGTTTTACTCAGCAGGCGCCCCGGGAACCGCTGACGCAACTACCGCCGCTGTCGCTGTATATCCATATCCCGTGGTGCGTGCGCAAATGTCCGTATTGCGACTTCAACTCCCACACTGCCAGCCCGGTGCTGCCTGAAGACGAGTACGTCGACGCGCTGCTGGCCGACCTCGACCAGGACCTGCACGCGGTCTATGGCCGCGAACTGAGCTCGATATTCTTCGGGGGGGGAACGCCCAGCCTGTTCAGCGCCGAATCCCTTGGGCGCCTGCTAAAGGGTGTCGAAGCACGCATCCCGTTTGCCAGCGATATCGAAATCACGCTGGAGGCCAACCCTGGGACGTTCGAACAGGAAAAGTTTGTGGCTTACCGCGCACTGGGGATCAATCGACTGTCGATTGGCATCCAGAGCTTTCAGCAAGCCAAGCTCGAAGCACTGGGTCGCATCCACAACGGGGACGAAGCCATACGTGCAGCCGACATGGCACGCCAGGCGGGCTTTGATAATTTCAACCTGGACTTGATGCACGGCTTGCCCGATCAGTCGCTGGACGACGCCCTGAGCGACCTGCGCCAGGCCATCGCTCTGAAGCCGACGCACCTGTCGTGGTACCAGTTGACGCTGGAACCCAACACCGTGTTCTGGAACCAGCCTCCGGTCCTCCCCGAAGATGACACCCTGTGGGACATTCAGGAGGCCGGTCAGGCGCTGCTCGCCGAACATGGCTACGCCCAGTACGAAGTATCGGCTTATGCCCAACCGGGACGCCCTGCACGGCATAACCTCAACTACTGGAGTTTTGGCGACTTTATCGGCATCGGTGCTGGCGCTCACGGTAAATTAAGCCACCCTGATGGTCGCATCGTGCGCACCTGGAAAACCCGTCTGCCGAAGGACTACTTGAATCCAGCTAAAAACTTTCAAGCTGGCGAGAAAACACTGACAGCAGAAGAGCTACCTTTTGAGTTTCTAATGAACGCCTTGCGCCTGACTGAGGGCGTCGATGCGGCACTCTACCCACAGCGCACCGGGCTGCCCCTCGACAGCCTGAGCATTGGCCGCAGGGCCGCCGAACAAAGTGGCTTATTGCAGGTCGAACCGTCACGTCTGGTGGCGACTGCCAGAGGCCAGCTGTTTCTCAACGACTTGCTGCAGCACTTTTTGACCTAAGGAAATCGAATGGACTTGGTACTCGACCTGCTCGCCACCGTATCGCGCTGGAGCCGCGGCCATCTATCAGAGATCTCTCTGGCGCTCATCGGCTGCGTGCTGGTGCTGTTTGGGGCAGACTTCAAAGGTTGGGTCGAACAACGCCTGGGCAGCATTGCCGGCGCCTTGCGCGTACCCTTGATGGCCCTGCTCTGCCTGATCGGCAGCGGTGCCGCCCTGATCTACGCCACGCCCTGGATTGAACGCGGCCTGAGCCAGTTCAACAACTACAGCCTCGCGCCGGTGCTGCTGGTCGTGCTGGTGTTGATCGGGGTCGTGGCTGATCGGCGCTGAATCTTTAATCCAGTAGGAGCGAGCTTGCTCGCGATCCAATCGATACGGTTCACCTAAAACACCGCAGCGATCCAATCGCGAGCAAGCTCGCTCCTACAGACATCTGATCGAAAAAACCGCTTACGCCAGTTTTTCGAACTTCAGATCCCACACGCCATGCCCAAGACGTTCGCCACGGCGTTCGAATTTGGTGATTGGCCGCTCAGGTGGCCGAGGTACGCACAGGCCGTCTTCGGCCAGATTGCGGTAGCCCGGGGCGACGTTCATCACTTCCAGCATGTATTCAGCGTACGGTTCCCAGTCAGTGGCCATGTGCAGGACACCGCCTGGCTTGAGCTTGGAGCGTACCAGCTCAGCAAAGGATGCCTGTACGATCCGACGCTTGTGGTGACGGCTCTTGTGCCAAGGGTCCGGGAAGAACAGCAACAAGCGATCGAGGCTGTTGTCTGCCACGCACCGGGTCAGGACTTCAATTGCATCGCAATCGTAAACCCGCAGGTTGGTCAGGCCCTGGGTCAGCACGCCATTGAGCAGCGCGCCAACACCTGGACGGTGAACCTCAACCCCGATGAAATCCTGCTCAGGCGAAGCGGCGGCCATTTCCAGCAAGGAATGACCCATGCCAAAGCCGATTTCCAGCGTGCGTGGCGCAGAGCGGCCGAACACCTGGTCGAAGTCGACCGGCGCATCAGCCAGCGGCAGTACGTACAGCGGCGTGCCTTGATCGAGGCCGCGTTGCTGGCCTTCGGTCATGCGCCCGGCGCGCATCACAAAACTCTTGATGCGACGGTGCTGGCGATCTTCGCCTTCTTCCGGGGTTGGGGTGTCTAGTGATTCAGTCATCAGTGGCTCTTACTTGATCAGACCATCCAGCGGCGAAGAGGCGCTGGCATAGAGTTTTTTCGGCATGCGCCCGGCCAGATACGCCAGACGGCCCGCCACAATGGCGTGTTTCATGGCTTCGGCCATGATGATCGGGTGCTGGGCATTAGCGATCGCAGAGTTCATCAACACCGCTTCGCAGCCCATTTCCATGGCGATGGTGGCGTCAGAGGCAGTGCCCACGCCAGCATCGACCAACACCGGAATCTTGGCTTCTTCCAGGATGATCCGCAGGTTGTAGGGATTGCAGATCCCCAGCCCGGTACCGATCAGGCCGGCCAGCGGCATGACCGCGATGCAGCCCATGGCTTCAAGCTCGCGGGCTATGATCGGATCATCGCTGGTGTACACCATGACATCGAACCCGTCCTTGACCAGAATCTCGGCGGCCTTGAGGGTTTCAATGACATTGGGAAACAGGGTTTTCTGGTCTGCCAGTACTTCCAGCTTGACCAGGTTGTGGCCATCGAGCAGCTCACGGGCCAGGCGACAGGTACGTACCGCTTCAACGGCGTCATAGCACCCGGCCGTGTTCGGCAGGATGGTGTAACGGTCCGGCGGCAACACGTCGAGCAGGTTCGGCTCGCCCGGGTTCTGACCGATATTGGTCCGGCGCACGGCAACGGTGACGATTTCAGCACCCGACGCCTCGATGGCGAGGCGGGTTTCTTCAAGATCACGGTACTTGCCAGTCCCCACCAGCAGGCGCGACTGATAGGTACGGCCGGCCAGGGTGAACGGCTTGTCGTTGCGAACGTTGCTCATCGGGAATCCTCTTTGATTGTGGGCACAGTGGGACGGGTTGAAACAGGGAGCGAGTGCCTAGCCACCACCGATGGCATGCACCACTTCAACCTGATCGCCATCCTTGAGCACCGTCTCGGCATGTTGACTGCGCGGGACGATATCCAGATTAAGTTCGACTGCCACCCGGCGACCGGTCAGTTGCTGGCGGACAAGCAAGGCCGCGACGGTCTCGCCGTCTGGCAGTTCAAAGGATTCACCGTTCAACTGAATGAGCATGCGCGACGCTGCCTTCATTTTTAGGGGCCAGCATTCTAGCCCGATCAGTCAGGTCGACCCAAGCCATTCATCTTGCGGGCTCAGTTCAAGCGCCAGGCGGCCATCCCCAGACACAGCCAGCCGGCCAAAAAGGCCGCTCCGCCGAAAGGCGTAATGATCCCCAGCTTGCCGATGCCGGTCATCGTCAACACATACAAACTGCCGGAAAACAGCACAATGCCCACTGCGAAGCAAACGCCTGCCCATGTCACCAGACGGCTCTGAAGCTGGGTCGCCAGCAATGCCACGCCGAGCAGCGCGAGGGTGTGTACCAACTGGTAGGTAACGCCGGTATGAAAAATGGCCAGATACTGCTCGCTCAATCGACTTTTCAGGCCATGCGCAGCAAATGCACCCAGAGCAACACCCGTAAAACCGAAGAAAGCGGCCAGCATCAAAAAAACACGCAGCATGAGAGAACTCCAGTCTGGGGTCATGGATTGGCACAGGGTCTGTATAATGGCGCGCTCAACGGGTTCGGCCAAGCCATCTATGCTGCGTTTTCTTGCTCATCGCCTTCTAAAAGCCCTGCTCTGGTTCGCAGCGGGCAGTGCATTGCTGGTACTGATCTTCCGCTGGGTGCCGCCTCCCGGCACCGCACTGATGGTCGAGCGCAAGGTCGAATCGTGGTTCGATGGCCAGCCCATTGACCTGCAACGCAGCTGGCGCCCGTGGGACAAAATCTCCAATGACCTGAAAGTCGCTGTGATTGCCGGTGAAGATCAGAAATTCGCTGAACACTGGGGCTTTGACTTCAGTGCAATTCGCGCAGCGTTTGCACATAACGAGCAAGGGGGCTCCTTGCGCGGCGCCAGCACCCTCAGCCAGCAAGTGTCCAAGAACCTGTTCCTGTGGTCTGGTCGCAGCTGGCTACGCAAAGGACTCGAAGCCTGGTTCACCGCACTCATCGAGGTGCTATGGCCCAAACAGCGGATTCTTGAGGTGTACCTCAACAGCGTGGAATGGGATGACGGGGTGTTCGGCGCCGAAGCGGCAGCTCAGCACCACTTTGGCGTGAGTGCAAAAAACCTCTCGGGGCGTCAGGCCAGCTACCTGGCAGCCGTGCTGCCAAACCCGCGCAACTGGAGTGCCAGCCACCCCAGCCCGTATGTGAGTCGCCGCGCAACCTGGATCAGCCAGCAAATGCGCCAGTTGGGCGGCAACAGCTACCTCGACACTCTCAATACCTCGCGCAAGTAACCCTTACCTTATTTGTAGGAGCGAACTTGTCCTGCACAAACAAAAACGCCCCGATCAGATCGGGGCGTTTTGTTATCGGGCCGGGTTAAGCGGCGATCGACAGTTTGAGCTTGTTCATCGCGCTTTTTTCCAGCTGACGAATCCGCTCTGCAGACACATTGTACTTCTGTGCCAGGTCATGCAGCGTGGCTTTCTCTTCAGCCAGCCAGCGCTGATACAGAATGTCGCGACTGCGGTCATCCAGCACTTCCAGCGCTTCGTGAAGGTTGTTGGTGGAGTTATCGCTCCAGTCAGCATCTTCCAGTTGGCGTGCCGGGTCGTACCGGTGGTCTTCCAGGTAGTTGGCTGGCGACTGGAACGCACTGTCGTCGTCAGCTTCAGCTGCCGGGTCGAAGGCCATGTCATGACCGGTGAGCCGGCTTTCCATCTCGCGAACTTCACGAGGCTCTACACCGAGGCTTTCGGCCACGCGATGAACTTCATCGTTGTTCAGCCAGGCCAAACGTTTTTTCTGGCTGCGCAGGTTGAAGAACAGCTTGCGCTGGGCCTTGGTGGTGGCCACTTTCACGATCCGCCAGTTACGCAGGATAAACTCGTGAATTTCAGCCTTGATCCAATGCACGGCGAACGACACCAGACGTACGCCCATTTCAGGGTTAAAGCGTTTGACCGCCTTCATCAGGCCAACATTGCCTTCCTGGATCAGGTCTGCCTGAGCCAGGCCGTAGCCCGAATAACTGCGGGCAATGTGCACAACAAAACGCAGGTGGGCGAGCACCATCTGCCGAGCCGCCCCAAGATCCTGCTCATAGTAGAGACTCTCGGCCAGTTCACGCTCCTGCTCCGGTGTCAGCAATGGAATGCTGTTCACCGTGTTTACATAAGCCTCCAGGTTCGCACCCGGAACCAACGCATACGCAGGTTGCAAAGAAGTGGTCATACGAAAAAACCTCCGTCTTACATAACTCGTGCAGTTCAGCACTGCGAAAGTTGACTGGGAACCACAAAAAAAGTTCCCTAAAAAGCTGAAAAGGTCAACAGGCGAAAAGAAACTACTTAGGCGAAAGCTCACGTAAGTGACGCGCGACTGCAATCCATGCACCGATATACCCTAACAGCACCGCGCCAAGCAAGAGAGACAGACCATCGGCTACCGGCACGCCGGCCAGTGCAAAGTTGCTGCCATACAATCCGGCCAGTCCCGTGACCGCATCGTTGAGCCAGTTCAACCCGAAAGCCAGAACACCCCAGGAAAGCACACCGGCGCCAAAACCATAAAGCGCACCCATATAGAGAAATGGCCTGCGCACATAGCTGTCTGTACCGCCTACCAGCTTGATGACTTCAATCTCGATTCGACGATTCTCAATATGCAAACGAATCGTATTACCAATAACCAACAACAAAGCTGACACCAGCAACACCGTCAAGCCAAACACAAAACGGTCACCCAGCTTCAAAATTGCCGCCAGACGTTCGACCCAGACTAGATCAAGTTGCGCCTGTTGCACGTTAGGCAACTCCGCAAGGCGTTCGCGAAGGGCTTCGAGAGCAGTTTTGTCGACCTCATTGGGGGTCACCAGCACCACACCCGGCAAGGGGTTATCGGGCAACTCCTTGAGCGCTTCACCCAGCCCTGACTGCTGCTGGAACTCCTCAAGGGCTTTTTCACGGCTGATGAACTCTGCGTCCGCAACACCTGCCATACCTTTGATCTGATTGCTCAGTTGCTCGCCCTGATCGCTGCTGGCGTCCAGTTGCAGATACAACGAAATTTGCGCTGCTCGCTGCCAGGAGCCGCCCAGACGCTCGACGTTGTTGAGCAACAACGACAAGCCCATTGGCAGGCTCAGGGCAACTGCCATCACCAGACAGGTGAAGAAGCTGCCGATGGGCTGTTTGCCAAGACGTCTCAGGCTGTCGAGCAAACTCGCACGATGAGCCTCGACCCAGGCATGAAACAACATCCCGAAGCTCGGGCCATCGTCTTCATCATGCTTTTTCCTGGATGGCTGCGGATCGGAGGCTTTGGGTGCCACGCGCTCAGACACTTTGGGGCTGCGTGTAGCACTCATTGTGCGGCCTCCCCGTCGCCGATCAAGCGCCCGCGCTGCAACGTGAGCATACGATGGCGCATCCGGGCAATCAGTGCCAGGTCATGGCTGGCAATCAGAACGCTGGTGCCCAACCGGTTGATGTCTTCAAATACGCCCATGATTTCAGCCGCCAGACGAGGATCGAGGTTGCCGGTAGGTTCATCTGCCAGCAACAAGGCTGGACGATGAACGATGGCCCGGGCAATACCGACACGTTGTTGCTGGCCTGTGGACAAGTCACCGGGATACAGATCGGTTTTATCCGACAACGCCACACGCTCCAGCGCTGAATCGACACGCTTGATGATTTCAGCCTTGGACAGGCCAAGAATCTGCAGTGGCAAGGCCACGTTGTTAAACACCGTACGATCAAATAACAGCTGGTGGTTCTGGAATACCACGCCAATCTGGCGACGCAAGAAAGGGATCTGCGCGTTGCTGATCTGCCCCAGATCCTGACCGGCCAGCAACAACTTGCCGGTGGTTGGGCGCTCCATTGCCAGCAGCAGCCTCAGCAGGGTGCTTTTACCCGCGCCAGAATGTCCGGTGACAAAAAGGAACTCGCCCCGACGAACCCGAAAGCTCAGCTCGTGCAGGCCCACGTGTCCATTTGGATAGCGTTTACCGACCTGCTCGAAACGAATCATGGACGCTCCCGCTCCGCAAAAAGAGCCTGGACAAAAGGTTCGGACTCAAAATCACGTAAGTCATCAATGCCTTCACCGACACCGATAAAACGGATCGGAATATTGAACTGCTTGGCCAGGGCGAAAATCACACCGCCTTTGGCCGTACCGTCCAGCTTAGTCAGCGCCAGCCCGGAAAGAGGAACGGTTTGATTGAATTGCTTGGTCTGGCTGATTGCGTTCTGACCTGTACCGGCATCGAGCACCAGCAATACTTCGTGCGGAGCGGCTTCATCGAGCTTGCCCATCACACGGCTGACTTTTTTCAGCTCTTCCATCAGGTTGTCTTTAGTGTGCAGGCGACCTGCGGTATCCGCGATCAACACATCAATACCACGGGCCTTGGCCGCCTGTACCGCGTCAAAGATCACCGAGGCCGAATCCGCGCCCGTATGCTGGGCAATGACCGGAATATTGTTGCGCTCGCCCCACACCTGCAGCTGCTCAACGGCTGCTGCGCGGAATGTATCACCTGCAGCAAGCATGACTTTCTTGCCCTCAAGCTGCAGTTTTTTGGCCAGTTTGCCGATGGTGGTGGTTTTGCCTGCACCATTAACGCCCACGACCAGAATCACGAACGGCTTGTTCTGCGCGTCGATTTTCAGCGGCTGCTCAACCGGTTTGAGCATGGCAGCCAGCTCGGCCTGCAAGGATTTGTACAACGCGTCTGCATCAGTCAGTTGCTTGCGCGCAACTTTTTGCGTCAGGTTTTTGATGATCACCGAAGTGGCTTCAACACCCACGTCAGCAGTCAGCAGGCGGGTTTCGATTTCGTCGAGCAGGTCGTCATCGATGATTTTTTTGCCCAGAAACAGGCTGGCCATGCCTTCGCCAATGCTGGCGCTGGTTTTGGACAAACCTTGCTTGAGGCGGGCAAAGAAACCGGTCTTGACCTCAGGGGCAGGAGCCGGTGCCACAACAGGTTCAACAACGGCAACGGCTTGTGGCTCTGGCTCTGGCTCTGGCTCTGGCTCTGGCTCTGGCTCTGGCTCTGGCTCAACAAAAGTCTCGACCACTTCCAGAATTTCAACCACAGGTTCGACAGCGACCACCGGGACAGTGGCAACCTCGACCATGGGTGGGATCGGCGGCACGAAGTGCGGCGCCTGCACGTCTTCAACCAGTGCGACCGGCTCTTCCGGGACCGGCAAGGGCGGCCATGGCACAGGTTCCGCGGTGACCTGAGGTGCTTCGGCAGGCGCTGCGACCACAACCTCTTCAGGGGTTGGCTCAATGACCACCGGGACGGCTTCGATCAACGGCTCCGGGGCGATTTCGGGTGCAGGCGCGGGCTGTTCGACGACGGTTTCCTGCGGCTTTCTGCGCAGCCATCCGAACAGGCCTTTTTTCTCGCCAGCAGCAGCTGGGTTCTTCTTGTCGTCGTTGGAACCAAACATGGAGGACGGCTATCTCATGGTAGCGACGCGCCACTGTGGCGCCCCGACAAATAATATTCAGTGTGAAAAAGACTGTTTTTTTGTCAGCTTGTTCGCACGCAACTTAATTCAGAAGGGAAAAACACCTCTGAAAATTCGTCTTAACTCGAATCCAAGACGGAAAAATCGGCAAAAAAGCGAAATTTACCGGGATATGTCCACACTTCACAACGGGCTCCTATACTGCCCGACCAAACGCTGTCTGATCGTCAGAAGCCTGATAGGCGTGGCCGCCAGTAAAACGGATCAGTATCCTAGCACCTCCTCACCCGCCGACGCTAAGGCCAAGCGGGCAGCCCAACAGGTTTAAAAACGAATGAATGCTCTAGCCCGCCGCGCTGCTGGCCTGTTGCTCAGCACAGTTTTCCTTCCATTTTCGGTCCTCGCGGCCGAACCACAGCCTACCCATGAGTTCCGCCTGGACAATGGCCTTAAAGTCATCGTGCGCGAAGACCACCGTGCGCCGGTCGTGGTTTCCCAGGTCTGGTACAAAGTCGGCTCAAGTTATGAGACCCCCGGCAAGACCGGTTTGTCTCATGCCCTTGAACACATGATGTTCAAGGGCAGTAACAAAGTTGGCCCCGGTGAGGCCTCGTTGATCCTGCGCGACCTCGGCGCTCAGGAAAACGCGTTCACCAGCGATGACTACACTGCCTATTACCAGGTACTGGCACGCGACCGCCTGCCCGTGGCCTTCGAACTTGAGGCCGACCGCATGGGCAGCCTTCGCCTGCCCCCTGAAGAGTTCAAGCGCGAGATCGAAGTCATCAAGGAAGAGCGTCGCCTGCGCACCGACGACCAACCGATGAGCAAGGCTTTTGAGCTGTTCAGCGCCATGGCCTATCCGTCCAGCGGGTATCACACGCCGACCATCGGCTGGATGGTTGACCTGGAGCGCATGAGCGTTGGCGAACTGCGCGCCTGGTATGAAGAGTGGTACTCCCCCAATAACGCCACACTGGTGGTGGTGGGCGACGTGACCCCGGATGAAGTCAAAGCCCTGGCCACACGTTACTTCGGCCCCGTGCCCAAGCGTGAGGTCCCGATTGCCAAAGCCCCTCTGGAGCTGGCAACGCCCGGCGAGCGCCTGCTCAAGATCCATGTACAGACCCAACTGCCGAGCCTGATGCTGGGCTTTAACGTACCCAGCATTGCAACCGCCAAAGATCCGGTCACGGCCAACGCCCTGCGCCTGATTTCAGCCCTGCTGGACGGTGGTTACAGTGCACGCATGCCGACACAGCTGGAGCGCGGCGAAGAGCTGGTATCCGGAGCCTCGTCCGACTACAACGCATTCACCCGTGGCGACAGCCTGTTCATGCTTTCGGCAATGCCCAACAGCCAGAAAAAAGTCACCCTGGCCCAGACTGAAGCCGGTCTGTGGCGCTTGCTCGATGAGCTGAAAAAGACCCCTCCCTCCGCAGAAGAGCTGGAACGCGTCCGCGCTCAAGTGATTGCCGGTCTGGTCTACGAGCGCGACTCGATCACGAGTCAGGCCACTTCGATCGGCCAGCTGGAAACCGTCGGCCTGTCCTGGAAACTGATGGACACCGAGCTGGACGACCTGCAGAAGGTCACTCCTGCCGATATCCAGCAAGCCGCCCGTACTTACTTCACTCGCGACCGCCTCAGCGTTGCGCATGTATTGCCCGAGGAGAAAACCCATGAGTGAGCGTAAAGGTCCCCGCTACGCCCTGCTCGGTCTGAGCGCCGCCGTACTGGTCGGTGCACTCGGCTACTATTTCGCCAATCCTGTCGAGACGGTGGCCAGCCCCGCTCTGGAGAGCGCCAAGGCCGAGCGCAAGCTCGAATCCCTGGCAGAGCTCGACGGCAAGCCCCCCAGCCATCGGGCGCTAAACGTTCAAACCTGGAAAACCGCCGAAGGCTCCAGGGTGCTGTTCGTTGAAGCCCGGCAATTGCCCATGTTCGATCTGCGCCTGACCTTCGCGGCCGGCAGCAGCCAGGACGACAACACACCGGGGCTGGCACTGCTGACCAACGCCATGCTCAACGAAGGTGTGGCGGGCAAGGATGTCGGCGACATCGCCCAGGGTTTTGAAGGGTTGGGGGCAGAATTCAGCAACGGCGCTTATCGCGACATGGCTGTTGCCTCTCTGCGCAGCCTGAGCGACATCGACAAGCGCACGCCTGCGCTCAATCTGTTTGCTGAAGTCGTGGGCAAGCCTGCGTTCCCGGCTGACTCGTTGGCACGTATCAAAAACCAGATGCTGGCCAGCCTGGAGTTTCAAAAGCAGAACCCCGGCAAACTGGCCAGCAATGAACTGTTCGAGCGCCTGTACGGCAACCACCCGTACGCCCATGCCAGCGACGGCACGGTTCAAAGCATCACCTCGGTCACCATCGACCAGCTCAAGGCCTTTCACAACAAAGCCTACACCGCTGGCAACGCCGTCATTGCCATCGTCGGGGACTTGTCCCGCGCCGAAGCCGAGGCCATAGCGTCCCAGGTCTCGGCCGCACTGCCAAAAGGCCCGGCAGTGGCCAAGGCAGTGCAACCGGTTGACCCGAAGGCCGGCGCCCATCACATCGAATTCCCGTCCAAACAAACCCATTTGCTGCTGGCCCAACTGGGCATTGATCGGGACGACCCCGATTACGCGGCCCTGTCGCTGGGCAATCAGATCCTGGGAGGCGGTGGTTTTGGTACGCGCTTGATGACCGAAGTCCGTGAAAAACGTGGCCTGACCTACGGCGTCTATTCCAATTTCAGCCCGATGCAAGCGCGTGGCCCGTTCCTGATCAACCTGCAAACCCGTGCCGAATTGAGTGAAGGAACCCTCAAACTGGTGCAAGACATTTTGGCTGACTACCTGAAAAATGGTCCGACGCAAAAAGAACTCGACGATGCCAAGCGTGAACTGGCGGGCAGCTTTCCGCTGTCGACTGCCAGTAACGCGGCCATCGTCGGCCAACTGGGCGCAATGGGCTTCTACGATTTGCCTTTGGACTATCTGGAAACCTTCATGCAGCAGTCCCAGGACCTGACCATCGAGCAGGTCAAGGACGCCATGAACAAGCACCTGAGCGCCGACAAAATGGTCGTAGTGACCGCTGGCCCAACCGTGCCGCAAAAACCACTGCCACCTCCAACCGATAAACCTTCAGAGCAACCTCTTGGGGTTCCGGAGCATTAATGGCAAAGCAAAAATACACATCGCACACTGGCGCAGGCCAATTGCGCATCATTGGTGGCGAATGGGGCAGCCGCAAGCTGAGCTTCCCCAACGCCGAGGGCCTGCGTCCAACGCCGGACCGCGTGCGTGAAACCCTGTTCAACTGGCTGGCGCCGTACATCGGCGGGGCCAAGGTACTGGACGTCTTCACCGGCAGCGGTGCGCTGTTCCTAGAGGCCCTGTCACGTGGCGCCGCCAAGGGCGTAGCCCTGGACAGCAACCGCGACGCGATCTCCAGCCTGCGCGAGCACATGGGCACCTTGCGTTGCACCACGGGTGAAGTGCAGCAGACCAACGCCCTGAACTACCTGGCTACCGCGCCAACGGAAGTCTTCGACGTGGTGTTCCTCGATCCGCCGTTCAACCTGGATCTGCTCAAGCCTGCCTGTGATTTGCTGGAACAGAATGGCTGGCTGGCGGATGAGGCCTGGGTCTACACCGAAAGCGAACGCCGCCCTTCGGAACTGGGTCTGCCAGCCAACTGGCGCCTGCACCGCGAACAAAAAGCCGGAGGGGTGAACTACGCCCTGTGGCAACGAGAAGCGGCGCCGGTGCCTGCAGCGCAGTAACCATGAGCGTGGCGCACCCTTGGGTGCGCCACCCATGGCCTGTCTTGTCAGGTCAACCTCATACACGCGTGCTCCCCAAAGGCACAGTCCTGAATCCCCCCTCCTGCTTCACACTCCCCATCCTCCAGCAGTCAAAAGCGCGATTATCGTGACTGAAGACGCCTGTCAGTCGACTAATGGAGTAGCCTGCGCCTGCATGTAACACTTGGGTGCCATGCCTCGATTGTGGCAACGTAGACAGACCGCCGTATCAGTCATCCGATGAGAACTACAGTGCCCCCTTTCACCGCTACAGCTTTGCCTCCAGAACCGTTTGCACCGGCTTCACGACTCAGCAACCCTCATATCCAAACACTCTGGGGGCCGCTGTGGCGCACCAAGCCGGTACTCGACCATCAGCGTGAGCGGGTGTGGCTGGAAGACGGCGATTTTCTGGATCTGGACTGGCACGGCACACCGTCGGCCTATGCCCCGGTGGTGCTGGTACTGCATGGTCTGACCGGCTCATCGTGCTCGCACTATGTGCTGGGCATGCAAAGCGCCCTCGCCTCCCAGGGCTGGACCAGCGTCGCCTTGAACTGGCGCGGTTGCTCAGGCGAGCCGAACCTGCTGACACGCAGTTATCACTCCGGCGCCAGCGAAGACCTGGCCGCGGCCGTGGCTCACCTGCGTGACCGGCATCCGCTGGCACCGTTGTATGCGGTGGGTTATTCCCTGGGGGGCAATGTATTGCTCAAATACCTGGGTGAAAGCGGCAGCCACAGTGGCCTGCAAGGTGCAGTCGCGGTGTCGGTGCCTTTTCGGCTGGATCAGTGTGCTGACCGTATTGGCCAGGGATTTTCCCGGGTGTATCAAGCGCACTTCATGCGCGAGATGCTGGCCTACGTGAAAAACAAGCAACGCCAGTTTCAACTCGATGACAAGCATGACGGCCTGGCGACCCTGGCCAAATTGGGCACCGTGAAGTCCCTAAGCAAAATGCGTACTTTCTGGGAGTTCGATGACCGCGTGACGGCTCCGCTTAACGGCTATTTAAGCGTGCAGGATTACTACCGCCGAGCCTCCAGCCGATATTTCCTGGGCAGCATCGACACCCCGACACTGATTATCCAGTCCGAGGACGATCCCTTCGTGTTCAGACACAGCATTCCCGAGGCTTGCGAACTGTCGTCCTGCACGCAACTGGAGTTGCATGCCCAGGGAGGACATGTCGGATTTCTGGAGGGGTCTTTCCGCAAACCGGGGTACTACCTCGAACGACGGATTCCCCAATGGCTGACCTCGCTCGAGCCCGCGTCTGTGTCATGAACACCGACCCGGGTGAGTCGATCCGCTTCTGGCAAACGCCCCCGCTGACGGGTGTCGAATTGCTCACGGCACGCTACATCGAGCACCGCTTCGTGCCACATGTGCATGATGGTTTTGTCATCGGCATGATCATGGCCGGTGCCCAGCGTTATCGCTATCGGGGCGCCGAACATCTCGCGGCCACCGGCACCCTGGTATTGATCAACCCGGACGAAGTTCACAACGGCCACAAAGGCCATGATGCCGGCTGGCGCTATCGGGCGTTTTACCCGGACAACGTGCAAATGTACCGTCTGCTGGAAGAGCTTGGGCTGCCTGCGTCCCACTTGCCAACGTTCAATGACACGCTGCTGCATGACCCTGCATTATTCAGCGGCTTGTGCCAATTGCATCAATTGCTTGAAGAGCCTGAGTCTGCATTGCAGCAGCAAACATTGTGGCGCCAAATGATGCTCGCGCTGCTCACTCGCCATGCACGACTGCCGCTGCCGGCCAAACCCGGGGTCGAACACCGTGCAGTGAATCAGGCCAAAGAACTGTTGCAGGCGCGACTGGCGCAGCCACCTTCGCTGGAAGAGCTGGCGGCTGCGGTCAATCTTTCACCCTTCCACTTTGCCCGCGTGTTCCAGCGCGCGACAGGCATGCCACCGCACACGTGGTTGATGCAGCAGCGCATTGCCCATGCCCGGGCCTTGCTGCAGAAAGGCTGCTTGCCGCTGCACGTTGCGATGCAGTTGGGATTTGCCGATCAAAGTCACCTGAGCCGGCAGTTCAAGAAGGTCTACGGCGTGGGCCCCGGCGCGTATCGAGCGGCCAGTGCCCAGCTCCCGGACGCATAGATACCTGCTTCAATCGCCCGTGGCTATCCCGCGCGCCGGATCATTGATCCACTCACTCCACGAGCCCGCATAGAGCTTGCCCAACGGATACCCCGCCAACCCCAGTGCAAACAGGTTGTGGCAGGCCGTCACGCCGGAACCGCAATACGCGACCAGCGACTCGGGCGCGCGGCCAGCGAGCTTTTCAGCAAAGCGTTGCTTGAGCTGCCCGGCAGGCAAGAAGCGCCCCGTGCTATCGAGGTTTTCACTGAACGCGGCACATTGCGCGCCAGGGATATGTCCGGCAACAGGATCGATAGGTTCGACTTCACCGCGAAAGCGCGGCTGGGCACGGGCATCGATCAAGGTCAGCGCCGGATCACCCAGGCGTTTTTGCAAGTGCTCCGCGTCCAGTAGCAAACGGGGGTCAGGCTTGCCATTGAAGTCACCCCTCGGGACCACCACCGCATCCAGGCTGAGCGGCAACCCCGCGCCATGCCAGGCCTTGAGGCCACCATCAAGGATAAACACGCCATCGCGCTTGCCCAGCCAGGTCAGCAACCACCACGCCCGTGCCGCAAAGGCACCAGGGCCATCGTCGTAGAGCACCACGTCGCTTTCGGCGTCAATGCCCCAGGCGCGCAGTCGCTCAAGCAATACCGCAGGATCGGGTAGCGGGTGGCGCCCGGTCACGCCTTTGATGACCGGCCCGCTCAAGTCCCGCTCAAGGTCGGCAAACTGCGCACCGGCGATATGCCCTTCGGCATAGCTGCAAAGGCCGTAGTCCGGGTCTTCAAGGGCAAAACGGCAATCCAGAATAATCAGACCGGGCCGTTCCTGGCGTTCCAGCAGGACTTCGGGGCTGATCAATTGCGCAACGGGCATAGTGAACTCCTGTAAAGGGGTGAAATGCAGTTAGTGATCGTGCAGCGCGTCTTCCAGAGGAACGTAGTATTCGTTGATCAGGAAGTCGACCGCCTCGCGGGCCTCTTCAGTGACAAAGCCCGACTCCAGCACCAGCAGTTGGTACACCCCGCGCTTGATCGCGCGCTCACTGAGCTGGTCACCGGATTCGCGGGTGGTACACAGGAAGCTGACCCATGAGGTGAGGATAATCCACGCATTGAGGGTCAACGACTCAATTTGCAGAGGCGTCATGCGCAGGATCCCGGCATCGACAAACCCGGCATAGATCATTTGCGCCTGAGCCAGGCATTGCCGGGAAAACTGTCGGTAGCGGGCGGCCAGTTCATTGTCACTGTGCAGAAAGTGCTCAGTATCGCGATACAGAAACCGATAGCGCCACATGGCATCGAGCAGTTTTTGCAAATAAAAGCGCTTGTCATCGACGTTGAACGCACGCCCTTCGAGCGGGCGTAAAAAGCTCAATACCAGCGTCTCGTACTCGCTGAACAATACCGAGATGATCGCCTGCTTATTGGGGAAGTGGTAATACAGATTGCCCGGAGAGATCTCCATATGGGCCGCAATATGATTGGTCGTGACACTGCGCTCACCCAGCTGGTTAAACAACTCCAGGCTGCTATTTACGATGCGCTGGCTGGTTTTTATTCGTGTGACCATGAGCTTAGGCTTTAGTGAATAACGAATGGCATCTTACGGCCTAACCCCGGATCGATAAACAACATGGCATACAGGCCCCGATTGACAATTTAGAGTATAGGCTCTAAAAATCACGCTATTCTCATAAAAACAACGCCTACAGAATCCGCCTGGAGCGAACCATGTCTGCCGACAGTGCCTCTCTTCAAGACGCTTCAGCCATGGGGGATGATCTCCATGCCCTGCTCGACAAACAGCGGCAAGCCTATGCGGCTCATCCATTTCCGCCGTTTGCGCAACGCCAGCAATGGCTAAAGAGCCTGCGCCGGTTACTAAGTGATGAACGTGAGGTTCTGATCGACGCCATCAGCCAGGATTTCAGCCACCGAAGCCCTGATGAAACCCTGTTCGCTGAATTGATGCCCAGCCTTCACTGCATTGACGACACCCTCAAACACCTCAAGCGCTGGATGAAACCTTCATCTCGCCGCGTGAGCATGATGTTCCAGCCCGCCAGCGCCAAAGTGGTCTATCAACCGCTGGGGGTCGTAGGGATCATCGTCCCGTGGAACTACCCGCTGTACCTGGCGATCGGCCCTCTGGTCGGCGCATTGGCTGCCGGTAATCGGGTCATGCTCAAGCTCAGCGAGTTCACACCGGCCACCGGGCGCTTGCTCAAGGACCTGCTGGAACGCATTTTCCCAGAAGACATGGTCGCCGTCGTACTGGGTGAAGCCGATGTGGCCGTGGAATTTTCCGGACTGGCGTTCGATCATCTGTTGTTCACCGGCTCCACCCATGTCGGCAGGCAAGTGATGAAAGCCGCGTCGGCAAACCTGACCCCGATAACCCTGGAGCTGGGCGGCAAATCACCGGCTATCGTCTCCAGCGATGTGCCGCTTAAAGACGCGGCCCAGCGTATTGCCTGGGGAAAATCCCTGAACGCCGGGCAAACCTGTATCGCACCGGATTACGTACTGGTGCCACAGACGCGGATCGAGGCGTTCGTTGAGGCCTACCGCCAGGCCATCCACAGCTTTTACCCGACCTTGATCGACAACCCGGATTACAGTGCAATTATCAACCAACGCCAGGTCGCAAGACTTGAGCAGCTGAAAACCGATGCGACACTCAAAGGTGCGCGCCTGATTTCACTGTATGAACAAGGTCAGGGACGACGCATGCCCCACAGCCTGTTGTTGAATGTCACTGACGACATGCAGGTAATGCAGGACGAAATCTTCGGCCCGCTGCTGCCCATCGTGGCGTACAGCGATCTGGATCAGGCGCTGGCCTATATCAACGCCCGACCTCGCCCGCTGGCTCTTTATTACTTCGGTTACGACAAGCGTGAACAGGACCGCGTGATCCAGCTCACCCATTCAGGCGGCGTGTGCATCAACGAAACACTGCTGCACGTCGCCATCGACGGCTTGCCCTTTGGCGGCGTCGGGCAATCGGGAATGGGCCATTACCATGGCCACGAAGGCTTCTTGACCTTCAGCAACGCCAAGGGCGTGCTGAGCAAGCAGCGCTGGAACGGTTCGCAGATGATCTACCCGCCTTACGGACGACAGCTGGTGCGCCTGATTCAAAAGCTGTTTGTCCGATAGGCTAAAGGCTTGCCCTGAGTGTCCAATTTGATGGCGAGGCCACCCATGCCTGAATCGTGTGTTGAAACTACCCTGCTTTCCCGTCGCGGTGCGCTGAAAATCGGCCTGTGCGCCAGTGCATTTTTGGCAACTGCCGGCTTGGGTGCCAGCCTCAGCGGTTGCTCGGCCAGTCCCCGTGCCAGTGGCTTTGCCATATTGCGCAGCAGCGACGTGGTTTTTCTGCAAGCGGTGATCCCGGTCATGCTGGCCGGCAGCGTCGACGCACCGGACCAGCCCGGCGTAAACGACGCCACACTGTTGATGCTGGACAACAACCTGAATCACTTGTCGCCCGCTCTCCTGACCCTTACCCAGCAATTGTTCGACGTCCTCGCCATGCCCGTGACCCGCGGCCCGTTGACCGGCGTTTGGGGGCGCTGGGAAAACGCCAGCGCCGAGCACATCCAGCATTTTTTGCAGCGCTGGGCAAACAGCCGCATCGACCTGCTGCGCATGGGGCATGGTTCGCTGCTGAAATTGGTGATGATGAGCCGGTACGAATGCCCCGAATCATGGGCCCATTGCGGATACCCGGGACCACCCGCGGTCTGAATGGCCCGGCGCCCATGATGACCTGCGCAGCGCGCTCAAATAATAATAATTTCAGCCTGAGAAACTACTTATGCCCGTACCCGATCCATTCCGTGAAGGCCTGGCCCGAGGCTGGAAAACCTATGATGGCTCGCAACTCGACAGCGACCTTACGCTCGAAGCCGACGTTGCCATCATTGGCAGTGGCGCCGGGGGCGGCACCACGGCCGAAATCCTCAGTGCAGCGGGTTACAAGGTTCTACTGATCGAAGAAGGCCCGCTCAAAACCAGCCGCGATTTCACGCTGCTCGAAAACGAAGCGTATGCCAGCCTCTACCAGGAAGGTATCGGCCGAATGAGCAAAGACGGCGCCATCAGCATCCTCCAGGGGCGTGCCGTGGGTGGCACGACCCTGGTCAACTGGGCATCCAGCTTCCGCACCCCGGGGCCCACCCTGGAGCATTGGGCCCGTGAGCATCAGGTCATCGGCCACAGCAGCGAACAGATGGCGCCCTGGTTTGAACAGATGGAGCAGCGCCTGGGCATCGCCCCCTGGGTGATCCCGCCCAATGCCAACAATGAAGTGATTCGCAACGGCTGTGAAAAGCTCGGCTACAGCTGGCATGTGATTCCACGCAACGTCCGCGGCTGCTGGAACCTGGGGTACTGCGGCATGGGCTGTCCGACCAACGCCAAGCAATCGATGCTGGTGACCACCATCCCGGCCATGCTCGAAAAAGGCGGAGAGTTGTTGTACATGGCCCGCGCCCAGCGATTATTGATCACGGGGGATCAGGTCAACGGCCTGGAATGCCAGGGCATGGACAGTCGCTGCGTAGCTGCCAACGGGCACACGATTACAGTCAAGGCGCGGCATTACGTGCTGGCGGGAGGCGGCATCAACACACCCGGTCTGCTGATGCGTTCCGACGCACCCGACCCTCACAATCGACTCGGTAAACGCACGTTTCTGCACCTGGTGAACTTCTCTGCGGGTCTATTCCCCGAGGCGATCAACCCGTTTTATGGTGCGCCTCAGTCGATCTACTCCGATCACTTTCAATGGAAAGACGGCACCACCGGCCCCATGGGCTACAAACTCGAAGTACCGCCGCTGCACCCGGCTTTGGCCGCCACATTATTCTCCAGCTATGGGCAAACCAACGCCCTGCACATGGCGCAACTGCCCAACACGCACATGATGCTGGCGTTGATGCGCGACGGTTTTCATCCCGACAGTCCCGGCGGACATGTCGAATTGCGCTCGGACGGCAGCCCGACACTCGATTACACCCTCACGCCTTACGGCTGGGAGGCGTTGAAGCGAGCCTTCCACAGCATGGCCGAGATTCAGTTTGCAGCGGGCGCCACGGCAGTCATGCCGTTGCACAGCGATGCGCGCTACATGAGCAGCCTGCGTGAAACACGTGATCGAATCGACAGTTTGAGCCTTGAGTTGTATCGAACACGCCTGGCCAGCGCTCATGTGATGGGGGGTTGTGCGATGGGTGAAAATACTCGAATGGCCGTCACCGACAGTCTCGGCCGTCATCATCAATTGCGTAATGTATCGATCCACGATGGCTCTCTTTTCCCCACCAGCATTGGGGCTAACCCACAATTGTCAGTGTACGGGCTCACGGCAAAACTGGCCTCGCAGCTGGCCGAGCGCCTGAAAAATTCATGAAAAAGGACTTATCTGGACGCGTCTATAGTGCTTTCTTCTTCGAATGGCGACTTGGCCGACCGGGAATGCTGCGATACCATCCGACTCCCCAACGGATTCCCGCCAGGACGACGCGATGAACCGAGTGTTGTACCCAGGTACATTCGACCCTATTACCAAGGGCCATGGCGATCTGGTCGAACGCGCTTCGCGCCTGTTCGATCACGTGATCATTGCTGTCGCTGCCAGCACCAAGAAAAACCCGCTATTCCCTCTGGAACAGCGAGTGGAGCTGGCTCGTGAAGTCACCAAGCACCTGCCCAATGTTGAGGTAGTCGGCTTCTCGACGCTGCTCGCGCATTTCGCCAAGGAACAGAATGCCAATGTGTTCCTGCGTGGCCTGCGTGCCGTGTCGGACTTCGAGTACGAGTTCCAGCTGGCGAACATGAACCGCCAACTGGCCCCCGATGTCGAGAGTCTGTTCCTCACGCCGTCAGAGCGTTATTCGTTCATATCGTCGACATTAGTGCGCGAAATTGCTGCACTCGGTGGCGATATCACCAAATTCGTTCATCCGGTAGTGGCCGAAGCCCTGACCGAGCGTTTTCGCAAGAAGTGACCGCTGAAGCGGCGCCCGCGTGCACTGCGGGCGCCAATGCGGCACAATTGCCGCATTCGATTTCAGTTGCCCGGGCTGACTGCCCCGGCCGGAGTACCCATGTCCCTGATCATCACCGACGATTGCATTAACTGCGACGTCTGCGAACCCGAGTGTCCGAACGCTGCCATCTCGCAAGGCGAAGAGATCTACGTGATCGACCCTAACCTGTGCACACAGTGCGTGGGTCATTACGATGAGCCGCAATGCCAGCAGGTTTGCCCGGTTGACTGCATCCCTCTGGATGAAGCCCACCCGGAAACCGAAGAAGAGCTGATGACAAAGTACCGGGCAATCACCGGCAAGGCTTGAGCCACCCATACCCTGCAGGAGCGAGCACGCTCGCCTCTGCCAGGCCTTGAGTTCAATCCTATGTCTGGCAGCGCGGGCAGAATACGCTGGCACGCTGCCCCAGCTTGACCTCGCGCAGTTCGCTGCCGCAAACCTTGCAAGCCTCATAACCCCGCCCGTACACGAACAGCTCCTGCTGGAAGTAGCCAGGCTGGCCATCGCCGCCGATGAAATCGCGCAGGGTGGTACCGCCGCGCTCAATGGCTGCGGCCAGAATTCGCTTGATCTCGATCGCCAGCTTTAAATAGCGCGCCCTGGAAATCCCTCGCGCTTCGCGACGCGGATCGATCCCGGCAGCAAACAGGGCTTCGGTGGCGTAAATATTTCCCACGCCCACCACTACGGCGTTGTCCATGATGAACGGTTTGACCGCCATCGAACGGTTACGCGACAGCTGGAACAAGCGATCACCATCAAACAGATCGGTCAACGGCTCTGGCCCCAGACGCACCAGCAACTCGTGGTTGAGCGGGTCCAGGCTCCACAGCATCGCGCCGAACCGACGCGGGTCGGTGTAGCGCAAGGCCAGTCCAGACTCCAGTTCAATGTCCACATGCTCATGCTTGGCGGCCGGCAACCCGGCTTCGACCAGCCGCAAGTTGCCCGACATTCCCAAATGGCTGATCAAGGTTCCGACTTCGGCGTTGATCAGCAAGTATTTGGCACGCCGCTCCACCAGCACGATGCGCTGCCCGGACAGGCGTACATCGAGGTCCTCGGGGATCGGCCAGCGCAGGCGCCGGTCGCGCACGATCACCCGACTCACCCGCTGCCCCTCAAGGTGCGGGGCGATGCCACGGCGGGTGGTTTCAACTTCAGGTAATTCAGGCATGGGCTCTCCGCACTCTGCAATAGCGGGCGATTCTAGCGGAATTTTCTGGCAGGCTGGGCTCAGCGTCCGACGCAATGCGCTGAATCAGCCAAGCCTGCGGGTAGCGTCTAGGGCTATAATCGCGCCCTTTTCAATACCCGGAGCGACGTCATGTCCCTGCCAAGCCTGCGCCTTAAAGCCAATGCCGATCGACGCCTGCGCGCCGGCCACTTGTGGGTCTACAGCAACGAAATCGATGTAGCCACCACCCCGCTCAATGGCTTCAAGGCTGGCGACCAAGCCATTCTCGAAACCGCCGGCGGCAAGCCGCTGGGCATCGTTGCCATTAGCCCGAACAACCTGATCTGCGCCCGCCTGCTGTCACGCGACATCAAACTGCCGCTGGACAAGTCGCTGCTGGTACACCGTCTGAACATGGCGCTGTCCCTGCGTGACCGCCTGTTCGACAAGCCTTACTACCGCTTGGTGTACGGCGATTCCGACTTGCTGCCGGGCCTGGTGGTGGACCGTTTCGGCGACATCCTGGTGGTTCAACTGGCTTCCGCCACCATGGAACAGCATAAAGAGGACGTGATCGCTGCCCTGGTTCAAGTCCTTAAGCCAAGCGGCATCCTGTTCAAGAACGACTCGGCTGCCCGCGACGCAGAAGGCCTGGAGCGTTACGTTGAAACCGTCTTTGGCCTGGTGCCTGAGTGGGTGGCCCTGGAAGAGAACGGCGTGAAGTTCGAAGCTCCGGTCATGGCCGGTCAAAAAACCGGCTGGTTCTACGACCACCGCATGAACCGCGCCCGCCTGGCCCCGTACGTCAAAGGCAAGAAGGTTCTGGACCTGTTCAGCTACATCGGCGGTTGGGGCATTCAGGCGGCCGCTTTCGGCGCCAGCGAAGTGACCTGTGTCGACGCTTCGTCGTTCGCCCTGGACGGTGTTGAGCGCAACGCCGCGCTGAACGGTTTTGCCGAGAGAGTCACCTGCATGGAAGGTGATGTGTTTGAAGCCCTGAAAGAGCTGAAAGCCAACGAAGAGCGTTTCGACGTAATCGTGGCGGATCCTCCGGCCTTCATCAAACGTAAAAAAGACCTGAAAAACGGTGAAGGTGCCTACCGCCGCCTGAACGAGCAAGCCATGCGCCTGCTCACCAAGGACGGGATTCTGGTCAGCGCATCGTGCTCGATGCACCTGCCGGAAGACGACCTGCAAAACATCCTGCTGACCAGCGCCCGTCATCTGGACCGCAATATCCAACTGCTGGAGCGCGGCGGCCAGGGCCCGGATCACCCGGTGCACCCGGCGATCAACGAAACACGCTACATCAAGAGCATCACCTGCCGCTTGCTGCCTAACAGCTAAGACCGGTGTCGATCCTTGGCAGCGGCTACAGGGCGCCCCTTACTCTGTAGCCGCTGCCAAAGGCTGCGATGCTTGAAAGGGCATCACGGCTGAGGGACTTTATCGAGCTTCGGGCTCAGCTCCACGTCCTCGATCAGCAACGATTGATAACGCGGTTTCACCACCTTTACCTTGCCCTCACGTATCCGCTCGATCAGCTCCAGCGGGTTTTCACCACCGTCATAAGTGCCTGTGCGCTGCCACTTCCCCTGCACGTCGCGCTTGAAGAAATACAACGGATCGAACCACTTCTGTTTGGGCAACTGCAGCACCTCGTTTTGCCCGTCCTGATCCAGGTCGACCGACCACAGCACACACCCCGGAGGCCAGCATGGCTGCCCGCCAATTTTCGGATCGTCGAACTGCTCACTACCCTCGACGGGCGGGCCCATCCATTCCAGCAGCCTGTCATTGGGCCCTCGCGCGCCCTGGCCGGTGTCTGCATCCTTAAGACGCTTCAGCAATATTTGCCGCGCAGGTTCCGCCAGCACCTTGCCCTGCTCGACTTGCGCCAACAAGGTGTCATACGCCTGCTTGCCCTGCGGCCCCAGGCGGTAGCGCAAAGTATCCGCGTCAAACGTCTCGACCGATGTCTGGCCACTCAGCACGCGTTGCACCTGATTCTTTGCACTGAACTGCAACGGGCTGAACCAGGGCGTGTGAATCGCCAGCAATAACACCACGCACAGCAACGCAATCAACGGGTTGCTGATACGCAGGCTGCCCAGCCAGCTCGCCTGAGGCACAAGCGCCGCCCAAACCGCCGCCACGCTGTGGGCAAAAACCACCAGCACCAACAGCATCGCCAGAATGCGCGTCGGCGTGAGGCCGTACTGCTCGATACGCAACCAGCTCGAATACCCCGCCAGCAGCACCAGAACGGGTAAACACAGCAAGCACACGTCAACCATGCGCAGCAGCCATTTGGGATAGCCGCTGCCTTGCGAACCGTCCTGGAACACGCCGTTGAGCAAAAACAGATTGGCCGCCACCAGCCACAACATGATCGGCGTGGAATAACCGGTATCCCAGATCGGCTCCAACCCGCTGAATGGCAAGGCCAAGGTGAATACGATGGCAATCAGCGAGCTGAGCGGTAGCAGGAAGCGGCACAGCGTCAGCAAAATCCCTCGCAAAAGGCCGATGACCCGGTCCTTCTCGCGCCCCATGTGTACGCCCAGGGCAAACACCATCGCCGAACTGACATACATAAATCCATCGGTGGTAAACAGCTGGTTCAGCGCAACGACCCCGAGCATCTTGAACAGGCTGCCCCACAACAACAGCAACGCCCAAAACACGGCGTTCAACAGCAACCCCAGCAATACGATAAACACCGTGTCCCAGGCGTGGCGGAACAGATCTTCGTAACGCGGGAAGCGCCCTTCGCGGGTCGGCCAACTCAATATGAAAACAGTGCAGATATAAGTAATCACCACCGCAAAAAACGTCCAGCTGCCCGTCAGCCAACTGCTGGAGCGCCATACTTCACCGCCCTCCCAATACACCCAGGCACTGGTCACCGACATCACCGTGGTCAACCCGAGCACCAGCCAGGCAGTTCCGCGCAAACGGATGTTATCGCCCAGCAGCAATAGATTGATCCCGCCAACCAGTGCTGCCGTCGCCAGTGCAAACTTGATGCCCGGCTCGCTCAAAGAACTCGCCAGCCACAGCAGCAGCCCTTGCACCAGGCCGATGGCCAGACAGGCTTTGACAGATCGGTTGAGGGTTAGCATTCGGAATCCCTGCTGAATAAGTGTATCCCGCACTCTAATACTTATTCGCCATAGCTGCCTACCTCACGCCCGCCGTCAATAAAAACACCGCGCATGAAATCCAGAAAAACAAACAAATACTGACACCTATCAACAGTATTGATTTTTCCTACACGAAAGAGCGCTCAGACCTACAGCGCACAACATTGAAAATTAATATCGAGCAACTATGGTGTCTCTAGCCTCTTATTCAAAGTGGCGACTTATCCATCCAACAAAATGCCACGCGCAACTTGGCATCCACCTGAGGAACACTGTCATGAAAGCAATCATTCTGGAATCTGGAAAAATCGCCAACCTGGCATGCCTGGCCGTGTCCAAGCGGGCCTGATCTATAAAAACGCAACGCCGAGGGACGCCGGCACCTCGGCGTTATTTACATAGACGCCGACACCAACATTCGGCGCACTGATATGCCATTTCATATAAACCCTTACTTATTCATGCTGGCTCGCCCACCCCATCAAATTGTTTGGGATTATCTAAATCACACCCAATTTGAACTCAACATTGATTACTGCCAACGGCTGACCCAGTTAATTAACAATCCTGCACTGCTCGACAAAAACCATCCCATAGATCGAGACTTCTATAACGCCAAACTCTTCACCGACACGCCCATTGCACCTGTTGAGTGGCAGTGGGATGAGCTGTCGAAAATATTTCATATCGGCACAAAAAATTTACCGCAAGAACAGATACCACACGATGTTCATGAGTGGTCGGCACAGTACCTTGCCCATTGCCAGGACGTGCTCGCGACCCCGGCGCCGTCCTCTTCCCAACGTGAGTGCTTGCCCGAAGAGTTGATCCGGTTACCTGCCTGTATGCCTCCGTTTGAAGCGCAGGGTTCACTGGTAGATTCGCTTGTCAGCCGCAAAACCTGCCGCTCGTTTACTGAAAAAAATATTTCCCTGAGCCATATCAGTACCTTGCTTTACCTGTCACTGGGCTATCTCAATGAGCGCAAGGACGATGTCGATCCCTCCCTGCCCAAAGGGCTGGAAGCCAGGCGAAGCAGCCCTTCGGGCGGTGGCCTCAATGCCAGTGAAGGTTTTCTGTATGCCTCCCGGGTTGACGGTCTCAAGCCAGGGATCTACGCCTACCATTGCGCCCTTCACGCACTGAGCCATGTCAGTGACCTGCCGCCCGCCCCCTTGGGTCAACTACTCAGTGGCCAGCACTTCATCAACAACCTGCCCGCGGGACTCTTTATCACGTCGCGTTTCGACAAACTGTGGTGGAAATACGAGCATTCACGCGCCTACCGCATGGCATTTGTCGAGGCTGGGCATATTTCACAGACCTTTCAACTGGTTGCCACACATCTGGGACTCAACACGTGGCTGACCGGGGCGTTAACGGATGACTGTGTTGAAACCCTGTTAGGTTTGGATAACACCACAGAACAACCGTTGTTCTTTGTTGGCTGTGGATACGGCGACGGGCGCGTTCAGTGCGAGGCGCTGGTTGCCTTGATCAATGCACAAGAAAAAAACCCATGAACAGCCCGGCCTCGCAACCTGCAGGGCTTGGCCTGAGCGAGCAGCACTGCACCCTGGGTGACTGGGACAGCACAGCCTGTGTGAGGATAGATCGGCGCGATTACCTGCTTCCGGCAGAGCTGGAGCACGAACTGGAGAACCGGCACTGGTTTGTCCCCGCCTTCATGCCCTACCTCGCACACCCGAAGATTGTGCAGGCAGACCGCTCCATGACCTTACGGCTGGAGGCCAATCAACTGGTGTACTTTCTCGACTACACCACGCTGCTCGAACATAAAATTGTAAATCGCGCCGTCGAAACACTCATCCACAACGAACTTGGCATACCCATACCAGGGCACATGAAAAATGCCGCGCTACAGCTCTATACCGATGAGGGTTATCACGCGCTGTTCTCTAATCAAGTAGCAGAGCAGGTAGCGCAGCTTTATGACATCCAGAACCGCTCTGCACTACCGCTGCGTGTCACACGTCTGCAGGGGCTTATTGAAAAAACGCCCGCTGAACACCAGGCGCTGACCTGGTTTCTCGTGGGATTCGTGTCTGAAACCGTGGTCGCCAAGGAGTTGCTTGGCGCCGCACGCAACACCGTCGTATCCACGGTTTTCAGAATGCTCAAAAGCCACCTTGAAGACGAGGCTCGGCATAGTCGCTATTTCTCTGATGTTTTCGCTTATGTCTGGATGCAACTGGAGCAAGAGCAACGCTCGCGGGCAGCCCGATCATTAGTCGCGATCATCGGCATCTTCTTTGAAACGGATTCCCAGTGGCTGAGCGAGAGCTTCGGCGCAGTGGATCTGGACGAAACAACCATCGTGGGCATTGTGGCGGCCCTCGTACACCCCGACGCGCATCGTAAACGGGTGCGAAGAGGCGCCAGCGCGACACTGCTTGCCATGAGCCGCGGCGGTTTTTTTGACGACGATGAAAACCTCTTGCTGATGCGTGAAGCCGGATATATCAATGACTGAGTCCGGTACTGCAAAGCGCCGGGCAGCAGTGGCCCTGTTGCTGGCGATGGTCCTGCTCGGGGTATTCCCGCTGGATGTTGTGCTGCCCTCTTTCCCCGCGCTGTCTAGCCATTTCAACCGCTCGACCTCCGACATCGCGTTCTCAGTGAGCCTGTTTGCAGTGGGTATATCCCTCTCTCAGCTGTTGATTGGTCCACTGTCAGACACGCTTGGGCGCAAGGGGCTACTGCTTGCCGGGATGCTCATTTCAATACTGGGGGGAATCGGGTGTGTACTGGTATCGGACTTCACCTGGTTTTTGTTTTTCAGATGTATTCAGGCCATAGGGTGCGGTTCATTCGTCCTCACCCAGGCGCTGGTACAGGATCTGTTTGTTGGCAAGGCGCGCGACCAGCTGCGTATTTTGATGATCACCGCCAGCGGGGTATTCATTTCAGTTTCCCCCTTGGCAGGCACCTTGCTGCAACAGGCTTTCGATTGGCCGGGCAGTTTTTGGGTCTTTGTCGCCCTGGCCACGATGGTGTTTATCAAGGCGCTGTTCTTCCTTGAAAACTCACTTCCCCTCCCACACCCGTCGCGCACGCTTGTGCAGTCGTATCGACTCGTATGTCGCGACTCGATCTTTATCGGCTACTGGCTGATTTCAGGCTTGGCCTTCGCCTGTCACTTCTCTTTTATCGTGATGTCTCCGTTGCTGTTTTTGCAGCATTTGCAGCTTTCGCCTTATGCCTTCTCCCTGGTTCTGTTGCTGTATGGCCTGGCTTATCTATGCGGGGGTGTCGTGGCGCAAATGTTAAGCCGCCGGATTCAGGCGCGGGCCCAAATCAATGTCGGCACGCTGATGATTGTTTTCGCGGGGGTGTTGATGCTGCTGTTTTCGAGCCTTCTGGGGCTGTCGATACTGGGCGTGTTATTGCCGATGATTGTCTGCACGGCGGGGACGACCGTTGCTCGCCCTATCGCAACCTCCAGGGCAATGGACGTTTTCCCCGAATATGCAGGCACCGCCGCCTCCATCGGAGGCATGCTGGTTTTTGTCTGCGGCGGGGGGATCAGTGCGCTGGTCAACCTCAGCCGGTTCGACCTGCAAACCACCCTGGCGGTCTGTTTCATGGTACTGGGCGCTGCAATGCTGGGCCTGCATGCCCTGATCAACCGTCGGCAAACCAAGCGGCGGGCTGAGTAAGTCATTTCGCCTGCAGACCAGACCCATTCCCTCCCGCCTCCAGCCGTGTAGAATCGACGTATTCATCGCCAATCATCCCCGGCGGGTTTATGAGCTCAGGCCCAGACGCGCGGCGATCCCGCACCGTTAACGGCAGCTTGCGGACACGTAGTCATTTTCTGTGTGGTCCTCGAGTCAGTAGAAGCTCACTTCCCTGTTTGTTATCTGATTAGCCGCCCGGAGTTGTTCCATGCCTGACTATCGTTCGAAAACCTCCACCCACGGCCGCAACATGGCCGGTGCCCGCGCTTTGTGGCGCGCCACGGGGATGAAAGATGCCGACTTCAAGAAGCCGATCATCGCTATTGCCAACTCCTTTACCCAGTTCGTACCCGGTCACGTCCACCTCAAGGACATGGGCCAACTGGTTGCCCGCGAGATCGAACGCGCGGGTGGCGTTGCCAAAGAATTCAACACCATTGCCGTCGATGACGGCATCGCCATGGGCCACGACGGCATGCTGTACTCGCTGCCGAGCCGCGAGATCATTGCCGACTCCGTCGAGTACATGGTCAATGCCCACTGCGCCGACGCCATTGTGTGCATCTCCAACTGCGACAAAATCACCCCGGGCATGCTGATGGCGTCGTTGCGCCTAAACATCCCGGTGATTTTCGTTTCAGGCGGGCCAATGGAAGCGGGCAAGACCAAGCTCGCCAGCCACGGCCTCGACCTGGTCGATGCCATGGTCATCGCCGCCGACTCCAGCGCTTCTGACGAGAAGGTTGCCGAGTACGAGCGTAGCGCTTGCCCTACCTGCGGTTCGTGCTCCGGCATGTTTACCGCCAACTCGATGAACTGCCTGACCGAAGCCCTCGGCCTGGCGTTGCCGGGCAACGGTTCGGCCCTGGCTACCCACAGCGACCGCGAACAGCTGTTCCTGCAGGCTGGCCGCACCATCGTTGACCTGTGCCGCCAGTACTACGTCGAAAATGACGACTCGGTACTGCCGCGCAACATTGCCAACTTCAAGGCCTTTGAAAACGCCATGACGCTGGACATCGCCATGGGTGGCTCGACCAACACCATCCTGCACTTGCTGGCGGCGGCCCAGGAAGCCGAGATCGATTTCGACCTCAAAGACATCGACCGTCTGTCCCGTCATGTACCCCAGCTGTGCAAAGTGGCGCCAAACATCCAGAAGTACCACATGGAAGACGTGCACCGCGCTGGCGGCATTTTCTCCATCCTCGGTTCGCTGGCCCGTGGCGGCTTGCTGCACACCGACCTGCCGACCGTACACAGCAAGACAATGGCGGAAGGCATCGCCAAGTGGGACATCACCCAGACTGACGACGAAGCCGTGCATACCTTCTTCAAGGCAGGCCCGGCCGGTATCCCGACGCAAACCGCGTTCAGCCAGTCGACTCGCTGGGAAACCCTGGACGACGACCGCGAAAACGGCTGCATCCGCAGTGTCGAGCATGCCTATTCGCAAGAAGGCGGCCTGGCAGTGCTTTACGGCAACATCGCCCTGGATGGCTGCGTCGTGAAAACCGCGGGCGTCGACGAGTCGATCCACGTGTTTGAAGGCAACGCCAAGATTTTCGAAAGCCAGGACAGTGCCGTGCGCGGCATTTTGGCCGACGAGGTCAAGGCAGGCGACATCGTGATCATTCGTTACGAAGGCCCGAAAGGCGGCCCGGGCATGCAAGAAATGCTCTACCCGACCTCGTACCTGAAGTCCAAAGGCCTGGGTAAAGCCTGCGCCTTGCTGACCGATGGCCGTTTCTCGGGCGGTACATCGGGCCTGTCCATTGGTCACGCCTCTCCAGAGGCCGCAGCCGGTGGGGCCATTGGCCTGGTGCAAGACGGCGACAAAGTGCTGATCGACATTCCGAACCGCTCGATCAATCTGTTGGTCAGTGACGAAGAACTGGCGGCTCGTCGCGTGGAACAGGACAAGAAAGGCTGGAAGCCGGTCGAAGTGCGTCCACGTAAAGTCACCACCGCTCTCAAGGCTTACGCCTTGTTGGCCACCAGCGCTGACAAGGGCGCTGTACGTGACAAGGCATTGCTGGACAAACTGGTGCCATAAACCAGTGCGTTAACCCAAAAATCCCGGCCATGTGCCGGGATTTTTTATATCAGCTACTGGATCTGGTCGGGCTTGACGATCACCCAGTTCTTGTCTGCCGTCACCGGCAGCCCTTCCTTGGCCTGCGCCGCCGCATTTTTGGCCATCATGCCTTCCAGTTGCGCCATGTATTTGTCTTTGCGGTTGATCCACAAATGCACCCCGCCCTTGGCCACGTCAACGCCGTGAAACAGCATGTAGCCATCACTGGCCGGCGTATCGCCACCCACCAGCACCGGCTTTTTCCATTGGTCGATGTAGGTCAGGATGGCGGCCTGCTTGCCCGCCATCCATGTCGCCGGGGTCCACAGGTACGGAGTCAGTTCCAGTCCCAGGTTGGCCTTTTCGTTATATGTACCGGCGCTGATCTGTTTGCGAGCGGTGGTCAATTCGCCGGTTTTACGGTCCTTGAGCAGCGTGCTCACGCCAATCACATTCTGCGGTTTGACGTTGTAGCCGTACTTGGGATCAGCCGCGACCATGCGCACCAGCTCTTCCGAGGCGGCGGTCATCACGTAGACCTCAATGCCGTTTTCCATGAGTTTGTTGAACAACTCGACCTGACCGGTAAACACCTTGGGTGGCTGGATTTCGGAGGTCTTGAGCGCATCACCCTCAAAGTACGTCACCGGCACCGGCTTGCCCGAGGCCATCAGCTCATCCACGTAGCCTTTGAGTTCCTGCAGGGTGAAACCGGAAAACACCTGCGCCACCCACGGGTAGCACACCATGTCGTCCACTTCGCACAGGCGGTAGTAGTAACTGAACAGGCTTTCTTTATGGTCGGCGGTGTCTTTGAACGGGATGAGTTTAAGTGACGGGTCGAGGCTTTCTCGGGTGATCAGGCCCTTGTTTTCCATATAAGGTAACAACGCTTCTTCGAGATCGTTGCGATAGCTGGTGTTATCCATGTCAAAGACCGCGAAGTTACCTTTGTTCGCGTTGGCAGCAATCATGGCTTCCAACTGTTTCGCCTGGTCGGCGGGCCAGTGCTTGAGCTCGGTGGCCAACGCCTGGCCCGTAAGGCCCAGACAAAGGGTTACAGCGATCAACTTGGCAGTCAGTTTCATCAGCTATGCTCCTCGTTAAAGGCATCGACGCTAACAAACCGGCATGACATTTTTTAACTCGGACACGACCGCTATCGTCTTGTCTGCGCCAATGTCTTATTCCAAAAACCTAGGTCTTCATTCCACATCGGTATATTTGTAGATATATCAACCTGTTAGGATTTCCGGTTCGCTATTGTTGCAGCCAAAGACTGGTACAAGTCGCCCCTCGGAGCTTTCATGAATTTCCCGCTGATCCTCAATCTGCTGGTGTTCCTCGCGTTGCTGTTCGGCTTGTCGCTGACCCGTCACACCGCGTGGAGCCTGGCGAAAAAAGTCCTGCTGGCACTGGTCGTCGGTGTCGTCTTTGGTCTGGGCCTGCACCTGATCTACGGTGCCGAAAACCCGACCTTGAAAACCTCCATTGGCTGGTTCGATCTGGTCGGCAGTGGCTACGTGCAACTGCTGCAAATGATCGTGATCCCGTTGGTGTTCGCTTCGATCCTGAGTGCCGTGGCGCGCCTGCATAACGCTTCGTCGCTGGGTAAAATCAGCTTCTTGACCATCGGTACGCTGCTGTTCACCACCATGATCGCAGCGTTGGTGGGCATCGGCCTGACCAACCTCTTCGGTCTGACCGCTGACGGACTGGTGGCGGGCGCAGCTGAAATGAGCCGCCTGCAAGTTATCCAGAGCGATTACGCAGGCAAGGTCGCAGACCTGAATGTGCCGCAATTGCTGCTGTCGTTCATCCCCCAGAACCCCTTTGCCGATCTGGCACGGGCCAAACCTACGTCGATCATCAGCGTGGTGATTTTCGCGGCGTTCCTGGGCGTCGCCGCCCTGCAATTGCTCAAGGATGAACCGGAAAAAGGCAGCAAGGTACTGAACGCGATCGACACCCTGCAAGGCTGGGTGATGCGTCTGGTACGTCTGGTCATGAAACTGACCCCGTACGGCGTGCTGGCCTTGATGACCAAAGTGGTCGCCACATCCAACCTGCAGGACATCATCAAGCTGGGCAGTTTTGTGGTGGTGTCTTATATCGGCCTGGCGTTGATGTTCATGGTTCACGCCTTGATCGTGTCGCTGTCCGGTATCAGCCCGCTGCGATTCTTCCGCAAGGTGTGGCCGGTTCTGACGTTTGCATTCACCAGCCGTTCGAGCGCAGCCAGCATTCCGCTGAGCATTGAGGCACAAACCAGCCGCCTGGGCATCCCGGCGTCCATCGCCAGCTTTGCCGCCTCCTTTGGCGCGACCATTGGCCAGAACGGCTGTGCAGGCTTGTACCCGGCAATGCTGGCGGTGATGGTAGCGCCTACCGTGGGCATCAACCCGCTGGATCCGCTGTGGATCGCGACACTGGTGGCGATTGTGACCCTGAGTTCGGCCGGTGTGGCGGGTGTGGGTGGCGGGGCGACCTTCGCCGCACTGATCGTGCTGCCAGCCATGGGCTTGCCGGTGTCGCTGGTCGCGCTGTTGATCTCGGTCGAACCGTTGATCGACATGGGTCGTACCGCATTGAACGTCAGCGGTGCGATGGTGGCGGGCACGGTGACCAGCCAGATCATGAACCAGACCGACAAGGCCATTCTGGCCGAAGACGATCATGGGGACCTGGCGCACGCCTAAGCCCTGCACGCCTGTGCCCCTGCAGGAGCGGGCTTGCTCGCTCCTGCAGGGTATGTGGCTACTTCAAGCCCTTTCCCAGACCTCAAAGCTGAATGCCGGCTTGTCATCCGCCGCTGCATGCTGCTCTTGCGATACCAGCGTCCACTGCGCCTGATCAAACTCAGGGAACCACGCGTCGCCTTTCGGGCTCAGGCCCACTCGCGTCAGGTACAACCGGTCGGCATCTGCCAGGCCCTGGGTGTACAGCTGCGCACCGCCAATCAGCATTACCTCGCTCACGCCCTGCTCGTGTGCCCACGCTTGCGCGCGCTCAACGGCGGCCTCAAGTGTGGCAAACACTTCGGCACCTTCGAGCTGCAAGTCGGTCTGACGACTGACCACAAGGTTCAGCCGACCGGGCAACGGGCGACCCAGGGAATCCCAGGTTTTGCGACCCATGATGATCGGCTTGCCCAAGGTGGTGGCCTTGAAATATTTGAAATCCGCCGGCAAATGCCACGGCATGCTGTTGTCGACGCCGATCACGCGGTTTTCACCGAGGGCTGCGATCAGGCTGAGGGGGAGAGTTTTTTTCATGCCGGCGAGGATACCAGAGCCATCCCTGCAGGCAGTACCCTGCCCGACGTAACAGCGGTTATGCTCACGGCTCACTTGAATGGAATGTCGCGTGACTCAACTTTCCCCACTGCAACGCCTCTGGCTGACCGAAACCGTGCGCTTGCGCGAAGAACATGCCGGCCCGCTGGATGACCTTGAAGCCAACCGTCATGCCCGCAGCGCTGGCGGCGACCTCGCCGCGCGCCTGCAAACCCGAGCCTTGTGGCTGGCCGAGCGTGATGGTTTGCTCGGCGCCCTGCAGCATTGGCTGCAGGGCGCACGCCTGGCGCTGCTGGTTCTGGTTGTCCTCGCCATACTCAGCGGCGCCGGGCTGGCCTTCGCCGCGCTGGGTGACGGCCAGGGCCCGGTCAATGTGTTCTGGGCGCTGGGCAGCTTGCTCGGGCTCAATCTGGTATTACTCGTGAGTTGGGGCCTGAGCCTGCTGTTCGCCGGTGAACAGGGCGCCAGCCTCGGTCGCGTGTGGTTGTGGCTCAGCGAAAAACTCGCGCGCGATGCTAAAGCCGCGCAATTGGCGCCCGCCCTGCTGCTGTTGCTGCAACGGCGCAAGCTCAATCGCTGGGCGCTCGGCACGCTGGTCAATGGCCTGTGGCTGCTGGCGATGCTCAGCGCGCTGGTGATGATGCTGTTGCTCATGGCCACCCGCCGCTACGGCTTCATCTGGGAAACCACGATTCTCGGCGCCGACGTGTTCGTCACCGTGACCCGTGCCCTTGGCGCCCTGCCCGGTTTACTGGGCTTCAACGTACCCACCGCGGAGATGATCCGCGTCAGCAATGACACCAGCTACAATTCCGAACTGTTGCGTCAGGCTTGGGCGATCTGGCTGGTGGGCGTACTGCTTGTCTATGGCGTGATCCCGCGCCTGCTGCTCTGCGCTTTTTGCGCGTGGCGCTGGATAACCGGGCGCAATGCGCTGCAACTGGACCTGAGTCTTCCCGGCTATAGCCCATTGCGCGAACGCTTGATGCCCAGCAGCGAACGTCTGGGCGTCAATGACATCGCCCCCGAGCAATTGCCCGACGTGCAGGCCGGGCACACCGACTTGCACGCCAATGGCGCCTTGATCGTGGCCATCGAGCTGGATGATCAGCACCCTTGGCCGCCGAAGCTACCTGACGCGATCATGGACGCAGGCATTCTCGACAGCCGCGAATCCCGGCAAAAGTTGCTGGAGCAAATGACCCGCTTTCCCCCTGCCCGCCTGGTGATCGCCTGCGACCCGCGCCGCTCGCCGGATCGCGGCAGCCTGGCATTGATTGGCGAACTGTCGCGCAGTGCGGCGGACACCCGTGTATGGCTGTTGCAAGCCCCGCCCGGCCAAGCGCTCGACGCTGACCGCCTTGGCGACTGGCACACCGCACTGAAACAACTGGGGTTGCCCTTCGCCACCAGCCTTCCTTTGAACTGGCTGGAGACAGGCCATGACTAAGCCATTGACGCTGGCCGTGGTCGGCCACACCAATGTCGGTAAAACCTCATTGCTGCGTACGCTGACCCGCGATGTCGGGTTCGGCGAGGTGTCCCATCGCCCCAGTACCACACGCCATGTCGAAGGCGCACGCCTATCAGTGGACGGTACCCCGCTGCTGGAGCTGTACGACACGCCGGGGCTGGAAGACGCCATTGCCCTGCTCGACTACCTGGAGCGCCTTGACCGCCCCGGCGAACGCCTCGATGGCCCGGCCCGGGTGGCACGCTTTCTGGACGGCAGCGAGGCCCGGCAGCGGTTTGAACAAGAAGCCAAAGTCCTGCGCCAACTGCTGGCTTCGGATGCCGGGCTGTACGTGATCGATGCCCGCGAACCGGTGCTGGCCAAATACCGTGACGAGCTCAGCGTCCTGGCCAGTTGCGGCAAGCCGCTGTTGCCGGTGCTCAATTTTGTCAGCAGCCCGCAGCACCGCGAACCCGAATGGCGCGACGCCCTGGCCCGGCTGGGCCTGCATGCGCTGGTGCGCTTTGACAGCGTGGCACCTCCTGAAGATGGCGAACGTCGCCTGTATGAAAGCCTGGCGTTATTGCTGGAACATTCGCGTGACGCCCTGCAGCGGCTGATTACGGATCAAGAAGCGCAACGCCAGGCCCGGCAACAGAGTGCCTTGCGCCTTATCGCAGAACTTTTGATCGACTGCGCCGCCTGCCGGCGCAGCGTGGTCAACGATAAAGCCGTCGAGCAACAGGCCATCGGCGAGCTGCGCCAGGCCGTTCGCCAGCGTGAGCAGCGTTGTGTCGAAGCCCTGCTCAAGCTGTATGGATTCCGGACCAGTGATGCCGCCGCCGGTGACTTGCCGCTATTGGACGGACGCTGGGGCGATGACCTGTTCAATCCCGAAACCCTCAAGCAATTGGGGGTGCGGGTGGGCAGTGGTATTGCGGCGGGTGCCGCCGCCGGTGCAGGGGTGGATTTGATGGTGGGCGGCCTGACACTGGGCGCTGCAGCGCTGGCCGGGGCCATCGCCGGAGGCGCGCTGCAAACGGCCCGCAGCTATGGCAGCCGCTTGCTGGGCAAGTTCAAGGGGCAGCGCGAGCTGACCGTGGATGACAGCGTTTTGCGCTTGCTCGCCTTGCGCCAACGTCAATTGGTCCACGCCTTGAATGCCCGTGGGCATGCTGCAGTCGACAGTATCAAGGTCGCCATGCCTCAGGATAAAACCTGGCGCGAAGGCAAACTCCCAGAGGCTCTGAATAAAGCCCGCGCCCACCCGCAATGGTCGTCGCTCAACCCGCACCCCAAGCTGAGCCAGACCGAACGCCAGGAACAGATCGAAGCGCTGACGGAGCAGATCTGAACCCTCCCCGGTCGCCGCCGCAGGCTGCGTTGCTGAGCGTGCGCCATCACTTTTCCCCCAATAGCCTGGCGATATTGCTCTCTGCCATCGCCGGTCCCACACTCATGCCCACGCCAGTGTGCATCAGCGCCGCATTCAAGCCGGGGGCCACCTCCAGCCACGTGAAGGGGCTGGCCCCTTTTGCACCATAAACCCCCTGCCAGCGCTCGACGACTTGCACCCGGCAATCCAGCGTTTCTTCACACAGCTGCAAAAGCCAGTTGTCGACCTGTTCACCATTGAAGGGCGAAGGATCGCTGCTGTAGTCGTGAGAATCGCCGATGATCAGTTCACCGTAAGGCGTAGGACTGATCAGCAAATGGATGCCGTGCCGGTCCAGATGCGGGCTGTCCCGCAGAATTTCAGCCTGAACCGCCGCTGCTTGCGGCAGATCGGCAAAGGCGCCGTAATGCACACAACTCAGACCGGTCAGCAGCGCGTGCTGCAACTTCAAATCCACCTGCGGGCGGACACGGAGCATTTGCAGACGGCAGATACGCGGGTTGAGTCGGGCCAACGGCTCGGCCAGCAGGGTTTGGTAATCATGCCCCGAACACACAATCACCTGTGAGCCCTTGAATCTGCCCGCCGTGGTGTGGACGCAACCTGGTTCGACTTCCCGTACCAGTGTCGAGAAGTGAAATTCGACCCCCAACGCACGGTGCAAATAGTTGATCAACGCCGGAATGGCCTCACGCGAATACACTTGCTGATCGTCCAGCCCGTGCAAGGCCGCACGGTGATGGCTGAACTGGCCGTCATACAGCCCCCGCAGATCGCGCCCCCGCAACAATTCGGCACGATAACCGTGCGCTTGAGCCCGACCTAGGCAAAAGGCTTCCAGCAGATGCTCTTCGGCCTCGGTGCGGGCAAACAGGAATGAACCATTACGTTTGAGCCCGAACCCGGCGTGCTTCGCCCACTCACCCCAAATGGCCCGGCTTGCACGTGCCAGATCGAGCATTACGCCTGGAGGCTGGCCGGTCACCAGCGCTTGGCCAAAGTTGCGAACCGAGGCGCCCAGCGGCGTGCTGGTGCGCTCGAAGACCCGGACTTTTAACCCGCGCTTTGCGGCGGCATAGGCATGGGACAACCCGAGAATACCGGCGCCTACGATAAGAATCTGTTGAGTCATGATCACATCCTGAAGGGCAAACCCCCTGTAGGAGCGAGCCTGCTCACGATGGGCTCCCGGCGATGAGTCCGTGACACCGCATCGTGAGCAAGCTCGCTCCTGAAGGATTTACGTAGCTGCAAAATTACTGCGCCGCTTTCTCGGACTTGCCGTCGTAGCGCTTGCGCCATTCAGCGAGGATGCTGTCGCGGTTTTGCGAAGCCCAGGCAAAGTCATTTTTGATCAGGCGTTGTTCGTAGTCCGCTGGCAATTCGGTTTGCGGCTTGGCGATCCCCGGTTGCGCCAGTACGGCGAAGTTTTCCTTGTACAGCTCCATCGCTGCCGGGCTGGCAGAGAAGTCAGCCAGCTTCTTCGCCGCTTCTTCGTGTGGCGTGCCTTTGATCACCGCCGTGGCTTCGATCTCCCAGCCCAGGCCTTCTTTTGGCAACACGATGTCCAGCGGTGCACCCTGACGCTTGAGCTGCACCGCCGGGTATTCAAACGAGATCCCGATCGGGAATTCGCCTGCCGCTGCCAGTTTGCAGGGCTTGGAGCCGGAGTGAACGTACTGCCCGATGTTCTGGTGCAGGTCGTCCATGAACTGCCAGCCCTGCTTCTCACCGAAGGTTTGCAACCACGCACTCACGTCCAGGAAGCCGGTGCCCGACGATGCGGGGTTGGGCATCACGATCTTGCCCTTGTACTCAGGCTTGGTCAGGTCCTGCCAGCTCACCGGTTTGCTCAGGCCCTGTTTTTCAGCCTCGATGGTGTTGAAGCAAATGGTCGCGGCCCATACGTCCATGCCCACCCATGCCGGAGGATTGGCTGCATCGCGGTAGTTGGCGCCGATCTTGTCCAGGTCTTGGGGGGCATAGTTTTGCAACATGCCTTGCTGGTCGAGAATCGCCAGGCTTGAAGCCGCCAGTCCCCAGACCGCATCTGCCTGCGGGCGGGCTTTTTCGGCCAGCAGTTTGGCGGTGATGATGCCGGTGGAGTCACGCACCCATTTGATGCCCACGTCCGGATACGCCTTCTCAAAGGCTTGCTTATAGGTTTTCAACTGCTCGGCCTCGAGAGCGGTGTAGACCGTCAATTCGGTTTTGGCGGCAAAAGCGTTAAGGCTAAAAGCGGTGAGGACAGCAGCGGCAAGAGCAAGAGGCTTGAACATGATGCGGTTCCTTGAGGTTGTGGGAGCGTAGGTTGAGCCACGAATCATTGCGCAGGGACACCTTGCCGCCAGGCTTGGGAGCGTCGCAGCAAGCCGCGCGAAGCCCAGGCCAGCAGCAGGGAGACGCCCGCCGAGGTGAACAGGATCAGGGTCGACATGGCCGCCGCACCGCCGACGTTTCCGGCGTCGTCCATGTTCAGCACCGCCACGGCCGCAAGGATGGTGTCGGGGCTGTAGAGGAAGATGGCCGCCGAGACGGTGGTCATCGCCGAGACAAACAGGTAGCGCACGATATCCAGCAACGCGGGCAGGCAAATCGGCACGGTGACACGCCAGTAGTGGCGATACAGCGGCGCCTTGAGGGACAGCGCAGCCGCTTCGAATTCACTATCGAGCTGGCGCAAGGCCGTGGTCGCGGTCATTTGTGCGGTGGTCAGATAGTGAGCAATGGTGCACACCACCAGCAGCGTCATGGTTCCGTAGAGCACATGCAGCGGGTTGCCGCTCATGTTGAAAAAGAACACGTAGCCCAAGCCCAGCACCAGGCCCGGCACCGCCATCGGGACAAAACTGAGCATGCGCAGCGCCAGATTCAGACCCTTTTGACCGGTTGTTTTTTCCATCAGATACGCGCCGGTAAAGATCACCACCGTGCCGATCAGGGCAGCGCACAACGCCATGGTCACGCTATTGCGGTAGGCCAGCCAGCCGCCGCCAGCGGTGTCGTTGAACTGGTAGTGACTGAGCGACAGCGACAGGTTGTAAGGCCAGAACTTCACCAGCGACGAGTACACCGCCATCCCGAACACCAGCAGCAAGGCGGCGCAAATCAGCATCACGATGGCCAGGTAGCAGCGGTCACGGACTTTCGACGGGACCGGTTTGAACACTTGCGCACGGCCGCTCATCGAGTCGCCGTGTTGACGACGCAACCAGGCATCGACCCCGAAGCTGAACAGCGCTGGCAACAACAGCACCATGCCAATCAATGCACCGCGCCCAAACTGTTGTTGGCCAACCACGGCTTTGTAGGCTTCCAGCGCCAGCACTTGATAATCGCCACCCACCACCACCGGCACACCGAAATCCGTAATGGTCAGGGTGAACACCAGACAGAATGCTGCAAACACAGCCTGCCTGGTGCCCGGCCAGGTGATGCTGCGAAACGCCTTGAACGGTCCCGCGCCCATGCTTGAGGCGGCGTCAAACAAACGCGCATCGGCCAGCGACAACGCCGAAAGCAAAATCATCAATGCATGAGGGAAGGTATAAATCGCTTCCCCGAGAACAATGCCCCAGAAGCCGTAAATGTTGTCCGAGACCAGTCCGCGCAACATGCCCTGATTACCGAACAGGTACACCAGCGCAATGCCGGGCAACATCGAGGGCGCCATCAGCGGCAGCAGTGACAACCCGCGCCAGATGCGTTTTCCGGGGATCATGGTGCGCTGCAGCGCATAGGCAAACAGGTAGGCAAGCGGTACGACAATCGCCGCTACGCTGAGCGAAACCTTAAGGCTGTTACCGAGCAACCAATGAAAATTATCGCTGGTGACCAACTCACGCGCTGCCACCCAGCCGCCACCCTGACCGTCTTCAGCACTGAAGCCCCGCCAGAAAATCGCCAGCAAGGGCATCAAGACCGCAATGCTCAACAGCAGCAGTAACAGCAGCTTGCCGCCGACCACAAAAATCTTATCGCCGAGTTGCGCCTGCGAGCTGCTGCGGTTCAATTTGCCTGGTATTGGCAGCGCCATATCAGCAGCCATCTCAGGCAAACACCTGAAGGCTTTCTGGCGGCAAGGCCACAAAAATATCCTGTGCCCCCAGCCGCGGCAGGTCCTGGCTACCGACCTCAGCAGTCAGCGCATGGCCGGGCAACTGGTTCAGCTCAAAGCTCATGCGGCAACGATTACCAAGAAAGGTGATCTCGCGAACCCGTGCCGGAAACAGGTTTTCCTCATGCAGCAGCGGATTGACGCTGATGGCCTCCGGACGGCAGAACAATCGCCCCGAGGCAGCCTGCCCGGCACCGGCGGCCAGACGCATGCTCATGCCGCCAACGTTGGCGTGGCTATCGCTGCTGCGCTGAAAAGGCAGCCAGTTACCTTGCCCGACGAATTCGGCGACAAACGGGGTGGCCGGCTTGTCGTAGATGTCTTGTGGTGTCGCGTACTGCTCGACCTTGCCGTTGTTCATCACGGCAATGCGATCGGCCATTAACATGGCCTCATCCTGGTTATGGGTCACCATCAACGTGGTGATGCCCAGCTGACGTTGCAGCTGTCGCAACTCAGTGCACAGATGCTCGCGAACCCGAGCGTCGAGAGCCGACATCGGTTCGTCGAGCAGTAACAAGGAAGGCGCTGGCGCCAAGGCACGAGCCAGGGCCACCCGCTGCTGCTGGCCACCCGAGAGCTGGCCGGGGAATTTCTTTTCACTGCCGCTTAGGCCTACCAGGTCCAGCATCTCGCCAACCCGCTTGCGCACCACGTCACGATTACTGCCGGCCAGGCCGTATGCGATATTGGCTTCGACGCTCAGGTTGGGAAACAGCGCGTAGGACTGGAACAGGATCCCGTAATCCCGCGCTTGTGGTGCCAGGTCGGACACATCGCGATCACCCAGGTACAGCACACCGCTGTCCTGACGCTCCAGCCCGGCAATGCAGCGCAGCAAAGTGGTCTTGCCACAGCCGGACGGCCCCAGCAAACACACCAGCTCGCCGGCAGCGACATCCAGCGACACATCATCCAGCGCAGTAAAGGCGCCAAAGCGCTTGCTTACATTGCGCACTTTCATCGGTGCGCCGGGTTGGGTCAAAGCGGTGGTGTTCGAACGGTTCATGGATGCACCTCATCAAGCAGATGGAGGTCATCCTAGAGAGGCAATGCGTACAAGATGTGGCAACAAGGTAAAAGCTGCCGATAGTCGTATTGGCGGATTTGGGATAGCCACAGCCAGAATCAAGCCGGGGCCATTTCCTGCGCCAATCCAAGAAACGCTGCCGGCAAGCGTGCGGATTTACGCTCTTTGAGGCAGTAGAGGTACTCATGGATCACTGGCGCATTTTCCAGGGTCAGTACGCGCAGCTGCGGATCATGGGGGACTTCCTGGCGGGCGATGATACTGATCCCGATGTTGCGCAATACCGCTTCGCGAATCGACTCTCGACTGCCAATTTCCAGCAACGGGCCAAACCCCACACCTGCTGCTCCAAGCAGCGTTTCGGTCAACTGGCGTGTGGTCGAGCCCTCTTCACGCATCAACAGGCAATGTCCGGCCAAGGCACTGAGCGGTACATGCTCAAACGCGGCCAAGGGGTGATTGCGGTGCACCGCCAGCACCAGCGGATCGCTGCCAAGCACCCGGCGAATCAAGCGCGAATCCTCGAGCAACTGCGATGAAGCGGCCACATCAACCCGGTATTCCTCCAGCGCCTCCAGCACCTGCTGGGAATTGCCAATATCCACCGATACCTGAATCTGCGGCAGCCGGGCGCGAAAGGCTTTGACCAGATCGAGGATGTAATACGGTGCGGTCGCGGCGATGCGCAACGTGCCCGCGCCCTGGCCGCTATTGCGCAAGAAGAACTCAATGTCGGCCTCTTGCTGCAACAGCAACTTGACCATCGGCAGCAGGCGCACGCCTTCATCACTGAGGGTCAGGCGCCGTCCGCCGCGATAGAACAGCTCTACCGCGTACTGGCTTTCAAGGTGCCGGATCTGTGTGGTCACGGTCGGCTGGCTGAGCCCGAGCTTTTTCGCGGCCTGAGTAATGCTGCCCAATTGGGCCACCCGGTAAAACGCTTTCAGCTCTGCACTCAGCACTGCGGCCTCTCTTGATCTACTTGCGCAACAGGCGCAAGCCATTGAACACCACCAACAGGCTCACGCCCATGTCGGCAAACACGGCCATCCACATGGTGGCCAAACCGAGGAAGGTTACCGCAAGAAAGATCCCTTTAATGACCAATGCCAAGGCAATGTTCTGTTTGAGGATGCTGGAGGTCTGCCGTGACAAGCGGATGAATGCGGGTATTTTGCGCAGATCGTCGTCCATCAGGGCTACATCGGCGGTCTCTATCGCGGTATCGGTGCCCGCCGCGGCCATCGCAAAACCGATTTCGGCGCGAGCCAGGGCCGGGGCATCGTTGATGCCGTCACCGACCATGCCGACGTGATGCCCTTGGGCAGACAGCACCTCAATGGCTTTGAGCTTATCGTCCGGCAGTAAATTGCCCTGGGATTGATCGATGCCCACATGTGCGGCAATGGCACTGGCCGTGTGGGGATTGTCACCGGTCAGCATCAGGGTCTTGATCCCCAGTTCATGCAACTCGCGGATCGCTTCGCGACTGGTTTCCTTGACGGTATCGGCCACAGCGAACAGCGCCAGCGGACCAGAGCGGTCGCACAGCAGGATCACGGTCTTGCCTTGTTGCTCCAGAGCATCGAGCTTTTGTTCGAGCGCAGGCGAGCAAAGGCCCAGTTCCTCAACCAGACGGTGGTTACCCAAGTGGTACAACTCACCGTCGATCTCGCCGCGGACACCGCGCCCGCTCAGGGCCGTGAAGTTATCCACAGCGCGCAACACCAAATTCTTATCCACAGCCGCATTGGCCACCGCCAATGAAACCGGGTGATCCGAGCGGGTAGCCAAACTGGCGGCCAGCAACACGGCGCTTTCGGTTACCAGCGGATCAAGCGGCAGGTAGTCGGTTTGCACCGGTTTGCCGTGGGTGATGGTGCCGGTCTTGTCGAGGGCCAGATAGTCGAGTTTGTGCCCGCTTTCGAGGTACACCCCACCCTTGACCAGAATCCCTTTACGCGCCGCTGCTGCCAGACCACTGACGATGGTCACCGGGGTCGAGATCACTAGCGCACACGGGCATGCCACCACCAGCAATACCAACGCGCGGTAAACCCAATCGAACCACACGCCACCCATCAACAGCGGCGGGATCACCGCCACCGCCAACGCAAACAGAAACACCACCGGGGTGTAGATTTTGGCGAAGCTGTCCACAAAGCGCTGGGTCGGCGCCCGCGCGCCCTGGGCTTGTTCCACCGCGTGGATGATACGGGCCAGTGTCGAGTGGTTGGCGGCGGCCGTTACCCGATATTCCAGCGAGCCGGCCTGGTTGATGGTGCCGGCAAACACTTTGTCACCCACGGTTTTCTCAATCGGCAAGCTTTCGCCGGTGATCGGTGCCTGATCGATGGTCGAGTTGCCCGACACCACCTCGCCATCCAGGCCGATACGCTCGCCGGGGCGCACGCGCACCACCACGCCGAGTTCAATGTCTTTCACCTCACGCTCAACCCAGCTGCCATCGGCTTGCTGCACGGTGGCTTTGTCCGGCGCCATTTGCATCAGGCCGCTGATGGCGTTACGGGCGCGGTCGAGGGATTTGGCTTCAATCAGTTCGGCCACGGTAAACAGGAACATCACCATCGCCGCTTCAGGCCATTGGCCGATCAAAATCGCGCCCGTCACCGCGATGCTCATCAGCGCGTTGATATTCAGGTTGAGGTTTTTCAGGGCGATCCAGCCCTTTTTGTAGGTGGTCAGGCCACCGCTAAGGATCGACGCCAGCGCCACCAGCGCGATCACCCAAGTGGGTGCCGCGTCGGTAAAGTGCAACACCTCAGCGGCCAACGCGCCGACACCGGCCACGGCCAGCGGCCACCAGTGCTTCTTCGGCGCAGGCGCTGCCGGGGGGCTGGCATCGGCGCCCTGTTCCAGTGGTTCGGCCTGCATGCCAAGGGATTTGATCGCTGCCACAATCGGATCGGTCGACGGCAGGTCGTGGGTGACACCCAGCACCCGATTGATCAGGTTGAATTCCAGTTGCTGTACACCCGCCAGCTTGCCCAGTTTGTTCTGGATCAGACTTTGCTCAGTCGGACAGTCCATGGCCTCAATGCGAAAAGTGCTCAGGCGCGAACCCGCCGTCGGGGCAGCGCTCAGTTTCACCACGCTCGGGGCTGACGCAGACGAACAGCAGCTGTGCGCATGAGGCGCGTGATCGTGGCTGTGCCCGCTGTCGTGTTCATGCTTGTGCGGAGTGTGAATGGAATCGCTCATCAGGTTGTGTCCATTAGAAGGTGCCTGTTGCCAAGTAAAGACCCTGTAGCCACTATAGGGTCAAGTAACCTTTGGGAGGCACGACTGATGAAAATTGGTGAGCTGGCAAAACTGACCGACTGTCAGGTCGAAACCATCCGTTATTACGAGCGCGAAAAGCTGCTGCCAGAGCCGGCCCGCAGTGACGGCAATTACCGTTTGTACACCCAGGCCCATGTCGAACGGCTGACCTTTATCCGCAATTGCCGCAGCCTGGACATGACACTCGAAGAAATCCGCAGCCTGCTCAATCTGCGCGACAGCCCTCAAGACCAGTGCCAGAGTGTCAATGCGCTGATCGACGAACATATCCACCACGTCAAGGCGCGGATCGATGGCTTGCTGGCGTTGCAGGTACAACTGCTCGACCTGCGCCAACGCTGCAGCCAAGGACTGGACAAGGATCATTGCGGAATTTTGCAGCGCCTGGAAGTCAGCGGCTCGGTGACACCGCCAGAAGGCGAACCGAGCCATGTGGGCAAAAGCCACGGGCATTGAGAAAGATCCCGACGGTCGGGTGTACGTCTCTCACGTTCTGGGCATTATCGGGACGTGAGCTCCAGGTAGATCCAGTACAACAGAGCACTTGCACTGATGGCAGCCCCCAACATGCAAACCGCCCCCCAGCCAAAGTGTGCATATACATAAGTTGCCGCAATGGCGCCCAGTCCGCTGCCGATCGAGTAGAAGCACATATAGGCGCCGACAAGACGACTCTGCGCATCGGGGCGCGCGGCAAAGATCAGGCTCTGATTGGTGACATGCACCGCTTGAACGGCGAAGTCCAGCAACACAACGCCCACGACCATAGCCAGCAATGAGCTTTCGACAAACGCGGTGGGCAACCAGGACACGGTCAACAGCAGCAAGGCCACGCCGGTCGTGCGGTTGCCGAGCCCTCGGTCGGCCAGTCGCCCGGCCCGTGCCGCAGCCAGTGCGCCAGCCACTCCGGCCAGGCCGAAAAGGCCGATTTGGGTGTGTGACAGCGACAGCGCAGGCGCGCTGAGCGGCAGCACCATCGATGTCCACAACACGCTGAAGGCGGCAAAGATGAGCAGGGCAAAGGTGCCCCGGACGCGCAACGTGCGTTCGGTCAGATACAGTTGAAACACCGACCGCAGCAACGCCAGGTAACCGCCTTTTGCAGGTGCTGCCGGGGAGGCAGGCATGGTGCGCAACAACACCAGCGCCATGCCGATCATCAATGCCGCCGACACAAAATAAACACCGCGCCAGCCCGCCAGGTCGGCCACCGCCCCCGACACGAAGCGGGCGAGAAGAATCCCCAGCACGACGCCACTGGTCACGGTGCCCACGACCTCGCCGCGCTGTTCGGGGAGCGCCAGGGTGGCCACGTAGGCGACCACCACTTGGACCACAACGGCCATCAGGCCCACCAGCATCATTGCACCGAGCAGCATGCCCCAGTCCTGAGCCAGTCCTACAGCGCACAAGGCCAAAGCCGACAGAAGCAATTGGGTAAGGATGAGTTTTTTGCGGTTCAGCAGATCACCTAGTGGAACAATGAACAGCAACCCCAGCACATAACCAGCCTGGGTAGCGGTGACGACGATACCGATGGCGCCGGGCGAAACCGACAGGCTGGTGGCCATGGACTCCAGCAGAGGCTGTGCAAAATAGACGTTTGCCACCGCCATTGCGCAGGTCACCGCAAAGAGAAAGGTCTGGTAACGGCTCAGGGTGGCGGTCGTAGCACCTTGGGCAGACTCGGGATAGCCGCCGGCAGCCTTCTCGGTTTCGGCGTCCATTTTGGCTGGTGCAAGAGATTTACAGGCCATCAACTATCCTTGGAACTTGGTTGCTAAAAGAAACCGGATCGTTGTTTTTTATCAAATCAAGTTGTTAAATACAACCAGTTTGTCAAAGGCACCCCTCTGCCGTTTGATCCTTCCCGATCCATTTTCAGCACCCTGGTGAGTCATGGCCAAGCAGCAAATACTGGCTCAAAGCGAATGTCCGGTGGCCCGCACGCTTGAGGCGATCGGCGACCGCTGGATCTTGATGATCTTGCGCGAAGCGTTCGACGACGTTCGCCGCTTCAGCGAGTTCCAGAAACGTCTTGGCCTTGCCAAAAATATTCTGACCGTGAAACTCAAAATGTTGGTCGAACTGGGCGTGTTCGAAATCCAGCCGGCGTCCGATGGCAGCGCCTACAAGGAATACGTGTTGACCGAAATGGGACGCGCGGTGTTTCCCGTGGTCGTCAGCATGCGCCAATGGGGCGAGCGGTTTATGTTCAGTAAAGGCGAGAGTTTTTCGATATTGCTCGACAAAGAGCGGTCGGAGCCGGTTGAAACCATCACCGTGCGCTCCAAAGCGGGCAAGGTGTTGACCCCGGCAGACAGTTATAGGCGCGTCATCACGCGTGACGTGTGACCGCCTATTGTGGACACCTCGCGCTCAGGTGGCCCAGCGCCGGGCCTGAAAACCCGGTAGCCGCTGGTGCAGGCTGCGACTACCGGGTGTGCAGCGTTACACCGCCATCGGCGCGGTCATGGGAGCATGGTGCTGATAGCCTTCGAGGCTGAAGTCGCCCGGCTCGATCAGCCCCAGCCACTCCGGCTGGTAGACACCCGTCCTGGCGAACTCCGGAACGCGGTCCGAGATCACCAGTTTTGGCATCGGGAACGGCTCGCGGGTCAGCTGTTCGTTGAGCATGTCCAGGTGGTTCTCGTACACGTGAGCATCACCGATGAAATAGGTGAACCAGCGCGGCGTGTAGCCGGTCAGTCGGCCGATCAGGCTCAACAGCGCTGCGCCTTCGGTCAGGTTGAACGGCGTGCCCAGGCCCAGATCGTTGGAGCGAATGTAGAGCGTCAGGGAGATCTCCTTGGTCTCGACATTCGGGTGGAACTGGTACAGCAGGTGGCACGGCGGCAGAGCCATTTCGTCCAGCTGGGCGCAGTTCCAGCCATGGAACAAAATACGGCGGCTGCCCGGATCATTGATGATGGTGTCGACACACTGACGCACCTGGTCGATGGCCTTGTACAGCACCACGTAGGGCTGGCCGTCTTCCTCTCCTTCGGCAATCTGGCGATAACCCTGGCTCAGTGCCAGCTCGATGGCGGCCTGATTGCCGCGCCCAATCTGCTTGTAGGCAGGCCACTTGCGCCATTGCACGCCATAGATCTCGCCGAGATCGTCTTCGCCCTGACGGAACGGATTCGCCAGCCACTGTGCGTTTTCGTTGGCGTTCTGGTCCCACACCTTGCACCCCAGGGCGCGGAAGTCGGCAGCGCTGTTCACTGGACGCAAGAAGCCACACATTTCGCCGATCGCGGACTTGAATGCCATGCGTCGGGTGGTGATGGCCGGAAAGCCTTCTTTGAGGTCGTAGCGCAACATCGCCCCAGGCAGGCTGATGGTCTTCACGCCGGTGCGGTTGGCTTGCAAGGTGCCATTTTTGATGACGTTGGCAACGAGTTCGAGGTATTGCTTCATGGATTTCCTACCGTTTGAATGCAGGGCTTTATGAGCCCTGCAATTCGAATTTATGACGCAGCTTTTTGAGCCGCTGGATCACGATGGTAAGCCCACCAGATCAGTAACAGTCCGCCGGCGATCATCGGAATGCAAAGGATTTGCCCCATGGTGACCCAGCCAAACGCCAGATAGCCCAATTGAGCATCCGGCACCCGGACGAACTCGACGATAAAGCGGAAGATGCCGTAGAACAGGGCGAACATCCCGGAAACCGCCATGGTTGGACGCGGTTTACGCGAATACAGCCAAAGAATCAGGAACAATGCCACACCTTCCAGCGCAAACTGATACAGCTGCGACGGATGACGTGCCAATTGCTGCGGATCGGTCGGAAAAATCATCGCCCAAGGCACATCGGTGGCCTTGCCCCACAACTCGGCGTTGATGAAGTTGCCAATGCGCCCCGCGCCCAGGCCGATGGGCACCACAGGGGCGATAAAATCCATGATCTGGAAAAACGACTTGTTGTTGCGCTTGCCGAACCACCACGTGGCCAGCATCACGCCGATCAGGCCGCCGTGGAACGCCATGCCGCCTTTCCAGACTTCGAAAATCAACAACGGATTGGCGATGTAGGCGCTCAGGTCGTAAAACAGCACATAACCCAAACGGCCACCGACAATCACCCCCATCGCCACCCAGAACACCAGGTCAGACAGCTTTTCCTTGGTCCAGGTCGGGTCGAAACGGTTGAGACGACGGGACAGGATCAGCCAGGCTGCGCCAATGCCGATCAGGTACATCAAACCGTACCAATGGATTTTCAGCGGTCCGATGGCCAATGCCACCGGGTCAATCTGCGGGTAAGGCAGCATTGCGACTCCTCGTTAGATCAGGAAACTCAAGCCGACACAGAACAACAGTGCGGCAAACAGCCGTTTCAGCAGGCGTGGCGAGAGCTTGTGAGCCAAACGCGCACCGAAACGGGCGAAAAACATGCTGGTCAGGGCGATGCCCAGCAGCGCCGGCAAGTAAATAAACCCGAGACTATGCGCGGGCAAGTCCGGGTTGTGCCAGCCAATGATCATGAAACTTAATGCACCTGCCACCGCTATCGGCAATCCACAGGCCGCCGAGGTCGCCACAGCCTGCTGCATGGGCACACTGCGCCAGCTCAGGAACGGGACAGTCAGCGAACCGCCGCCGATCCCGAAAATGGCCGATGCCCAGCCAATCACACTGCCCGCCAGGGTCAAGCCCAGCTTGCCCGGAACCATTCGACTGGCCTTGGGCTGTAATCCGAAGGCCATTTGCACGGCAATCAGCACCGCGAACACCCCAATGATCTTTTGCAGGTGCGGCCCCGCGATGGCTTCAGCAGTCAGCGCACCGATGCCTGCACCGATCAAAATGCCCAGCGTCATCCAGATAAACAACGGCCAGCGCACGGCACCCTTGCGGTGGTGCTCACGAATCGAATTGATCGAAGTAAAGATAATCGTAGCCAATGACGTGCCGACGGCCAAATGCGTCAGCACCTCGGTATTGAAGCCCTGCAGGGTGAAACTGAACACCAGCACCGGCACGATGATAAGCCCGCCACCGACACCAAACAGCCCGGCGAGAACACCGGCAAAGCCTCCCAGCACCAGATAGAGCAGAAATTCCATAACGCCCCCTTCGATTTTGATCCGCATGGTAACGGAGCAAGGGCTTGGGCTCCACTCATGGCGCGACGGGCCAAGGCAATCTATAACTACAGGGGTTAAAAAATCATTAAGGACTGCCCATGTGCCTGATTGTCTTTGCTTGGCGCCCCGGTCACGCACAACCGCTGGTGGTTGCTGCCAACCGCGATGAATTTTATGCCCGCCCCGCCATGCCCTTGGCGCAGTGGGCCGAAGCGCCCCATGTGTATGCAGGGCGCGACATCGAAGCTGGCGGCACCTGGCTGGGCATTGGCGCCGATGGCCGCTTTGCGGCACTGACCAATATTCGCGAGCCCCATCGCCCGCCTTCACGGCGCTCCCGCGGCGAGCTGGTCTCTGAGTTTTTGATCGGAAACCAGTCAATTGGCGAGTACTTTGCCGACGTTGGTCGACGTTCGGTGGAATATGCCGGCTTCAACCTGTTGTTGGGCACCCGCGACCAACTCTGGCATTTCAACTCAAGGGAGTTGGCTGCGCAGCCGTTGAGTGCAGGTATTTATGGGCTGTCGAATGCCGGGCTGGATACCCCGTGGCCCAAGCTGCTGAAAGCCAAGGCAGCGTTGGCCGAAGTGCTGGGCGACCCGCAGCCGCAGTCCTTGTTGGCCTTGCTCAAAGATACGCAAACAGCGCCATTCAGCGAGTTGCCGGATACGGGCGTAGGGCTGGCAACCGAAAGTTTGTTGTCGAGCGTATTTATCACCAGCACCAGCTACGGCACCCGCGCCAGCACGGCATTGATCGTCAAGGCTGACGGTTCAAGGTTGATGGTGGAATACAGCTTCGGGCCACTGGGCGGGCGTTTGGGAGAAGTCAGAATCGAAGTTTGAAGCCCTCTCTGCAGAAGCGAGTACGCTCGCCTGCAGAGGGGCGTCTTTGTGGCTAATACGGCTTGATTGCCGCCGGATTCATCATCCGGGTCAGGCCCATGTTTTTCAGGGCCAGTTGCACGGTACTGCGAATCACCTGCGGGTTATCGATGGTCATGACTTCGGCCAGGATTTCCTTCGCACGGCTCAGGCTGACCTGGCGCAGCATCCATTTCACTTTTGGCAAGTTGGTGGCGTTCATCGACAGGCTGTCGAAACCCATGGCCATCAGCAGGATCGCCGCGGCCGGATCACCCGCCATTTCCCCGCAGATACTCGCAGGCTTGCCTTCGGCATGGGCATCGCGCACCACCGATTGCAGGGCTTGCAGCACGGCCGGGTGCAGGTAATCGTACAAATCGGCGACCCGCGGGTTGTTGCGATCGACGGCCAACAGGTATTGGGTCAAGTCGTTGGAACCCACAGACAGGAAGTCCACCTGGCGCGCCAGTTCCTTGGTCTGGTACACCGCTGCCGGAATTTCGATCATCACCCCGATCGGAGGCATCGGCACATCGGTTCCTTCGTCACGCACTTCACCCCAGGCGCGGTGCAGCAGGTGCAGCGCTTCTTCAAGTTCGTGGGTGCCGGAGATCATCGGCAGCAAAATACGCAGGTTGTTCAGGCCTTCACTGGCCTTGAGCATGGCCCGGGCCTGAACCAGAAAAATTTCGGGGTGGTCGAGGGTGACACGGATCCCGCGCCAGCCGAGGAACGGGTTGTCTTCTTTGATCGGGAAATACGACAGTGACTTGTCGCCGCCAATGTCCAGGCTGCGCATCGTCACCGGTTGCGGATGGAAGGCGGCGAGTTGCTCGCGATAAATCGCCAGCTGCTCCTTTTCGCTCGGAAAGCGCTGGTTGATCATGAACGGCACTTCAGTGCGGTACAGACCCACGCCTTCTGCGCCGCGCTGTTGCGCACGCGCTACATCAGCCAGCAGGCCGGTGTTGACCCACAACGGCATGCGATGCCCGTCAGGGGTGATGCACGGCAGCTCACGCAACGCATCAAGGCCCTGGGACAGCTGACGCTCTTCTTCGACGACTTCAGCGTACTGCTTGCGCAACACTTCGCTGGGGTTGGTGTAGACCTCGCCGTGATAACCGTCGACGATCATCTGAATGCCGTCGACCTTGGAGTACGGCAGGTCGACCAGGCCCATCACCGTCGGGATGCCCATTGCACGGGCCAGAATCGCCACGTGGGAGTTACCCGACCCCAATACCGACACCAGGCCCGCGAGCTTGCCTTCAGGCACCTCACCCAGCATGGTCGCCGTCAGCTCCTCGCTGATCAGAATGGTGTTGTCGGGATAGACCATGGTTTGCTGGCGATCATGCTGCAAATACGCCAGCAGACGCCGCCCGAGGTCGCGAACATCCGAGGCCCGCTCACGCAGGTAGGCATCGTCCATCAGCTCAAAACGATTGACGTGGTCCGTCACTACCTGCCGCAGCGCGCCCTGGGCCCACTGGCCGGTCTTGATGACATTTTTGACTTCGCTGCCCAGCGATGCGTCATCGAGCATCATCAGGTAGACATCGAACAGCGCCTGCTCTTCGGGCCGCAACTGGGACGCGAGCTTGGTCGACAGGGCACGCATGTCATTGCGCACGCCTTCGAGGGCCGTTTTGAACAGTTTCAGCTCGGCGGGAATGTCAGTGATGGTTTTATCGGGAACAACGTCCAGATCGGCCGGGGGCAACATGACCACCGCCGTACCCACCGCAGCACCAGGTGAACCGGGTACGCCGACGAACTTGGCCTCCTGGATGCCCTTGCCCTGACGCCCCAGGCCGCGAATCGAGCCCGTGGCTTCGGCGTGGGCGATAACCCCTGCCAACTGGGCGCTCATGGTCACCAGGAAGGCTTCTTCGCCCTCATCGAACTGACGGCGTTCCTTTTGCTGGATGACCAATACCCCGACCACACGGCGGTGGTGGATGATCGGCGCGCCGAGGAATGAGGCATAGCGCTCCTCACCGGTTTCGGCGAAGTAACGATAACGCGGGTGATCGGCGGCGTTTTCGAGGTTCAGAGGTTCTTCACGCGTGCCCACAAGGCCGACCAGGCCTTCGTTGGGCGCCATGCTGACTTTACCGATCGAGCGCTTGTTCAAGCCCTCGGTGGCCATCAGGACAAAACGGTTGGTCTCTGGATCAAGCAAATAGACCGAGCAGACCTGGCTGCTCATAGCCTCTTTGACGCGCAACACAATAATCCCCAACGCCGCCTTGAGATCCTTGGCGGCGTTAACTTCCTGGACGATCTTGCGCAGCGTATTGAGCATGGCTCGGGGTCGAACTCCGTGTCAGGCGCGCGTTAAAAGGCGCGGGGCAAGCTCTTTGAGAGCGCGACGATAGACCTCGCGCTTGAATGTCACCACCTGGCCCAACGGATACCAATAGCTGACCCAACGCCAGCCATCGAATTCCGGTTTACCGGTCAAATCCATCCGCACCCGCTGCTCGTTAGAGATCAGGCGCAGCAAAAACCACTTTTGCTTCTGGCCGATGCACAGCGGTTGACTGTGGGTACGGACCAGCCGTTGCGGCAAACGATAACGCAACCAGCCTCGCGTGCAGGCGAGTATTTCTACATCTTCGCGTTCAAGGCCAACTTCTTCGTTCAGCTCACGGTACAAGGCGTCTTCCGGCGTCTCATCAGGGTTGATACCGCCCTGTGGAAACTGCCACGCTTCTTGATTGATACGGCGAGCCCAAAGTACCTGACCAGCATCATTTGTCAGAATAATCCCGACATTAGGACGGAAACCATCGGGGTCGATCACGGCAACAACCTCGCAAACGCATGTCGCCGCATTGTTCCACAAAGGTTGTGAAAGCAGCAACGCGCCTTCCCGCCTTATGTGCACTCTTATGAAAAGACCGTATTCTTAGGGCCTTTTTTACAGACATTTCAGCAGGTAACTTCTATGCGTCTGGCTTTATTCGACTTGGACAACACCCTTCTGGGCGGCGACAGCGATCACGCATGGGGCGATTACCTGTGCCAGCGGGGCATTCTCGATGGCGACGCCTACAAGGCCCGCAACGATGCCTTTTACCAGGATTACCTGGCCGGAAAGCTGGACAACGCGGCGTATCTTAATTTCAGCATGGAAATCTTTGGCCTCCATGACATGGCTCAACTGGATCAATGGCACCGCGAATTCATGCGCGATTGCATCGAGCCCATCATGTTGCCCAAAGCACAGGCCTTGCTGACTCAGCACCGTGAAGCCGGCGACCTGCTGGTGATTATCACCGCCACCAACCGCGTAGTCACCGGCCCGATCGCTAAACGCCTGGGCGTGGAACACCTGATTGCCACGGAATGCGAAGTCGTCGACGGCCGCTATACCGGGCGCAGCACAGACATACCGTGCTTCCGTGAAGGCAAGGTGACACGCCTGAACCGCTGGCTCGAAGAAACCGGCTACAGCCTCGCTGACAGCTACTTCTACAGTGACTCAATGAACGATCTGCCGCTGCTGGAGCAAGTGACCCATGCGGTGGCGGTAGACCCTGACGAGAATCTGCGGGCCGAGGCCGTGAAGCGCGGCTGGCCGGTGATTTCACTGCGCGACTAAAGCCCCTGCCCCTCTCCAACCGGGGAGGGGCCGTTTGAAGTTACACCGGTTTGGCGCCCATCAGCCCGGCGATGGCGATAAAGCAAATGGCGCAAAAAACCACCAGCACCCAGGTAAAGCGCGGGTGCTTGGCCACACGTCCCAGCCGCTGCCGATTAAGACGCACCACCAGCCACAGCCAGCTCAGGCCGCCCAGCAGATACAAACTGCTGCCCGCCAGCAGCCACAACTGACTCAATGGCCAGCCCGCCAGATGCACCAAAAACCAGCCACTCACCGGCAGTACCAACAGACACAGCCCCATCAGAGCCCAGACAAATCCCCACGGACGCCGCACCACGCCGCCCGACAGGTCTTTATCACCGGCCCGCCAACGACGAACTACCCAGACAAGCAAAACGATGGCGCTGACAAACAGCAGCAGTGTCGACACGCCATGAACCAGCTTTAATGCTGCGAACGTTTCCATTTTATAAATTCCTTGCACCGTTCAAACAGCGTAGCGGCTATCAGCCAAGAAACAGCTGATAAGCCGGGTTATCGGTTTCATCCCAGTACGGGTAGCCAATTTCAGCCAGCGCCGCCGGCACCAGATGGCGCTCTTCAGCAGGCACCTGCAAGCCGGCCATCACACGACCGTCGGCCGCACCGTGGTTCCGGTAATGGAACATTGAAATATTCCAGCGTCCTCCCAGCTTGTTGAGGAAGTTGAACAGTGCGCCCGGGCGCTCAGGGAACTCGAAACGGAACAGCAGCTCATCGCTGACCTTCGCCGCGTGTCCACCGACCATATGCCGGATATGCAACTTGGCCAGTTCGTTCTCGGTCAGGTCAACCACCGGGAAGCCTTGTTCCGCCAGGCTGGCGAGCAGCGCGCGGCGCGGGTCATTCTCGGGATGGGTTTGCACACCGACAAAAATGTGGGCTTCGCTGCCGGTGTGGTAGCGATAGTTGAATTCAGTGATCTGACGCTTGCCGATGGCCTGGCAGAACGCCTTGAAGCTGCCCGCCTCTTCAGGGATGGTCACGGCGATGATCGCTTCACGGCCTTCACCCAGCTCGGCACGCTCGGCTACATGGCGCAAGCGATCGAAGTTGACGTTAGCCCCCGAGTCGATGGCCACCAGCGTCTGGCCACGCACACCGCGTTGCTCGACATACTTCTTGATCCCGGCCACACCCAGAGCGCCGGCCGGCTCAGTGATCGAACGCGTGTCGTCGAAAATATCCTTGATCGCCGCACAGATCTCGTCAGTGCTGACCGTGATGACTTCGTCCACGTAGTTTTTGCAGATATCAAAGGTGTGCTGGCCAATCTGTGCCACGGCCACACCGTCGGCAAAAATCCCCACGGTCGGCAACACCACCCGTTCGCCAGCAGCCATTGCGGCTTGCAGGCAGTTGGAGTCATCCGGTTCAACACCAATGACCTTGATGTCCGGGCGCAGGTATTTCACGTAGGCGGCAATCCCGGCGATCAGACCGCCACCGCCCACCGGGACGAAAATCGCATCGAGTGGTGCCGGGTGCTGGCGCAGAATTTCCATCGCGACCGTGCCCTGCCCGGCAATGGTGTGCGGGTCATCGTACGGGTGAACGTACACGTAGCCTTCTTTCTCGACCAGTTGCAGCGAGTAGGCCAGGGCTTCGGGGAACGTGTCGCCGTGCAGCACCACAATACCGCCGCGGGAACGTACGCCTTCGACCTTGATCTCGGGCGTGGTCTTGGGCATGACGATGGTGGCCTTGACCCCCAGCTTCTTGGCCGCCAGGGCCAGGCCCTGTGCATGGTTACCCGCCGATGCCGTGACGACACCGCAGGCCCGTTCGGCATCACTCAAGTGCATCAGTTTGTTGTAAGCGCCGCGAATCTTGAACGAGTACACCGGCTGCAGATCTTCGCGCTTGAGCAGAATCTGGTTGCCCAACCGCTGCGTGAGCTGATTGGCGGTTTGCAGAGGGGTTTCAACGGCTACGTCATAAACGCGCGAGGTGAGGATCTTCTTAACGTACTGTTCGAGCATCGGAAAGCTTCACTGGGCGGGTTGGCAGGGACCAAGGAGTCTACCCCAGCGTTTACGCGGGCGACCATACGAATCCAAAGGTTTTAGATGCTTGGGGTATACTTGCCGCCCTCTGATACCCTTCCCGCCCCGGAGCCCGCATGACCCAGGATCAACTCAAACAGGCCGTAGCCCAGGCTGCTGTCGACTTCATCCTTCCAAAGCTGGATGACAAGAGCATCGTCGGGGTCGGTACCGGCTCCACAGCCAACTGCTTCATCGACGCGCTGGCGCTGCACAAGGGCGCATTCGACGGCGCAGTGGCGAGCTCCGAAGCCACCGCTGCCCGTCTCAAGGGTCACGGTATTCCGGTGTATGAGCTGAACACCGTCAGCGACCTGGAGTTCTACGTGGATGGCGCCGATGAAAGCGACGAAAACCTGAACCTGATCAAAGGCGGTGGCGCAGCCCTGACCCGCGAGAAAATCGTCGCGGCGGTGGCCAAAACCTTTATCTGCATCGCCGACGGCAGCAAACTGGTGCCGGTGCTGGGTGCGTTTCCGCTGCCTGTTGAAGTGATCCCGATGGCCCGCAGCCACGTAGCCCGCGAGCTGGTGAAGCTGGGCGGCGACCCGGTTTACCGCGAAGGCGTGGTGACTGACAACGGCAACATCATCATCGACGTATTCAACATGCAGATCACCAACCCGGTTGAACTGGAGCGTCAAATCAACGCCATCGTCGGCGTCGTGACCAACGGCTTGTTCGCCGCACGCCCGGCTGACCTGCTGTTGCTGGGCACGGCTGAAGGCGTAAAAACCCTGACCAAGTAACCCGACGCTGAGCACTCGACCACGGCTACAAAAACCAGCCATAGCCGCGGTCGAGCAGCGCGAGGCCGCGTCCGGCTGCGCAGCAGTCGTAAACCCGGCCTCAGGTCAGGCCTTAGGGTTTTTTGAATACGTAAAACAGATTCGGCTCACTCACCACGTAAACCGCTCCCTCATCGTCCATCGCGATGCCTTCCGCTTGCGGCACTGACTTCGTCAAGCCGTGCCGGCCTTTTTTCAGCGACAGCGTGCTGATGGGGCGCCCTTCTACATCCAGTTCCAGCAGTAACTTCGACTCATCCGACAGCGCCAGCAAATGACCGCTGCGCTCGTCGAACTGCAAACTCGACAAATCGCGTACAAACAATCGGGCATCGCGCCGGGGGTTGGTCACCACATGGGTGGCGTAAGGCTCTTGCGGGTTATCGTGGGGGAAGCCGCGCACTTCGTAAATCAGCATCGGATCGCGCTCTTTGGCCACAAACAGGCGTTTGCCGGCCGAATCATAGGCCAGACCTTCAAAGCCTTTGTTACCCGCCAAATTGAGCCCCAGCGTCAGTTGCTCGGCATCAACCGCATCGAGAAACCGCGTGCTGTCATCAACCCGCACTTTAATCAGCCGCTGCTGGCGTTCATCGGTGATCACATAGGTGTTCTCACCAATGAACTCCACCGCTTCAGCATCACCAAACCCGACCAACGGAATACGCCGCAGAATTTTCCCGTCGAGGGACAGTTCGATCAGCTCGGCTTTTTTATTGGTGACGGTAAACAGGCTTTTGCGCAGCGGGTCGTAGGTCAGCGCCGACACATCGTCTTCCAGACCCTCAATGGCGCGACCCTGCACCACGACCTGATATTCGCCGAGGTTGATCGCTGCCGGGTCGATGGATTGCCATTGCTGGTTGATGTTGAACCACGTCCGCTCGAAGAAGCGGTAGTGCTGGGCCGCCATTCCTGCAGCGACCAAGGCCGCAAGAATCACGCAAACAAGAAAAACGGTGAGGCGACTGACACGGTGCATGGGACGGACTCTCTACAGATCAGGCAAATGAAATACCACGACTGCATGAATTCAAACTTAATCTGCCATGCACCTGGGTGCCCGCAACTACCTCAACACTAGCTGACGCATTACTTGGCGGCCTTCTCGAAGCGATAAAACAGGTTGGGCTCGCTCACCATGTAGAGCGTGCCGTGTTCGTCAGTTGCCACCCCCTCAGCACGCGGGATGGTGTTTTTAAGACCATTGAAGCCTCGCAACAACGTCATGAAGCTCACTTGTTCGCCCAATTCATCGAGTTCGAGAAGCATGTGCGAATCTGCCGACAGCACCAGCGTATGCCCGGTACGCGGATCAATACTCAAGGCCGACAGGTTTCTCAGGTCCAGCTCATCGCTGGATAATTTTTGCTTGTTGCCGGTGAGGGTCTGGCTGCCATTGCTTTTCCACACATACAAGGCGGGTGGACGCTCCTCTCCCAGCAGTAATTGCTGGCGACGCGGATCCCAGGCAATGGCTTCAAAGGCTTTGTTCTGGTCCTTGGAAACGCCCAGGTCGTAACTCGGAAAGTCAGCCATGTTCAGGTTTTGAGTCTCGGCATCGACTTTCACCACGGTCAGCATGTGATCACGCTCATCGACAATGGCCAGCAGGCCATTCTCCATCACGGTCACGCCTTCCGGATTGCTCCAGCCCTGGAGTGGAATCTTGCGCAGCACGTCACCCTCGAGTGACAACTCAACCAGAAACGGATTTTTGCCCATCACTGAAAATAGCGTTTTGGTGGCGGGGTTGTAAGCAAGGTCCGAGGCTTCGTCATCTTCCAGGCCCGGCAACGGCTTGGCATCAATGACTGCCGTGTAGTCGGGCAACCAAACGCTTTCACTCTGTTCTGTCGGGCTCTCGAAGCCCTCCAGCACCCATAACACGCCCCGGTCATCCCAATGCATGACGGAAGCTATCCCATAAAACACTGCACCCAGCAGCAACAGCCAGTAATACCAGCGCAGGTTAAAACGGGAAACTCGGCGTACGGGGGGCGTTTGAGGCGTGGTGGCCATTTGAGTGCTCTTCCAGAAAATTCGGCTACGTCTAAATATCACAAAGCAGGCAAAACCGATTGCCTCGTCTGGACTTATTATCCTGATCGTGTGTGAAAGAAATGGGAAAAACGTCAATGACCGGTCCGGACTTGTGTCACACAAACGGTGCAAAAGCACTCCCCCGTCAGCGTCAAAGGAAGCCTGTTGAACGACGCTATGAAGCACACTCCGAAAGCATATAAACATGGGTAGGAAAGTTCTTTTATTATTAACAGCGCTGCCAGCATTAAAGAAAAAATCAATTATAACGCTCGCCCACGACTTAAACATTGCCCACTCACTCCCACACTTCAACGACCCCATAGACATTTAAGTTCCAAGCGAACACTCTACACTCTTCTTCGCGACACAATTAAAGCCTTATGCCAGTAGGAGCATTCCGAATAAGTTGAAGGTGCCTATATTCTTCCCCTTGTGCCTTGACACTCATGCGTCGAGCCTCTTATCTAATAAGTAACCAGCCGGCCCAGCCCGTACCTGAAGTACCCGCTCAATACTCCATCACAGTGCCCATGGCTCCTAGCAAGGATCTTCAAGCCATGCCGGCACCCGTACGGCCTGTACCGATGTGTTTCGTCACCCATTACACGTTAGAAAGGAAACTTGCCCATGCCCTTCACCTCACACGCTGACAAGTTGGCAGCGCCGACACTTTATGAAACCAGCAAACATACTATTTGCGCCCGTACCGCCGAGCACTTACTTGTCACAATAGCGCCTTATTCAAATATGGAAGAGAACGATCTTATCGAATTATTCTGGGACGGCTGCTATGTAACCTCGCGCCAACTATGCAAGACCGACATTGGAAAATCTGTATCACTCAGGGTACCCGAAAGTTTCATCCAGAATGGAACCGCGCGCCTCTACTATCGAGTCATGCATATTGGCAGCAGCCCCGTACTTTCAGCACAACTCAAAGTCCTGATCAAGCTTGACTGCCCAGGCGGAGACGCCATCGGCGAGGAAAACCAGGGGCTCGCCCCGCTGATGATCCCGGAGCCGATACAGCGTTACGGGGTTAACCCCAGCCAGATGAAACGCGGCGTCCCGGTGAGCATCGAGCCCTATCGCAACATGGCCAGTGAAGATGCGATCACCTTGCTGTGGGGGGACGTGCGCATGGATCTGCCCAAACTGCGCAAGGCAGACATCAACAAACCCGTCAGCGTGTTCGTCCCGCCCGAAATCATTCAAGAGGCCGGTGAAGACCCCAAACTGGAAGTCACCTACTGCGTGATTGATCACGTGGGCAACAACTCCCGCTGGGCACCCGCACGCACCCTCAGGGTGGGTGCCCACAAGCTCTACTTGAACTCCGCCCCCCGCGAAGTGCTGCACGCTGCCGAGCCTCGCCCCAACTGGCGCAACTGATCGATACAGGGTCAAATAATCATCTATTCTTATTCCTAAAAGTTAGTTCTTTTAATTTTTATACTCGATTAGGGTATATGAACCGGACCACCGGACTCTCTGGTTTTTATTCGCGCCGCTCATGCGGCGCTCTAATGATGAGATGCGAGGTAGGTATGGTCAGGAACACAATTACCCTTGTGCAGATCGCCAGGGCATTGCGTGCAGCCAAGGAGCAGCACTGATGTCCAATTTGGCGAACGCACACCTGCAAAGCGACCTGGATGTCGCCCCACCGTTGCTCGACGCGCATATCCTGCGCACCGACACCGAAGCCCTTGAAGCCGCCCGCACCCTGGCTGCCAGCGCACGTGAGCACGCCGCCAGGCGCGACCAGCAGCGAAGCCTGCCGTGGTCGCAGGTCGAGGCGTTTACCCGCAGCGGCCTGGGCAGCATTTCCATTCCACGCGAATTTGGCGGGCCTCAGGTGTCATTCGTGACCCTGGCTGAAGTGTTCGCGACCATCTCGGCGGCCGACCCAGCGCTGGGGCAGATCCCGCAAAATCAGGTGGGTATCCTGCACCTGATTTTGAATACCGCAACTCAGGCGCAAAAAGAACAACTGTTCAGCAGCGTGTTGCAAGGTTGGCGCATCGGCAATGCAGGGCCTGAACGCGGCAGCAAAAATACCCTCGATTTAAAAGCACGTATCTCCGCTGAAGGCGATGAGTTCGTTATCAACGGCCAAAAGTTCTACTCCACAGGTGCATTGTTCGCCCACTGGATTGCCGTCAAGGCGCTTAACGAAGACGGCAAGCAAGTGATCGCCTTTGTACGTCGTGGTACACCCGGCCTGCGCGTCGTCGATGACTGGTCAGGCTTTGGCCAGCGCACCACCGCCAGCGGTACCGTGTTGCTCAATAACGTACCGGTTGAAGCCCAATGGGTAGTGGAGAACTGGCGCCTCAACGAGACCCCGAATATTCAAGGCGCCGTGTCACAACTGATCCAGGCCGCCATCGATGTGGGCATCGCCCGCGGCGCGATCACCGACACCATCAGCTTTGTACGCGAGCGCTCCCGCCCCTGGGTGGACGCCAAGGTCGACCGCAATAGCCATGACCCGTATGTGATCGCCGATATCGGCAAACTGAAAGTCGAACTGCACGCCGCCGAAGCGTTGCTGCGCAAGGCCGGACGGGTACTGGACGAAGTCAGCGCCGCACCGATTGATGCGCAGGCCGCCGCCCGGGCGTCGATTGCAGTGGCCGAAGCCAAAGTGCTGAGCACCGAAGTCTCACTGCTGGCCAGCGAAAAGCTCTTCGAACTGGCCGGCAGCCGCGCCACTCTCGCCGAATTCAACCTCGACCGGCACTGGCGCAACGCACGGGTTCATACCCTGCACGACCCGGTGCGCTGGAAGTACCACGCCATTGGTGCGTATCGCCTCAAGGGCACATTGCCTGCACGGCATTCCTGGATCTGACCCGGAGACACCCATGTCACTGATATCCAAACAGGTCCCGGTATTGCGCAGCGATGCCGAGGCCTTGAGCGTAGCGCGTGAACTCGCCGCCCATTTCAAACGCGACAGCGCCCTGCGCGACCGTGAACGCCGCCTGCCCCATGACGAACTCGAACTGTTTTCCCACACGGGCCTGTGGGGCATTACTGTGCCCCAGACTTACGGCGGTGCCGGTGTCTCCAACGTCACCCTGGCACAAGTGGTCGCGCTGATTGCAGCAGCAGACGGCTCGCTGGGGCAAATTCCGCAAAACCATTTCTACGCACTTGAAGTACTGCGGGTAAACGGCAGCCCCCAGCAACAGGCGCGGCTGTATGCCGAAGTCCTGGCCGGTCAGCGCTTTGGCAATGCCCTGGCTGAAATCGGCACAAAAACCGCCCACGACCGCACCACGCATCTGGCCAAGGCCGAGCACGGCTATCGCATTACCGGCCGCAAGTTTTATGCAACCGGCGCACTTTACGCCCAGCGCATTCCGACTTCCGTGGTGGATGACGACGGCATTCAGCAACTGGCGTTTGTGCCTCGCGACAGCGACGGGCTAAAGGTTATCGATGACTGGAGCGGTTTTGGTCAACGCACCACTGGCAGCGGCTCGGTCATCTTCGACAACGTCTTTGTCGGCGCAGAAGACGTGATCCCGTTTCAAAGTGCCTTCGAGCGCCCGACACCCGTGGGGCCGCTGGCGCAGATTCTGCACGCCGCCATAGATACCGGCATCGCCCGAGCGGCCTTTGAAGAGGCCTTGCACTTTGTACGCACCAAAACCCGCCCATGGATCGACGCTACAAGTGATGTGGCCAGTGAAGATCCCCTGACCCTCAAAAGCTTCGGCCAGCTCAGCGCCCGCTTGCATGCGGCCGAAGCCTTGCTGGACCGCGCCGGCGAATTTCTCGACCAGGCCCAGATCGACACCAACGCCACGACCGTAGCTGCCGCTTCGATTGCCGTCGCGCAAGCCCGCGCCATCAGCACCGAGGTCTCACTGGCCGCTGGCAGCACCCTGTTTGAACTGGCCGGCAGCCAGGCCACCCTGGCCGAACACGGCCTTGATCGGCACTGGCGCAATGCCCGGGTCCATACGTTGCACGACCCGGTGCGCTGGAAGTACCACGCCATCGGCAATTACTACCTCAACGATGAAAACCCGCCACTGCGGGGCACCATCTGATGAGTAAAAAGAAAATCCTGTTCAATGCCTTCAACATGAACTGCATTGGCCATATCAATCACGGCCTGTGGACACATCCGCGGGACACGTCTACCCGCTTCAACACTCTGGAGTACTGGACCGAACTGGCACAGCTGCTGGAACGCGGGCTGTTTGACGGATTGTTTATCGCCGACATCGTGGGCGTGTACGACGTGTACCAGCAGTCGGTCGACGTACCGCTCAAAGAGTCGATCCAATTGCCGGTCAATGACCCGCTGCTGCTCGTATCCGCCATGGCCGCCGTCACCAAAAACCTTGGCTTTGGTTTAACTGCGAACCTGACCTACGAACCGCCGTATCTGTTCGCACGTCGCATGTCGACGCTTGATCACCTGACCCGTGGACGCGTGGGCTGGAACATTGTCACGGGCTACCTCGACAGCGCTGCCAAGGCCATGGGCCTGACCGAGCAGGTCGAACATGACCGCCGTTATGACCAGGCCGACGAATACCTCGAGGTGCTCTACAAACTGTGGGAGGGCAGTTGGGAAAACGATGCGGTCATCAATGACCCGGCACAACGCATCTACGCCCGCCCAGAAAAAGTGCACAAGGTGAAACACGCCGGCGAGTTTTATCAGGTCGAGGGTTACCACCTCTGCGAACCGTCACCACAACGCACGCCCGTGCTGTTCCAGGCCGGCAGCTCGGATCGCGGGCTGGTGTTTGCCGGGCGCCATGCCGAGTGCGTGTTTATCAGCGGGCAAACCAAGGCCGCCACCAAACGCCAGGTCGACAAAGTACGCGCCAGCGCCCTGGCGGCAGGGCGCAACGCGGATGACATCAAACTGTTCATGGGCCTCAACGTCATCGTTGCGCCGACAGAAGCCCAGGCACTTGCCAAGCGCGATGACTACTTGAGCCATGCCAGTGCCGAGGCCGGAGTAGCGCATTTCGCCAGTTCCACCGGCATCGATTTTGCTGACTATGAACTGGATGAACCCATCCAGTACGTGAAGAGCAACGCCATTCAGTCGGCAACCAATGTGTTGCAGAACAACGACTGGACCCGACGCAAGCTGCTCGAACAACACGCCCTTGGCGGGCGTTACATGACGCTGGTGGGCTCGCCAGCACAGGTCGCCGATGAGCTGGAGTCATGGATCGAAGAGACCGGCCTCGATGGTTTCAACCTGACGCGAATTGTCACCCCCGAAAGCTATGTCGACTTTATCGATCTGGTCATCCCGGAATTGCAGCGCCGGGGCTCCTACAAAACGGCGTATGACAACGGCAGCCTGCGACAAAAACTGTTTACCGATGGCAGTGCGCACCTGCCCGATCGACATACCGGCGCTGCCTTTAGGCACACAACATAACCCGCAGGAGCGAGCTTGCTCGCGATGGCATCACTGCGGTCTGCCTGACGCACCGCGTTACCGGGATCGTGAGCACGCTCGCTCCTGCAAAGTTCGAACTCTGACTCGTTGACTGGAATTAACTTATGAACAAAAAACACACACTAATTCTGGCCCTCGGGCTGTTCAGCGGCATTGTCTTCGCAGGCGAAAAACCGCTCAAGGTCGGCACCACCGCCGCCTTTGCCATCCCGCTGGAAGCCGCGGTGGCCGAAGCCGACAAGCAAGGGCTGAAAGTCGAGCTGGTGGAGTTTACGGACTGGATCGCCCCCAACGTCAGCCTGGCCAGCGGCGATATCGATGTGAATTACTTCCAGCACATCCCCTTTCTGGAAAACGCCAACGCAGCGGGCGGCTTTCATCTGGAGCCTTATGCCCGGGGCGTGATCAACAATGTCGGTTTGTATTCGAAAAAAATACAGCAGTCTCGACGCACTGCCTGAAGGGGCCACCGTGGCCATCGCCAACGACCCGATCAACAGCGGTCGAGGCCTGCAGCTGCTGGCCAAGGCCGGACTGATCACCCTCAAGCCGGGTGTCGGCTACAAAGCCACCGAAGAGGACATTCTCACCAATCCGAAGAAGATCAACATCCTTCAGGTCGAAGCCGTGCAACTGGTTCGTGCCTACGATGATGCCGATCTGGTGCAGGGTTATCCGGCTTACATTCGCCTGGGTAAAACCTTCGATGCCGAATCAGCCCTGCTGTTCGACGGCATCGACCACCCCGAGTACGTGATTCAATTTGTCATCCAGCCCAAAAGCAAGGACGACCCGCGCCTGGCCAAGTTCGTCGATATTTACCAACACTCACCCGTGGTAAAGGCTTCGCTGGATAAAACCTACGGCACGCTCTACCAAGCTGGCTGGGGAGGCTGAACATGAGCATTGCCACTGCCCGCGTGCAGCTTGATGAGCCACCGCCCAGCGCCTCCCGAACAGAGCTGCACCCCGAGCTGAGTCGCGCCCATGTGCGTTTTATCGGCGTCGGCAAGACCTATGACGGCCGCCAGGGCCCGGTGGATGCACTCAAGGGCATTGATCTGGCGATTCAGCACGGGGAAATTTTTGGCATTATCGGGCGCAGCGGCGCTGGCAAGTCGTCACTGATTCGTACCATCAACCGCCTCGAACAACCCAGCAGCGGGCGGGTCTTGATTGATCAGGTCGACATCGGCGACTTCAATGAAAATGCGCTGGTGGCTCTGCGTCGCCAGATTGGCATGATCTTTCAGCACTTCAACCTGATGTCAGCCAAAACCGTATGGCAAAACGTCGAGCTGCCGCTCAAGGTCGCGGGTGTACCCAAGCCGCAGCGTGAGCAGAAAGTCCGGGAGCTGCTTGAGCTGGTGGGCCTGCAAGGCAAGCACACCGCCTATCCGGCACAACTCTCGGGCGGACAAAAGCAGCGCGTGGGCATTGCCCGGGCGCTGGTGCATGATCCAGCGATTTTGCTCTGCGACGAAGCCACCTCGGCCCTCGATCCTGAAACCACACAGTCGATCCTCGGCTTGCTGCGCGAGATCAATCAGCGGTTGGGGCTGACGATCATTCTGATCACCCACGAGATGGCCGTGATTCGCGATATTTGCCACCGCGTGGTGGTACTGGAACAAGGCCGGGTGGTCGAGCAAGGTCCGGTGTGGCAAGTGTTCGGCGACCCGCAACATGAGGTCAGCAAAACCTTGCTCGCCCCCTTGCAGGACACCTTGCCCGAAGCACTGCAACAGCGCATTTCACAGCAACCGACCGCGGCCAGCTCCAGTGTGATCCTGCGCCTGCGGTTTACCGGCAGCCAGGCCCGCGAGCCTGATCTTGGCGCCGTGTTCAGCGCGCTGGGCGGCCAGGTTCGCCTGTTGCATGGCGGCGTCGAACAGATTCAGGGGCATGCCCTGGGGCAACTTTTACTCAGTGTGACCAGCGCATCGCTGGGCGCAGAAGAACTGCGCAAGCGCGCCGAACAGTGGGCACAACAGGTCGAGGTCGTGGGCTATGGGGTTTGAGCGTTTATGGCAGGGCGTCGTCGACACTTTTTTGATGGTGGGGGTGTCGTCACTGATCGCGCTGGTGCTGGGGATTCCGCTGGCGGTAATTTTGGTCACCAGCAACAAGGGCGGAATTTATGAAGCGCCAGCGCTGAACAAAGCGCTGGGCGCGTTCGTCAACCTGTTCCGTTCTATTCCGTTTCTGATTTTGATGGTGGCGCTGATTCCGTTTACCCGCCTGATTGTGGGCACCACCTATGGGGTGTGGGCAGCCGTCGTACCGCTGACCATCGCGGCCACACCGTTCTTTGCCCGTATCGCCGAAGTCAGCCTGCGTGAGGTCGATCACGGCTTGATCGAAGCCGCCCAGGCCATGGGTTGCAAGCGTCATCACATCATCTGGCACGTGCTGTTGCCTGAGGCATTGCCGGGTATTGTCGGCGGTTTCACCATCACCCTGGTCACGATGATCAACTCTTCGGCCATGGCCGGTGCCATTGGCGCGGGCGGCCTGGGAGACATCGCCTATCGCTATGGTTACCAGCGCTTCGACACACAAGTGATGCTCACCGTGATTGTGCTGCTGGTGGTTCTGGTTGCCGTGATTCAGCTCGGCGGCGACCGTTTGGCCCGTGTTCTGAACAAACGCTGAGGTATAGTCGGTGGCCTGACGTGCCGCCGACTGAGCCTGAGATGACCCTCGATCCAAAAACCCTCGAACAGATTGCTGCCACCACCCTGGACCACTATCAACAGAGTGCCGAAGGGTTCCGTGAAGGCACCCGTGATCACGATGTCAGCCAAAACATCGACGCCTTGCTGCGGCATATCCGGGGCACGTCCCCATTTTCGATTCTCGACTTCGGCTGCGGCCCGGGCCGCGACCTGCAAACCTTCACTCGCCTGGGCCATGAGGCCATCGGGCTGGACGGCACAGAGCGCTTCACGCAAATGGCCCGCGAAGACAGCGGCTGTGAAGTCTGGCATCAGGATTTTCTCAAGCTCGACTTGCCGGCCGAACGCTTCGACGGCATCTTCGCCAACGCCTCGCTGTTCCACGTTCCCACCCAGGAACTGGCACAAGTCCTGGGCAAACTGCACGCCACCCTGAAACCCGGTGGCGTTCTGCTCAGCTCGAACCCCCGTGGCGATAACCGCGAAGGCTGGAATGGGCAGCGTTATGGCGCATACCACGACCTGGAAAACTGGCAGGCGATGCTCACGGCCGCGGGTTTTACCGAGTTGGAACACTACTACCGCCCGGCCGGCCTGCCCCGAGATCAACAACCCTGGCTGGTGAGCGTGTGGCGCAAAGCAGGGGCATGAATCCCTACACGGGCAGTTATAGCCATAGGGCGTCCCAGTGCGGGTAATCACCCAGACGCTTGACCAAGCCAGCGCGTATCGGGTTGGTAACAACATAGCGGGCAGTTTTTTTCAGATCCTCGTCATAGCGCAGTGCCCGGTCGTGATAGCCCTTTTGCCAAAGTTGTGCCTGACTTTTCTGACGCGCGTTGATCACCCGGGCGCTGAGTGATTTTGTGCGCTGCATGACACTCGAAAGAGCGCTGTGTTGAAGCTCGATTAACCAATGAAAGTGATCGGGCATCACAACCCACGCGAGGGAATTCACAGCACCTTGCGAATGAGTTCGCCTTAGCTCATTGATCAAGAGACGGGCTAAAAAAAAGTCATGGAAAATTGGTTCACGATTCATCACGACAGCAGTCATCAAGTAAATACGACCCGTCTCGGAATACCTGCCGGTACGCAGCCGACACCCATGAGGAAACACGGACATTCCTTTGCCCTCTAAAATAAGTTTCAAAGGGAAAGCTTAGCGCCGGGCAGAAAGGCAGGAGTACCCCAGTGATTCCAAACATGTCCCTTTCTACAGGAGCGAGCTTGCTCGCGATGACATCCCTGCGGTTTATCTGAATCACCGCGTCGTCGGGATCGCGAGCAAGCTCGCTCCTACAGGTTTGGTGCAGGCTGCGATTTTCGAAGGGCCATCGACCCGTACTTTGTAGGAGCGAGCTTGCTCGCGATGACATCTCTGCGGTTTATCTGAATCACCGCGTCGTCGGGGTCGCGAGCAAGCTCGCTCCTACAGGTTTGATTTTCGGGAGGGTCATCGATCCGTAGGTTGTCTCGCGATGGCATCTCTGCGGACTCGCTGAAACATCGCGTTCTGCAAGTCCACAAAAAACCCCGAAGGGCTCACGCCTTTCGGGGTTGTGGGTCTTCCATGGGTTACAACTTGGCGATGGACACTTCGGTGGATTTTACAAAAGCGATGACTTCGCTGCCGACGACCAGTTCCAGCTCTTTGACCGAGCGGGTGGTGATGACGGAGGTGACGATGCCCGATGCGGTTTGCACATCGATTTCAGAGAGCACGTCGCCCAGCACGATTTCCTTGATGTGGCCTTTGAACTGGTTGCGAACGTTAATGGCTTTGATGGTCATGATGTCGATTCCTGTCTTGAGATAGAACGTGAGGTTATTGCGCCCAACGCAATTGCGTAGGCAAAGGTGCAACGGGTTCTGGCTCAGGGGGCGAGCCAGGCAAGGCGAGTACTCGGTTCAACACTTCGGTTTCCAATGCCGCCAGCCGGTGGGAGCCACGGACTCGGGGCCGTGGCAGTTCGACGATGAGGTCGAGCCCCACTTCGCCGTCTTCGATCAGGATCACCCGGTCGGCAATGGCAACGGCTTCGCTGACATCGTGGGTCACCAGCAAGACCGTGAAACCATGTTGACGCCACAGGCGTTCGATCAGGTGCTGCATCTCGATGCGTGTCAGCGCATCCAGTGCACCCAACGGCTCGTCCAGCAGCAACAAGCGGGGTTGGTGTATCAGGGCGCGGGCCAGGGCCACGCGCTGCTTTTGGCCACCCGATAAAGCAGCAGGCCATTCGTTGGCACGTTCGGACAGGCCGACTTCTTCCAGCGCCTTGAGTGCCTTCGGCCGCCAATCGCCCGTGAGCCCCAAGCCAACGTTGTCGATCACTTTTTTCCAGGGCAGCAGACGGGCCTCCTGAAACATCAGCCGCGTATCGTCATGGGCGTCCTGCAGAGGGGCGCTGCCGGCCAGCAATGCGCCGCCCGTGGGCTGGTCGAGACCGACCAGCAAGCGCATCAAGGTGCTTTTACCACACCCGCTGCGCCCGACTATCGCCACGAATTGTCCGGCCGGGATGTGCAGATCAATGTCCCGCAGTACCTGACGCTCGCCAAAAGACTTCTGCAGACCGTTGATCGCCAGAGGAATGCCCGGGCGCAAACGCGGAGGTTGTTGAGCTGTCATGCTGCACCGCCTTTAGCCACTTGATAGGCCGGATGCCAGCGCAACCACACGCGCTCCAGACCTCGCGCTGCGCTGTCAGCCAATTTGCCGAGCACCGCGTACAAAACAATTGCCAGCACCACGACATCGGTTTGCAGGAACTCCCGGGCGTTCATCGCCAGATAGCCAATGCCGGAACTGGCAGAGATGGTTTCAGCCACGATCAGGGTCAACCACATAAAGCCCAGCGCAAAACGCACCCCCACCAGAATCGAAGGCAAAGCACCGGGCAGGATCACCTGGCGGAACAGGCTGAAACCGGACAAGCCATAGCTGCGAGCCATTTCCACCAGCGCCGGGTCAACGTTACGGATGCCGTGATAGGTGTTGAGGTAGATCGGGAACAGAGTCCCCAGTGCCACCAGAAAAATCTTCGCTGACTCGTCGATCCCGAACCACAGGATGACCAGCGGGATCAGCGCCAGATGGGGCACGTTACGGATCATTTGCACCGAACTGTCGAGCAGGCGCTCTCCCCACTTCGACAGACCGGTGATGAACCCCAACACCAGTCCGATGCTGCCGCCGATCACAAAGCCCAGGCCCGCACGCCAGCCGCTGATGGCGAGATGCTTCCAGATCTCGCCACTGCGCACCAGCTCAACCCCGGCTGCGATCACTGCGCTGGGGGCAGGCAAGATACGCGTCGACAACCAGCCCGCCGACACGGATAACTGCCAGACCGCCAGCAGCAACACGGGCAAGGCCCAGGGCGCCAGCCGCTGGCCAATACTGTTGAGGCTTGATGCCTTCACCGTACTCATGGCCGCCTCAGCTCTGCGACGCAGCTTTAGGGATGATGTCATTGGCGACCATTTCGCCAAACGGGCTCACGTAACCGCTGCTTTTCGGCAACTCCGGACGCTCGATATCCAGGTGCGGAAACAGCAGCTCGGCCACGCGGTATGACTCCTCCAGATGCGGGTACCCCGAAAAGATAAAGGTATCAATGCCCAGGTCCGCGTATTCCTTGACCCGTGCGGCCACTGTCGGACCGTCACCGACCAGCGCCGTCCCGGCACCGCCACGCACCAGGCCCACGCCGGCCCACAGGTTTGGGCTGACCTCAAGGTTGTCACGGCTACCGCCATGCAGCGCGGCCATGCGTTGCTGGCCCACGGAGTCGAAGCGCGACAGCGACGCCTGGGCACGGGCGATGGTGTCGTCATCCAGGTGCGAAATCAGTTTGTCGGCGGCTTTCCAGGCCTCGTCGTTGGTTTCACGCACGATTACATGCAAACGAATGCCGAAACGCACGGTACGCCCGAGCTTCGCGGCCTTGGCCCGCACCTGGGAGATTTTTTCGGCAACCGCCGCCGGCGGCTCTCCCCAGGTCAACACCATTTCAACCTGCTCAGCAGCCAGATCCTGCGCGGCCTCCGAGGAACCGCCGAAATACAGCGCTGGACGCGGTTGCTGGATCGGGGGGTAGAGCAACTTGGCGCCTTTGACTTTGATGTGCTGACCGTCGTAGTCCACGATCTCGCCTTCCAGTACCCGTCGCCAGATACGCGTGAACTCCACCGAGGCTTGATAGCGCTCTTCGTGGCTCAGGAACAAACCGTCTCCGGCCAATTCTTCAGGGTCACCGCCCGTCACCAGGTTGAACAGTGCACGCCCGCCGGACAGCCGGTCGAGGGTCGCCGCCTGACGCGCGGCCACGGTCGGCGAAACGATGCCCGGACGCAGAGCCACCAGAAACTTCAGGCGCTGAGTCACAGGAATCAGCGATGCTGCCACCAGCCATGAGTCTTCACACGAACGCCCCGTTGGAATCAGTACCCCGCCAAAACCCAGACGGTCAGCCGCTTGTGCGACCTGTTGCAAGTAACCATGGTCAACGGCCCGGGCGCCCTCTGAGGTGCCAAGGTAATGGCCGTCCCCGTGGGTGGGCAGGAACCAGAAAATATTGAGGCTCATGGAGTGGTCTCCTAATAAGTGGGTACGGCAAGCATTAAGGGGCTTTGGCCAGATTGGCGGGCGGCGTCCAGATCACGTCTTTAACAGTCAGCGGTTTGGGGATCAGCTTGAGCTGGTGAAAGCTGTCAGCGATCTTTTGCTGGGCATTGACCACTTCAGGGGTCAAGAACTGCGCACCGTAGCCTTGGCGTTTGACGGCAGTCAGGGTGATCTCGGGCGACAAGCCGAGCAGCGGGGCAACTTGTCGCGTCACTTCTTCAGGGTTGGCCTTGGCCCAGTCACCAATATTTCGCACTTCATCCACCAGGGTTTCGATCACCTTGGGATGCTGCTCGGCGTAGGGTTTGGTCGCCAGATAGAATTGATGGTTGTCAGCGATGCCACTGGCATCACGCAAGGTTCGCGCTTGCAGCTGTTGCTCGGCGGCAGCCTGGTACGGGTCCCAAATGACCCAGGCATCGACGCTGCCACGCTCAAAGGCAGCCCGGGCATCCGCAGGCGGCAGGAAAACCGTCTGGATATCGGTGTAGTTCAGCCCGGCATCTTCCAGAGCACGCACCAACAAGTAATGAACGTTGGAGCCTTTATTGAGGACGACCTTTTTACCCTTGAGATCTTTGACCGAGGTGATCGGCGAGTCCTTGGGCACCAGAATGGCTTCACTGGTCGGAGCAGGCGGCTCGTAAGCGACGTACAGCAGATCGGCACCTGCCGCCTGGGCGAACACGGGCGGGGTTTCGCCCGTCACGCCGAAGTCGATCGAACCGACGTTCAGGCCTTCCAGTAATTGCGGCCCGCCCGGAAACTCAGTCCATTGCACGTCGACGCCTTGTTCGGCCAGACGCTTTTCCAGCGTGCCTTTGGCCTTGAGTAACATCAGCGTGCCGTATTTTTGATAACCGATGCGCAGAGCATCAGCTTGGGCTTGTGTAACAGCGCCGAAGGACACAGCCGCAGCGAACAGTGCGACCAGACCACGACGCAAAATGACAGGGCGCATGGCGCTCTCCTATTTGCAGTTCGAGATTCGGGTGCACCTGCCGAGCCGTTAGCGGATCAGTAAGGTGGGTGATACCAATTACAAACCTGGAGGCGCTCGATCAGCTGTTCCTGCAGGGAAAATACATTCAGATGCTCCAGCGCGCGGTCCGAAGCCGCTCGTTGAGGATGTTCGGATCCAGCGGTTTCGGCCGACGGGCCAGGGCACTGTAAAAGTGCTCCAGAGACTCGCTCAAACGTTGTTCCAGTACCGGCACCAGCTGCGCTTGTGCGCTGCCTTCGCCGTAAGCAATCTGGCTGTCTTCGGCAAAAATGCCGTGCAGCATTTCTTGGGCCTTGAGTGCCGACAACACCGGCTTGAGCGCGTAATCCACCGCCAGCATATGGGCGATGCTGCCACCGGTTGCGATGGGCAAAACCACCTTGTGGCTCAAGGCACGCTCGGGCAGGAGATCGAGTACGGTTTTCAATGCGCCGCTGAACGAGGCTTTGTAGACCGGTGTCGCAATGATCAGGCCGTCAGCATTTTCAATCTGTTGCAGCAAGTCGATAATTTTCGGGCTATCAAAGCGCGCATGCAGCAAGTCTTCGGCCGGAAAGTCACGTACCTGATAACTCACCACTTCAACGCCATTCTGGTTTAGCCAGTGTTTGGCGCGATCCAGCAACACCCCGGAGCGGGATCGTTGGCTTGGGCTTCCTCCGAGTGTCACGACCAGCATCTAGGCGTTTCCTTGAATGAATGTGGGGAATTCTTTATCAGCGTTTTCGCTTGAGTGAGGTGACATTAGCAGGTGTTTTATATATCTATAAATCATATTTATTCATTTGTTTATTCTTAAAATGCATATGAGTTTTTGTTGAATAAAAGGCAAAAAAAAGGCCGTCGAGACGGCCTTAAACCCTATGGAAGACACGCTATATCTGTAGCAGCTGCCTCGTTCCTTCGGCAGCTGCTACAACAATCGGTGGTTATTTATTTGGCTGTGGCGTCAGCCGCAGGTAGGGCTTCACAGCGCGGTAACCTTTTGGAAAGCGGCGCACGAGCTCGTCTTCGTCCTTGAGCGAGGGCACGATCACGACCTCCTCTCCGTCTTGCCAGTTGGCCGGCGTAGCAACTTTGTAGTGATCGGTCAGTTGCAGTGAGTCGATCACTCGCAGGATCTCGTTGAAATTACGTCCTGTACTGGCCGGGTACGTAATAGTCAGGCGGATTTTTTTGTTCGGATCAATCACGAACAACGAGCGAACGGTCAGGGTGTCGCTGGCATTGGGGTGAATCAGGTCGTAGAGATCGCTGACCTTGCGATCCGCATCCGCCAGGATCGGAAAGTTGACCACCGTGTTCTGGGTTTCGTTGATGTCTTCGATCCAGGCATGGTGCGATTCCACCGTGTCAACGGACAATGCAATGGCTTTGACGCCGCGCTTGGCAAAGTCATCCTTGAGTTTGGCCGTGAAGCCCAGCTCGGTGGTGCAGACGGGAGTGAAGTCTGCCGGGTGCGAAAACAAAACACCCCAACTGTCGCCCAGCCACTCATGAAAACGGATCGGGCCGGCACTGGAATCCTGTTCAAAATCCGGGGCGATGTCGCCGAGTCTGAGGCTCATGGTGCTGCTCCTTTTCATAGGCAATGGCAGGGCGTGATGGGCTTACTCTGCCTGCACCGGAACTTAATTAAAAAGAATAAATATCAATTTAATTAGATCTAAAAAGAATATTAAAAACTGTTTCATTGGACGCAACAATGCCCCGGGTCCACTCTGGACTCAGGTTTAGGCAAGGGAGCGGCAGGGAGCTGCGCCATTAAATGTGTTGCGAACGCACCCGCCAGGGGGCTTCGGTAAACACCCTGCCCGGAATTGCGCCGGGCAGGACTTTTCTTGCTTTTACGCTACAGCAAACTTACAGCAACGGAATCGAGTAGCTGACGATCAGACGGTTTTCGTCCTGGTCGCGCTGGCCCGCGATGTCGTTACGCCACATGGCGTTTTTCCACATCACACCCAGGTTTTTCAACGCACCATCCTGAACCACATACGCCAGGGTCAGGTCGCGTTCCCACTCCGAGCCGCCATTGGTGGCCACTTTGCCGCCGCTGATGGTGTCGATGTTATCGCCACGCAGGTAAACCGCGCCCGCAGTCAGGCCTGGAACGCCCACTTTGGCGAAATCATAAGAGTAACGTGCTTGCCAGGTACGCTCGCCGGCGCGGGCGAACTTCGAGATTTGCATGTCAGTGGTCAGGTAAGCCGACGAACCGTCACCCTGGTTCAACCAAGGGAAATCGCTGCTGCCATTGCTGACCTGATAGCCGCCACCGAAGGTGTGACCTTCAACGGTGTACAGGAACAAGGCGCTGTACAGGTTGTTGTCGACTTTGCCTTTACCGGTAGCGTTGCTGCGGTAGTCGCCAGTGGTGAAGTAGGCTGGGTCGCTGCCGTTCTTGCCGTCATCACTGCTGTTGAAATAACGCACATCAGATTTCAACACACCTGGACCGATGGACCAGTTGTGGGTCAAGCCCAGGAAGTGCTGCTTGTAGAAGTCTTCCAGGTTGCCGTAGTAGTACTGCAGCAACAGGTCTTTGTTGAGTTTGTAGTCCACACCGCCGTACAGGAATTTATTGCTGAACTCGCCCGTACGCGCGTTGTTGGCACCCGCGATCGACAACCCCTCGGTGTTGCTGGAGTTACGGCCCTTGGCGTGCTCGATCTGACCACCAACAAACGTCAGGTCCTTGAATTCGTTGGAGGTGATTTGGCCCCCTTCAAAAGTCTGGGGCAACAAGCGGCCATCGTTGGAAACGATCACCGGCAGCTTCGGCATCAGGGTGCCGTAGCGCAATTCGGTCTGGGAGATCTTGGCCTTGGCTGTCAGGCCCAGACTAGAGAAGTCGCTGACTGCACGGCCATCGCTATCGGTAGGGAATACGGTGCCGCCGTAGTTGGCGCTGGTCGGGTTGCCATGACGGCCTTTGCCTGAATCCAGACGCACACCCAGCAAGCCGATGGCATCAACACCAAAACCTACGGTGCCTTGGGTAAAGCCCGAGGTGTAATCAAGCTGGAAGCCTTGGCCCCATTCTTCCTGATAGCTGGCGTTCTTGGGCGTGCCCGAGTCGCGGTTATCGTTGTTGATATAGAAGTTGCGCAGCTTCAGCGTTGCCTTGCTGTCTTCGATAAAGCCGGCAGCACTGGCTTGCTGTGCCAACAAACCGATGGCCACAGCCACGGCCAAGGTGGACCTGTTCATTGTGTTGCTCCTTTACGTTTCTAATTTTTGTAGGTCTTCAGCCCGAAATCTGACGCTTCGGTGCTATAGATGCGCGATTAGCGCCAGACCGTGACCAGCAAGTCAATCGTAACTATTCATGTCTACGACTTTTGTCTAGTCATTTACTGCTTGCAAGAAGGTTAATGGGTTTTTGATAAACCCAAAAAGAATTATTTAAGAAATTTTCAGACCGAATAATTATATAGAAGCTTATTCCCAAAGGCATTCGAAGGAATGCTATCGGGCCTTCGTCTAATGCCTGAACGGAATTTAATATAATTTTTTAGTTCATTTGGTTCTTGATTCCGGGAAGCCACCGGCTTCGGATCAGAACATCCAAAGGCCTGGAGCAAAGGGTCAGGAGGTATCGGAACTACATAAGCTAATGCTAAAAAGTTATTTATTTGTGCATTCTTAGATCATTTAACCTCGCTTTCTGCCGATATCCGGCCGCCTGCCGAGGAGCCCCCTGATGAAACTGCACTCTCCCCTACGCCTTTTGGCAGCTTTGTCTCTGGCAGGTGCCAGTTTTTTCGCACAGGCGGCCAGCGAAGTCACCGTGGCCTACCAAACCACTGTCGACCCGGCCAAAGTGGCCCAAGCCGATGGCGCTTACGAGCGCTCCATCGACGCCAACATCCGCTGGAGAAAATTTGATAATGGCGCCGACATCATTGCCGCGATCGCCTCCGGCGATGTGCAAATCGGCTATCTGGGGTCTAGCCCGCTAACGGCGGCAATCACCCGAAAAGTCCCGGTTGAAACCTTTTTGATCGCGACCCAGATCGGCGCTGCCGAAGCGCTGGTGGCACGGGAGGGTTCCGGCATCAACAGTCCCCAGGACCTGATCGGTAAAAAAGTGGCCGTGCCGTTTGTGTCCACCGGGCACTACAGCCTGCTGGCAGCACTGAAACACTGGAAGATCGACCCTGCGAAAGTCACGATTCTTAACCTCGCCCCGCCCGCCATTGTGGCCGCCTGGAAGCGTGGCGATATTGACGCGACCTATGTCTGGGACCCCGCGCTCGGCACGGCCAAAGAGAACGGCAAAGTGCTGATCACCTCGGGCGAACTCAGCCAGTTCGGTGCACCCACTTTTGATGCCTGGATCGTGCGCAAGGATTTCGCCGCCAAGCATCCGGAGATCGTCACAGCGTTCGCCAAAGTGACCCTGGACGCCTATGCCGATTACCACAAAGATCCAAAAGCGTGGCAGGCCAATCAGAGCAACGTCGACAAGCTGGTGAAGCTGTCAGGGGCCAAGGCCACTGACATTCCACTGCTGCTGCAAGGCAATGTGTACCCGCTGGCCGCTGGCCAGACGCAGTTGCTCGGTGCACCCACCACCAAGGCCCTGGCGGACACCGCCGCGTTCCTTAAAGAGCAAGGCAAGGTGGATGCTGTGCTGCCGGACTACGCGCCGTCGGTTAACGCCCGCTTCATCACTCAATAATCAACGCCCGCTGAGGAGTCGACTGCCATGGCCTTGTTATCACTGGAGCGCATCAGCGCACAGTACCCGGGCGCTGCCGAGCCTGTGCTGTCGGATATTTCCCTGAGCCTCGGCCCCCAGCAACTGCTGGTCGCACTCGGCCCGTCCGGCAGCGGCAAAACGTCATTGCTGAACCTGATCGCCGGTTTTGTCGAGCCCAGCGCCGGGCGCATCACCCTTGATGGCGCCCCGGTCAAAGGCCCTGGCGCCGAGCGTGGCGTGGTCTTCCAGGACGATGTGTTATTGCCCTGGCAAGACGTGCTGGCGAACGTAGCCTTTGGCCTTGAGCTGGCCGGTGTGCCGCGTAACAAACGCGAAACCCGCGCCCGTGAAATGCTCACACTGGTTGATTTGTCAGGCTTTGAACAGCGCCGGATCTGGGAACTGTCCGGTGGGCAAAGACAGCGAGTAGGCCTGGCGCGTGCCTTGGCGGCCGATCCTCGTGTGCTGCTGATGGATGAACCGTTTGGCGCCCTGGATGCCTTCACCCGTGAACAGATGCAAGAGCTGTTGCTGCAGGTGTGCAAACGCACCGACAAGCCGGTCTTCCTGATCACCCATGACATTGAAGAGGCCGTGTTTCTGGCCACTGACCTGATTTTGCTGGCCCCTGAGCCGGGTCGTATCGTCGAGCGCCTGGCCCTGGATTTCGGCCAGCGCTACAACGCCGGTGAATCGGCGCGGTCGATCAAGTCGGATCCTCGTTTTATTGAAACCCGTGAACACGTGCTGGAGCGCGTATTTTCACAACGCGGCGCCGCTCAGCGGCAGGAGCGCGCATGAGCAGCTATGAACTTCCGGCAATCACACCATCCGTTGCCGCGCCCCCTGCGTCGCGCCCGGTAAAACGCAGCTTGAGCACGCGCTGGATCAGCGTGTTGACGCTGCTGACCCTGATTGCACTGTGGTGGGCCGTCACCGCTGGCGAACTGATCGAGCCACTGTTCTTGCCACCACCGTCCGCCGTACTGGAGAAAGGCTGGTTACTGGCCACCAAGGGCTACATGGACTCGACCTTGTGGCAGCACTTGGGCGCGAGCCTGAGCCGGATCGGCCTGGGCCTGGGTTTCGCCATTTTGACTGCCGTCCCGGTGGGCATCGCCATTGGCTACAACCGCATTGCGCGAGGGATTTTCGATCCGCTGATTGAGTTCTACCGCCCGATTCCGCCGTTGGCGTATTTGCCGCTGATCGTGATCTGGTGCGGCATTGGCGAACTGTCGAAAGTGCTGCTGATTTATCTGGCGATTTTTGCGCCGATTGCCATCGCAACCGCGACCGGTGTGCGCACGGTAGACCCGGCAAAAGTCCGCGCAGCGCAATCCCTGGGAGCGACCCGCTGGCAGCTGATCCGTCATGTGATTTTGCCCAGCGCTCTGCCGGACATTTTGACCGGCGTACGTATCGGCCTGGGTGTGGGCTGGTCAACGCTGGTGGCTGCGGAGCTGATTGCGGCCACCAGCGGCCTGGGCTTCATGGTGCAATCGGCCGCACAGTTTCTGGTCACCGACGTGGTGGTGCTGGGGATTCTGGTGATTGCCATTATCGCCTTCGCGATGGAGATGGGCCTGCGCGCCCTGCAACGCAAGCTGGTGCCATGGCATGGCCAGGCTCACTAAGCCTATTGAACAGAACTCGACGCTGATCAATCGGCGCGCTGATAAAAGAGACGATCATGAGCCTGACCATTACCCCGATTAGCGCTGCCCTGGGTGCCCAGATTGACGGCGTTGACCTGAGCCTGCCGCTGAGCGTGGAACACCGTGATGCCATCGAACAGGCACTGCTCCGGCATCACGTTGTGTTCTTCAGAAACCAGCCCGTCACGCCACAGCAGCAAGCACGCTTTGCAGCCCATTTTGGCGACCTGCATATCCATCCCATCTATCCCAATGTGCCCGAGCAACCGCAAGTACTGGTGCTGGACACTGCCGTCACCGACGTGCGCGACAACGCAGTCTGGCATACCGATGTCACCTTCTTGCCGACACCGGCGATGGGGGCGGTGCTGAGTGCCAAACAATTGCCTGCTTTCGGAGGCGATACCTTGTGGGCCGCCGGCATTGCGGCGTTTGAAGGGTTATCCAGACCGCTTCAAGTCCTGCTGGATGGACTGACGGCCACTCACGACTTCACCAAGTCATTCCCGCTGGAGCGTTTTGGCTCAACGCCAGAAGACCTGGCGCGCTGGGAGCAAACCCGCAAGAGCAACCCGCCGCTGTCACACCCGGTGATTCGCACACACCCGGTGAGCGGGCGCAAATCGCTGTTCGTCAACGAAGGCTTCACCACCCGCATCAATGAACTGTCCGAAGCGGAAAGCGAAGCCATTTTGAAACTGCTGTTCGCCCATGCGACACGGCCGGAATACACCCTTCGCTGGCGCTGGCAGGAAAACGACGTGGCCTTCTGGGACAACCGCGTGACCCAGCATTACGCCGTGGATGATTACCGCCCCAATCGCCGCGTAATGCACCGTGCGACTATTTTGGGTGATGCACCGTTTTAACCGCGGCGCAAAAAACCTGTAGGCGCGAGCGGGCTCGCGCCTACAGGTCGGATTCGTTCATGGGTGCCAAGCGTTTCGGCAAAAAAGGCGGCAGGTACAACCCCAAATAAGCATCCACGACGCGCAGGCCTTCTTCGGCCATACGCGGGGTGATGCAGTCATGCAACTGGATGGAGCGCGCATAAACGCGATCACCCAGCTCCATCGCCAGCGCAAATACATCCACATCCTGCGGCAAAACCGGCAACTCGAAATGACGCATAAACAGCGCGTGCATCAGTTGGCCCAGCTCAAGATCGTGCTGGCGGTCGGCCCGGGTGACTTCGGTGAGGCCATGCTGAGCCAGAATCAGCTGTCGAGCCGCCGCATCTTCGCTGTAAATGGCCAACATGCGCTGCTCAATCCGTTGTGACAAGTCGCGCCAGGTGCTCAACGCTTCATGCTCGACCGGTGTTTGCAAACACGCGCGAAACGCGGCGTGTACATCACTGGTCAGGGCTTCGAGCAGCGCTGGCACCCCCGCAAAAAAGTGATAGACCGACGAGGGCGGAATCTCGGCGCGCTCGGCCACGCTATAGATAGAAAGGCTGGCCACGCCTTCAGCCGCAAGCAACGTTCGTGCGGCGTCGAGTATCGAGTCGATCCGGGCCTGACTGCGTGCGCGGGACTTGCGAGGTGTAGCGCGTGGCGGGGCGGGGCGCGTCATGGGTGTCTCCTGCGGGGCAGCAGGCATTGTACGAGCCGGTTCAGGTATTAGTCACTGACCTGCGCCGTGCGCTCATCACCCGGCTGCACAGGACGAGTGTTCGCCGGGAACAATAATTGAAACGTGTGCAACTGAGCTTTGGACATTTCAACCGGGGTTTTCAGCACGTGCCAACGTACACAATCGATACATGACGGCGCTTTCAGCGACCCCTTATGCGTGTAGTAATCGCGCTGCGCAGGAAACAGCTGAGAAATGTCCAGATACCCCAGTGTCAGCGTTTCACCTTTACGCGCGGGCGCCGCTGCAAACAATTGGGCCAGCACCGGGTTTTCGGCACCTTCCTTGAACTGCATGACAACCACCGCCCACTCGCCGTTTTGATTGCGGTGCACCAGGTGGGCAACGATGGGGTAAAGGCCGGCTTTGCTCTGTTTTTCGCTGAGCGTGTGCACGTGCAGTTGGACGAATTCGTAAAAGTCCTCGCCCATGATGATCCGGCCCTCAGTATCAGACCTGACTTCCAGGGTATGCCCCATGTGCTCGACTGTGGCCGGGCCCACCAAATAGTGAATATCCAGGTCAGGTAAACCGGCAAGGGAGGCACTGTTCATGTTGACTGGCGACTGAACGCAGTCAGAGTTGCAGGCGTCATCATCCGGAGCAGGCGTGCTCCAGTGAGCGGAGCCGGACGCCTCGGCATAGTTCCAGGACTGACTGTTTGCAAGTGCCGAGTTCCAGACAAACAGGCCCATGACCAGAATGACCGCGCTGAAGATGCGGAGCTTCATGATGAATTCTTCGTGAAAAAGGATGTAAAGAACGCGCGACAACTCCTTTTCAAAACCTGAATGGCCGCTCATTAAGCCGAACATCTTGAGAGCTTGGGTAAAATATTTATGTAGGACTTTTCCCGTATTCCATGACGATTTGCTGATCTGTTCGCAGGCCAACCCCCATAAAAAAACGCCGCGGGCTGGGAAGCCGGCGGCGTTTTCAGTGGCTGCAAGCGCTTACACGGTATGCAGGTACCAGTTGTATTCGAGATCGGAGATGGAGTGTTCAAACTCCTCCAGCTCGCTCTCTTTACAGGCCACAAAGATATCGATGTATTTAGGATCGATATATTTGGCCATGACTTCACTGTCGTCCAGCTCGCGCAGTGCATCACGCAAGTTATTCGGCAGGCTTTGTTCATTCTGCTCGTAGCTGTTGCCTTCGACTGGCGCACCCGGCTCGATCTTGTTGGTCAGGCCGTGATGCACGCCTGCCAGGACTGAAGCCATCAGCAAGTAGGGGTTGGCATCGGCGCCGGCCACACGGTGTTCGATACGCACAGCATCGGAAGAACCGGTCGGCACGCGAATGGCTACCGTACGGTTGTCCAGGCCCCAGCAAGGCGAGTTGGGAACGTAGAACTGTGCACCAAAACGGCGGTACGAGTTGACGTTAGGGCAAAGGAACGCCATCTGCGCCGGTAGGGTCTCCAGCACACCGCCGATTGCGTGACGCAATGCGGCGTTCTGCTCGGGATCCTCGCTGGCAAAAATATTTTTGCCTTCTTTATCCAGAATCGAAATATGAACGTGTAGCCCGTTGCCCGCCTGGCCTGGGTAAGGCTTGGCCATGAAGGTGGTGTCCATTTCATGGTCGTAGGCGATGTTCTTGATCAAACGCTTGAGCAGTACCGCGTAGTCGCAGGCCTTGATCGGGTCGGCAACGTGGTGCAGGTTCACTTCGAACTGCGCCGGGGCACTTTCTTTAACGATGGCGTCAGCCGGGATGCCTTGCTCTTTGGCACCTTCCAGAATGTCCTGGAGGCAGTCGACGTATTCGTCGAGGTCGTCGATCAGGTAAACCTGAGTCGAGTGCGGACGCTTGCCGGAAATCGGCGAACGCGGCGGTTGTGGACGGCCGTTCACGTTCTCCTGATCGATCAGGTAGAACTCAAGCTCAAAAGCGGCACAGATGGTCAGGCCCAACTCATCAAACTTGGTGACTACCTGGCGCAACACTTCGCGCGGATCGGCGAAGAAAGGTTCACCTTCAAGTTCGTGCATGGTCATCAGCAATTGCGCGGTTGGGCGCTTTTGCCAAGGCTCGTTGCACAGGGTGTCAGGAATTGGATAACAGATTCGGTCTGCATCACCGATATCCAGACCCAGACCGGTGCTTTCCACCGTTGAGCCATTGATATCCAGAGCAAAAAGGGAGGCTGGCAGGTTGATGCCTTTCTCGTAAACCTTGTGGAGGCTGGTGCGTTCAATGCGCTTGCCGCGCACTACACCATTCATATCCGCAATTAGAAGGTCAACGTACAGAACCTCAGGATGTTCCTTAAGGAACGCGTTCGCTTCATTCAGCTGAACGGCACGCGGGGGTACCGACATGATGCAACACCTTTGTTGTTAAAAATATCAATCATTGAGCGCTACGGGTTTCAGTCAACCCGAACGGCATACCGAAGTCAAGCAGCCTGTTTTTTGCCCTAAAAAAGCGCCACAAGGCCATTTTTGGTGCTTTATAGGGCAGCTTTAGGGATTTTAAATCCTTGCCGCCCGCAGGCTTGAGCGGGCCGTGTTGTATTTTTTACGGGGGTGTTGTGTAAAAAAATGAACAAGGCTAAGCTCGATTCAAACCCATAACAGCAATAATACCGGGGTGTTACATGTCACGCCTGCCGTTAATCGGCGTCACCGCTTGTACCAAACAGATAGGTCTTCATCCCTATCACGTCACGGGCGACAAGTATGTTAGAGCCGTTGCGGTGGCAGCCAAAGGCTTGCCTCTGATCCTTCCGTCATTGGCGCAAGTGATTGATCCGAACGATATTCTGGACAGCCTGGACGGTTTACTCTTTACCGGCTCCCCATCCAACGTAGAACCCCATTGGTATCAAGGACCTGACAGCGCGCATGGCACGCTTCACGACCCTGACCGCGATCAAACGACCCTTCCCCTGATTCGCGCAGCCCTTGCCGCAGGCGTTCCCGTGCTCGGTATTTGCCGAGGCTTTCAAGAATTGAATGTAGCCCTGGGTGGCTCACTTCACCAGAAATTACATGAAGTCGACGGCTTCATGGAGCACCGCGAAGACCCCAGCGCCCCGGTTGAAATCCAGTACGCCCCCAGCCACAGCATGCACGTTGAACCCGGTGGCATCCTGGCCAGCCTCGGTTTGCCAACCGAGTTCGATGTCAACTCGATTCACACCCAGGGCATACAGCGACTGGCACCCGGCTTAAGGGTCGAGGCGCGAGCCCCGGACGGGCTGGTTGAAGCCGTCTCCGTGCAGGACGGCAAGGCTTTTGCTTTAGCAGTTCAATGGCACCCTGAATGGCAGGTAAGCTCTAATCCGATTTACCTCGCCATCTTCCAGGCATTTGGCGATGCCTGCAGAAGGCGCGCACGACAACGCGACGCCGATGCGTCAGTAAACGCCTGACTTATTCAAGTCAGGAAACTCAGCCCAGAGGCATTTATGAGTAACAACCTCGACCAGCTCACCGATTGGTTGAAAGACCATAAGATCACAGAAGTCGAATGCATGATCGCCGACCTCACCGGGATTACTCGCGGGAAGATATCGCCGACCAACAAGTTCATTGCCGAAAAAGGCATGCGCCTGCCCGAGAGCGTATTGCTGCAAACCGTTACGGGCGACTATGTCGAAGACGACATCTATTACGAACTCCTCGATCCGGCTGACATCGACATGGTCTGCCGTCCTGACGAGAACGCAGTATTTCTCGTGCCCTGGGCAATTGAGCCCACGGCACAGGTGATCCACGACACCTATGACAAACAGGGCAACCCGATCGAGTTGTCGCCGCGCAACGTGCTTAAAAAGGTATTGAAACTCTATGCCGACCACGGCTGGCAGCCCATCGTGGCGCCGGAAATGGAGTTTTACCTGACCAAGCGCAGTGACGACCCCGATTATCCGTTGCAGCCACCGATAGGTCGCTCCGGACGCCCTGAAACCGGCCGCCAGTCCTTCTCTATCGAAGCGGCCAACGAATTCGATCCGTTGTTCGAAGACGTGTACGACTGGTGCGAACTGCAAGAGCTGGACCTGGACACGCTGATCCATGAAGACGGCACGGCGCAGATGGAAATCAACTTCCGTCATGGCGATGCACTGTCCTTGGCCGACCAGATCCTGGTGTTCAAGCGCACCATGCGCGAAGCCGCGCTCAAGCACGATGTGGCGGCGACCTTCATGGCCAAACCCATGACCGGCGAACCGGGCAGCGCGATGCACTTGCACCAGAGCATCATTGATATCAACACCGGTAAAAACGTCTTCTCCAATGAAGACGGAAGCATGAGCCAACTGTTCCTCAACCATATCGGTGGCCTGCAAAAGTACATCCCGGAGTTGCTGCCCCTGTTTGCTCCGAATGTGAACTCTTTCCGTCGCTTCCTGCCGGATACCTCAGCACCGGTCAACGTGGAATGGGGTGAAGAGAACCGCACCGTGGGTCTGCGGGTACCGGATGCGGGCCCACAGAATCGCCGGGTAGAAAACCGCCTGCCGGGCGCCGATGCCAACCCGTATCTGGCCATTGCTGCCAGCTTGCTGTGCGGTTACATCGGCATGGTCGAAGGCCTCAATCCGAGCGCGCCTGTCGTGGGTCGGGGCTATGAGCGTCGCAACCTGCGCTTGCCCCTGACGATTGAAGACGCACTGGAGCGCATGGAAAACAGCAAGACCATCGAGAAGTACCTGGGGACCAAGTTCATTGCCGGCTACGTGGCGGTCAAACGTGCCGAGCATGAAAACTTCAAGCGCGTCATCAGTTCGTGGGAGCGAGAGTTCCTGCTGTTCGCTGTCTGACACGCCCGTCTGGCATGGGAGCGCTGCGCCAGGAAGGCGCAGCACCCACACTGAATAAAGGAGAGTTGCATGACGAATAAGAACCCGCAAACCCTGGCCTGGCAAAACCTGAGCAACGATCACCACCTGGCGCCTTTCAGCGACTTCAAGCAATTGAAAGCCGTCGGCCCTCGCATCATTACTCACGCTAAAGGCGTGTACCTGTGGGACAGCGAGGGTCACAAAATTCTCGACGGCATGGCCGGCCTGTGGTGTGTTGCCATTGGCTACGGACGTGACGAGCTGGCGGACGCCGCCAGCAAGCAAATGCGTGAACTGCCGTACTACAACCTGTTTTTCATGACTGCCCACCCTCCTGTACTCGAGCTCTCGAAAGCCATCGCCGATATCGCGCCTGAAGGCATGAACCATGTGTTCTTCACCGGTTCCGGCTCTGAAGGCAACGACACCATGCTGCGCATGGTTCGCCATTACTGGGCGATCAAGGGCCAGCCCGACAAGAAGGTCATTATCAGCCGCAAAAACGGCTACCACGGTTCGACCGTTGCGGGCGCCAGCCTGGGCGGCATGACCTATATGCACGAACAGGGCGATTTGCCGATCCCGGGTATTACCCACATCCCGCAACCTTATTGGTTCGGTGAAGGGGGCGACATGTCCCCGGAAGAGTTCGGCATCTGGGCCGCCAATCAGCTGGAAGAAAAAATTCTCGAACTGGGCGTGGACAATGTCGGTGCCTTTATTGCCGAGCCGATTCAGGGTGCCGGCGGTGTCATTGTGCCGCCCGAAAGCTACTGGCCGCGCATCAAGGAAATCCTGGCCAAGTACGACATTCTGTTCGTCGCAGACGAAGTGATCTGCGGCTTTGGCCGTACCGGTGAGTGGTTCGGTAGCGATTTCTACGACCTCAAGCCCGACATGATGACCATCGCCAAGGGCCTGACTTCAGGTTACATCCCGATGGGTGGCCTGATCGTGCGCGACGAAGTGGTCGCTGTGCTCAACGAAGGGGGCGATTTCAACCACGGTTTCACCTACTCCGGTCACCCGGTCGCTGCTGCCGTGGCGCTGGAAAACATCCGGATTCTGCGCGAAGAAAAAATCATCGAGAAGGCTCACGCCGATACGGCACCGTATTTGCAAAAGCGTTTGCGTGAGCTGAACGATCATCCGTTGGTTGGCGAAGTTCGTGGCGTGGGTCTGTTGGGAGCCATTGAACTTGTTCAGGACAAAGCCACCCGCAAACGTTATCAAGGTAAAGGGGCGGGCATGATATGCCGGCAGTTCTGCTTCGATAACGGCCTGATCATGCGCGCCGTGGGCGACACCATGATCATCGCGCCACCGCTGGTGATCAGCAAAGACGAGATCGATGAGCTGGTCACCAAGGCGCGTAAGTGCCTGGATCTGACCTTGAGTGCATTGCAAAGTTGACTGCTAGCTCAGAGCGCAAGACAACTACGATTTTAAAGTAGGTACTTTCGCTCTGGACCTTAAGAAACAAGGGCCTTCCCTTGAAAGCCTGCCCACGATCTTGCCAGACTAGCCACCGGCTTTGGTTGCCCTGGGCTCAGGTCGCTGAATCGGTGGTTTAAAAGAATAATTGGAGTATTAAAGATGAAGGCATCAGGTTTTAAAAAAGCTGGCAAGACCCTTCTCGCCCTCTCCTTGATGGGCGTAATGGCTGGGGCGGCTCAGGCAGCGGACAAAGTTCTGCACATCTACAACTGGTCCGACTACATCGCACCCGATACCGTAAAGAAATTTGAAGACCAGACCGGTATCAAAGTGGTTTACGACGTGTTCGACAGTAACGAAACCCTTGAGGCCAAGTTGCTGGCGGGCAAATCCGGCTACGACATCGTCGTGCCGTCCAACAATTTCCTGGCCAAGCAAATCAAGGCCGGCGTTTACCAGGAGCTGGACAAGTCCAAGCTGCCTGGCTGGAAAAACCTCGACCCGGCGCTGCTCAAGGCCGTGGGCGATGCCAGCGACAAAGACAACAAACATGCATTCCCGTACATGTGGGGCACCATCGGTATCGGCTACAACCCGGAAAAGGTCAAGGCTGCTCTGGGCGTCGACACCATCGATTCCTGGGATGTGCTGTTCAAGCCCGAGAATGCAGCCAAGCTCAAGAGCTGCGGCATAAGCTTCCTCGATTCGCCGACCGAAATGATTCCGGCTGCCCTGCATTACCTGGGCTACCCGACCGACTCGACCGACAAGAAGCAACTGGCTGAAGCCGAAGCCCTGTTCCTCAAGATTCGCCCTTCGGTGGGTTACTTCCACTCCTCCAAGTACATCTCGGATCTGGCCAACGGCAACATTTGTGTCGCTGTGGGCTATTCGGGCGACCTGGAGCAGTCCAAGACCCGTGCTGCCGAAGCCGGTGGCAAGATCAAAGTGGCCTACAGCATTCCTAAAGAAGGTGCTGGCAGCTTCTATGACATGGTCGCCATCCCCAAGGATGCGGAGAACGTAGAGGCTGCTTACGCCTGGATGAACTTCCTGATGCAGCCTGAAATCATGGCTGAGATCACCAACAACGTTCGCTTCCCGAATGGCAACAAAGCCTCAACGCCGCTGGTAAGCAAGGATATCTCTGGCGATCCAGGCATCTACCCGCCAGACGCCGTAAAAGCCAAGCTCTATGCGATCAGTGATTTGCCTCCTGCAACGCTGCGCCTGCTGACTCGCAGCTGGACCAAGATCAAATCCGGTCGATAACCTGACCCGGTGAAACCTGCAGGAGCCAAGTGTGTTCGCGGTGCGGCTGCCGCGAGCAAGCCCGGCGCCTGCAGACCGGATCTAAATACGCTTTAAATCAGTGCTTTACAGCAACAAATCGCAGAAAACTTTGCTGTGTAGGTTTATCGAGGGTAAGTTGCGCGCCGGTTTTGTCTTTGGCGGCTTTGCTGCTGTGTGACGCGGGCAACTCAGGCCCAACTATTTAGAGGACCACCACGTGTCTATATCTTTGTTTCGCAAGACCCTGCTGGTCGGAGCGGGTTTGACGATTGCTGTCAGCGTTCAAGCGGCACCCACCGTGCATATATATAACTGGTCGGATTACATAGCACCGACCACGCTGGTCGATTTCGAGAAGACCACCGGCATTAAACCGGTGTATGACGTATTCGATTCCAACGAAACCCTGGAAGGCAAACTGCTGGCTGGACGCACCGGTTATGACGTGGTCGTTCCGTCTAACCACTTCCTGGGCAAACAGATCAAGGCAGGGGCATTCCAGAAGCTCGACAAGTCGCAGCTACCCAATTACTCCAACCTTGATCCGGCCTTGCTCAAGCGTCTTGAGCAAAACGATCCGGGCAACCTGTATGCCGTGCCTTATCTGTGGGGCACTAACGGCATCGGTTACAACGTCGACAAGGTCAAGGAAGTGCTGGGTGTCGACAGCATCGATTCCTGGGATGCCGTGTTCAAGCCCGAAAACATGAAGAAGCTGCAAAGCTGTGGCGTGGCCTTCCTGGATTCGGCCGATGAGATGCTGCCGACCGTGCTCAACTACCTGGGCCTGGATGCCAACAGCACCAACCCCAAGGATTATAAAAAAGCCGAAGCAACACTGATGTCGGTTCGACCTTACGTCACCTACTTCCACTCTTCCAAATACATCTCCGATCTGGCGAACGGCAACATCTGTGTCGCCATTGGCTTCTCCGGGGATGTATTCCAGGCCAAGGCGCGAGCCGACGAGGCCAAAAAGGGCGTGAACATTGCCTACATCGTGCCCAAAGAGGGCGGCGCCCTGTGGTTTGACATGCTGGCCATCCCCAAGGATTCCAGCAACGTCAAGGAAGCCCACACATTCATCAACTACCTGCTCAAGCCTGAAGTGATCGCTCAGGTCAGCGACTATGTCGGCTATGCCAATCCCAATCCTGCGGCCGACAAGGTGATGGATGAGTCCATTCGGACCGATGAAGCGGTTTATCCAACCCAGGCAGTACTGGACAAGACTTACGTTTCAACCGAGCTACCACCCAAAATCCAGCGTCTCATGACGCGCACATGGACCAAGGTCAAGACGGGTAAATAGCTCACAAGACCACCTATCCAAGGCCTGATCATCTAGGTCAGGCTGCTAAATTTGTTGGGAGTTTCGTAAATGGCTGTTGCCTCCGGCGCCTATAAGAAAGCCCTCGAGGGCGACCACACACCTAAGCAGGTGTTGGTCAAAATCGACCGGGTCACGAAAAAGTTCGACGAGACGATTGCGGTGGACGATGTGTCCCTGGAAATCAACAAAGGCGAAATTTTCGCCCTTCTCGGCGGATCGGGATCAGGCAAATCCACCTTGCTGCGTATGCTCGCCGGTTTCGAGCGCCCAACAGAAGGCCGTATTTTCCTCGATGGTGTCGATATCACCGACATGCCGCCCTATGAGCGGCCCATCAACATGATGTTCCAGTCCTACGCTCTGTTCCCGCACATGACGGTGGCGCAGAACATCGCCTTCGGCCTCAAGCAGGACAACATGTCCAGCGCCGAGATCGATGCCCGCGTAGGAGAGATGCTCAAGCTGGTGCACATGAGCCAGTACGCCAAGCGCAAACCTCATCAGTTGTCCGGTGGCCAGCGCCAGCGTGTGGCCCTGGCCCGTTCGCTGGCCAAGCGTCCCAAGCTGCTGTTGCTTGATGAGCCGATGGGGGCACTGGATAAAAAACTGCGCTCACAGATGCAACTCGAGCTGGTTGAGATCATCGAGCGCGTCGGCGTGACCTGCGTCATGGTGACCCACGACCAGGAAGAGGCCATGACCATGGCCCAGCGCATCGCCATCATGCACCTGGGCTGGATTGCCCAGATCGGCAGCCCGATCGACATCTATGAAACCCCGGTCAGCCGGCTGGTGTGCGAGTTCATCGGCAACGTGAACCTGTTCGACGGTGAGGTGGTGGACGATGCCGAGGGTTATGCCCGCATCAACTGCCCTGAGCTGGAGAACGACATTTACGTGGGCCACGGCGTCAGCACCTCGGTGGAAGACAAGCACATCACCTACGCGATTCGTCCGGAGAAGATGCTGGTCACCACTGAAAAACCGTCGTGCGAATACAACTGGTCACGCGGCAAAGTGCATGACATCGCCTACCTGGGCGGTCATTCGGTGTTCTACGTTGAGCTGCCCGGCGGCAAGCTGGTGCAATCGTTTGTCGCTAACGCCGAACGCCGTGGCGCTCGCCCGACCTGGGACGACGAAGTCTACGTGTGGTGGGAAGACGACAGCGGCGTGGTACTGCGCTCATGAACATGCGAAAGCTCAAACGCCGATTGCAACGAATAACCCCCGGTGGCCGTCATGTGGTCATCGGGATTCCATTCCTGTGGCTGTTCCTGTTCTTCATGCTGCCGTTCTTCATTGTGCTGAAGATCAGCTTTGCCGAAGCCGACGTCGCCATTCCGCCGTACACCGAGATCTACAGCTACGTTGACCAGAAAATCCAGCTGCTGCTGAACCTGGGCAACTACGCCATGCTGGGCGACGACGAGTTGTACATCGCCGCCTACCTGGGCTCGCTGAAGATGGCTTTTTTCAGCACACTGTTGTGCCTGATCATCGGCTATCCGATGGCCTACGCCATCGCCAATGCGCGCAAAGAGATGCAGACCGTGCTGGTGCTGCTGATCATGATGCCGACCTGGACAGCGATCCTGATCCGCGTTTATGCGTGGATGGGCATCCTGAGCAACAACGGCCTGCTCAACGGCGTCCTGATGTCGATGGGCTGGATCAACGAACCGTTGCAGATCCTCAACACCAACATCGCGGTGTACATCGGTATCGTCTACTCGTACCTGCCGTTCATGATCCTGCCGCTGTATGCCAACCTGGTCAAACACGACAACAGCCTGCTGGAAGCAGCGTCTGACCTGGGCTCCAGCACTTTCAACAGTTTCTGGAAAATCACCGTCCCCTTGTCCAAGAACGGCATTATCGCCGGCTGCATGCTGGTGTTCATCCCGGTCGTGGGCGAGTTCGTGATTCCGGAACTGCTGGGCGGCCCTGAAACCCTCATGATTGGTAAAGTTCTGTGGCAAGAGTTCTTCAACAACCGTGACTGGCCGGTGGCGTCTGCGCTTGCCGTGGTCATGCTGGCGATCCTCATCGTGCCCATCATTCTGTTCAACCGCAGCCAGGCTAAAGAACTGGAGGGCAAGATATGAATCGCTTCCGTTTTTCTAGCTTTATGTTGGTCGCCGGACTGACCTTCATCTACCTGCCGATGCTGATTCTGGTCATCTACTCGTTCAACGCCTCCAAACTGGTGACGGTGTGGGGCGGCTGGTCACTGAAGTGGTACGTGGGCCTGCTGGACAACACCCAACTGATGGGTTCGGTGATGCGCTCGCTGGAAATCGCGTTTTACACCGCGATTGCAGCCGTGGCGCTGGGCACACTGGCCGCGTTCGTCCTGACCCGCATCAGTCACTTCAAAGGCCGCACGCTGTTTGGCGGTCTTGTGACCGCACCGCTGGTCATGCCGGAGGTGATCACCGGTCTGTCGCTGCTGCTGCTGTTCGTGGCCATGGCGCAAATGATTGGCTGGCCGCAAGAACGCGGGATCGTCACCATCTGGATCGCCCACACCACGTTCTGCGCCGCGTATGTGGCGGTGGTGGTGTCGTCCCGACTGCGCGAACTGGACCTGTCGATCGAAGAGGCGGCAATGGACCTGGGTGCAAAACCCTGGAAAGTGTTCTTTTTGATCACTATCCCGATGATTGCACCTTCACTGGCGGCGGGCGCCATGATGTCCTTTGCCCTGTCGCTGGATGACCTGGTACTGGCCAGCTTCGTCTCCGGCCCGGGGTCCACGACGTTGCCGATGGAAGTATTCTCGGCCGTGCGTCTAGGGGTAAAACCCGAGATCAACGCCGTGGCCAGCCTGATTCTGCTGGCGGTGTCACTGGTGACCTTTCTGGTATGGTTCTTCAGCCGACGGGCTGAAGAACACCGCAAAAAGGCCATTCAGCAAGCCATCGATGAATCAACCGCCGAGGCCTGGAAACAACCTGACATCCGCCGTCCAAAATCGCCCGGCGCGGCTTAAGACAGCGTCATAAAAAACCTCGCCTTCCTGCATCAGGGGGCGAGGTTTTTTTATGGGGAACAGAAACCATAGCCGTTGCCGAGCACGCGAGGCGGGTTAAGGCTTGGCTACTTTCCAGGCACCGTCCATCTTGCCGTCGCCTGTTACATCGCCTGCTTTCTTGTCCATGACAAAGGTGTACAACGGCTTGCCGTCATAGGCCCATTGCATCTGATCATCGTCGCGGCTGATTACCGTCCATTTGCCCATGCTCTCATCCGTGCTGTCGGCCTTCAGGGGCGGCCAGTTGGTCGCACACTTGTCGTTGCACATCGACTTGCCACCTGCATCCTTGGCGAAGGTGTAAAGCGTCATTCCGTTGTGATCCACCAGCATGCCGTCCTTGGTCATGGCCGGATCCGCTGCAAGCGCCAGTCCGGGCAAGGTCATGACTGCCGTGAGCAGGAGGGTTTTAAAAGAAAAAGAGCTGGAAATCATCGGAATCGTCCTCTTGGTGGTTGTACGATTTGAACCCAAAGCGTAGTCCATTAACCTAGAGCACGCGTTTACCCCGCATGACTGTCACACGACTGCAATAATTCCGTTATCTAATGCGCCACAAGACAGTTAAATGACACTAGGAGTACGGCATGGCAGGCAGGAGCATTCTGATCGTAGATGACGAGGCGCCGATCCGCGAAATGATCGCGGTGGCCTTGGAAATGGCAGGCTATGACTGCCTCGAAGCCGACAATGCTCAGGACGCACACGCCATCATCGTTGACCGTAAACCTGATCTGGTCCTGCTGGACTGGATGCTGCCCGGCGGCACTTCGGGTATCGAGCTGGCCCGCCGCCTCAAGCGCGAAGAGCTGACCAACGACATCCCGATCATCATGCTGACGGCCAAGGGTGAAGAGGACAACAAGATCCAGGGCCTGGAAGTCGGCGCTGATGACTACATCACCAAACCGTTTTCCCCGCGTGAACTGGTGGCCCGCCTCAAAGCGGTGCTGCGCCGGGCCGGCCCGGCTGACGCCGAGGCCCCGATCGAAATTGGCGGCTTGCTGCTGGATCCCATCAGCCATCGTGTGACCATCGACGGCACACCTGCCGAAATGGGCCCCACCGAATATCGTCTGCTACAGTTTTTCATGACCCACCAGGAGCGCGCCTACACCCGCGGCCAATTACTTGATCAAGTCTGGGGTGGCAACGTCTACGTCGAAGAACGCACTGTGGACGTTCATATCCGTCGGCTGCGCAAGGCGCTCGGCGAGGCTTACGAAAATCTGGTACAAACCGTGCGCGGCACCGGTTATCGGTTCTCGACCAAGAACTGATAACCCCTCTTTCTGATCCAACGGCATGCAAGGACCCGCGCGACGTGAATCAAAACTGGCATGGCACTCTTGTTCGTCATTTGCTGCTGCTGGTCACCGGTTGCCTGCTGGTCGGGTTGATCAGTGGCTACTATGGCTGGAGCCTGGCACTTGGCCTGGCGGTCTATCTGGGCTGGACGCTCAAACAGTTGCTGCGTCTGCACGACTGGTTGCGTCATCACCAACCGGACGAAGCGCCACCCGACGGTTATGGCATGTGGGGCGAAGTGTTCGACAGCATTTACCATCTGCAACGCCGCGATCAACGGGTGCGTGGACGCCTGCAAGCGGTGATCGACCGGGTGCAAGAATCCACCGCGGCGCTCAAGGATGCAGTGGTGATGCTCGACAGCGAAGGCAATCTGGAGTGGTGGAACCGCGCTGCCGAAACCTTGCTCGGGCTCAAGACTCCTCAGGATGGCGGCCAGCCGGTCAGCAACCTGGTTCGCCACCCGCGCTTCAAGGAGTACTTCGAGCAAGGCAACTACGCCGAACCGCTGGATATCCCCTCCCCGGTCAATGATCACTTGCGAATCCAGCTCTATATCACCCGTTATGGCAACAACGAGCACCTGATGCTGGTACGCGACGTCACCCGTCTTCATCAGCTTGAGCAAATGCGCAAAGACTTTATCGCCAACGTCTCCCATGAACTGCGCACACCGTTGACCGTCATCTGTGGTTATCTGGAAACACTGCTCGACAACGTTGACGACATCAACCCGCGCTGGAAGCGGCCGTTATCGCAAATGCAGCAACAAGGCGAGCGCATGCAAACCTTGCTCAACGACCTGCTGTTGCTGGCCAAACTTGAAGCCACCGACTATCCCTCGGATAACCAGCCGGTAGCGATAGATGCGCTGCTGCAAACCATCAAGAACGACGCACAGGCGTTGTCCGGCGAGCGTAACCAGACCATCACGCTGGATATCGAAGCCGGGATCGCCCTCAAAGGCAGTGAAGCCGAGTTGCGCAGCGCCTTTTCCAATCTGGTGTTCAACGCCGTCAAATACACCCCGGACGGTGGCAGCATCCGTATTCGCTGGTGGACAGACGCCCTGGGGGCACATCTGGGGGTTCAGGATTCGGGCGTCGGGATCGATAACAAACACCTGCCGCGCCTGACCGAACGTTTCTACCGCGTCGACTCCAGCCGTAATGCCAGCACCGGCGGGACCGGACTGGGCCTGGCCATCGTCAAGCATGTGCTGTTACGTCATCGGGCGACCCTTGAGATCAGCAGCGTGCCGGGGCGTGGCAGCACATTCACCTGCCATTTCGCTGCGACGCAGATAGCAAAACCCAACCTCCAGACTATCGTCGACTAGTCATGTGGCCTTTGACCACTAGGCAAAGGCCACCTCAGCCGCTACATTGCTCGGCCGAGGCCAAGCTTTCAGGCCCTTACCTCCCCACTTGAAACAACGGAACCATTAAAACTCCATCATGGACCCTTCCCCTGGCTTTACCCTCGCCACACTCTTCGCCGACTTCGGCATGATTCTTTTTGCACTGATCCTGGTTTTGCTCAACGGCTTTTTCGTTGCGGCGGAATTTGCCATGGTCAAACTGCGCTCGACCCGGGTCGAAGCCATTGCAGAGCTGAACGGCTGGCGCGGCCAGATCCTGCGTACCGTTCATAACCAGCTCGACGCGTACCTTTCAGCATGCCAACTGGGTATCACCCTGGCGTCGCTGGGCCTGGGCTGGGTCGGCGAGCCGGCGTTTGCCCACTTGCTGGAGCCGCTGCTGGGCGCCATGGGCGTCGACTCCCCCGAAGTGGTCAAAGGCGTGTCGTTTTTTGCCGCGTTCTTCATCATTTCGTATCTGCACATCGTGGTCGGTGAACTGGCACCCAAGTCGTGGGCCATTCGCAAACCCGAGGCCCTGTCGCTGTGGACAGCCGTGCCGCTTTACCTGTTCTACTGGGCCATGTACCCGGCGATTTACCTGCTTAACGCCAGCGCCAACGCCATTTTGCGCATCGCGGGCCAAGGTGAACCCGGTGCGCATCACGATCACGCCTACAGCCGTGAAGAACTCAAACTGATCCTGCACTCCAGCCGCGGTCAGGACCCGAGCGATCAGGGCATGCGTGTACTGGCCTCCGCCGTGGAAATGGGCGAACTGGAAGTGGTCGACTGGGCCAACTCCCGCGAAGACCTCGTCACTCTCGACTCCAAGGCTCCGCTCAAAGAAATTCTGGCGCTGTTCCGCCGTCACAAGTTCAGCCGGTACCCGGTCTACGATGCAGAAACCAACACATTCGTTGGTCTGCTGCACATCAAGGACCTGCTGCTGGAGCTGGCAGATCTGGACCACTTGCCCGAGACGTTCAATCTCGATGAACTGACCCGCCCGCTGGAGCGCGTATCGCGACACATGCCGCTGTCGCAATTGCTCGAGCAGTTCCGCAAGGGCGGTGCTCACTTTGCATTGGTCGAAGAAGCAGACGGCAAGGTTGTCGGCTACCTGACCATGGAGGACGTGCTCGAAGTGCTGGTGGGCGATATTCAGGACGAACACCGCAAGACCGAACGCGGAATCCTGTCCTATCAACCAGGCAAACTGCTGGTGCGGGGCGACACGCCGCTGTTCAAGATTGAGCGATTGCTGGGTGTTGACCTGGACCATATCGAAGCCGAAACGGTTGCCGGCCTGATCTACGACACCCTCAAGCGGGTGCCGGAAGAAGAAGAGCAACTGGAAGTCGAAGGTTTGCGCATCATCATCAAAAAGATGAAGGGCCCGAAAATCGTGCTGGCCAAAGTCCTGAAGCTGGACTGACAGAGCGCCCGACAGAGACGCCACCTCGTTTTACTCGACCCCTGAATCCATCCGTGGCAGCGGTCGAGTGGCGCGAGGCCGCGTTCAGCGGCGTAGCCGTCGTAATACCCACAGAGCAGTTTTTTCGCCTTCGAAAGCTGGGTGAAAGAATTCATCTTTAGCATCCCGTCACCACCGGCAAAAGACCGGTCGGCCTGACCAGTGTCCTGACACAGGGTCAACGCCCAACTAACAACAAAAATGGTGATGCTGATGTTTGTCGATACCCGCCCGTACTCCCTCCCCGCGCCTCTCCCTTTCGAGCTTTCCGTCCTGCGCTGACCTCTACGGTTTGCCCTTGCCTGCCCTCGTTGCGCCTGGAGTGTTCCTATGCTGACTTTCCTTGGCTTTGCCATGGTCATTACGTTCATGTACCTGATCATGACCAAGCGCCTGTCCGCGCTGATCGCCTTGATCCTGATCCCTATCCTGTTCGCGGTATTTGGTGGTTTTGCACCGAAGATCGGACCGATGATGCTCGAAGGCATCAGCAAACTCGCCCCCACCGGCGTGATGTTGATGTTCGCCATCCTCTACTTCGCGCTGATGATCGACTCCGGCCTGTTTGACCCGGCAGTGCGCAAGATCCTCAAGCTGGTCAAAGGTGATCCGCTCAAAGTCTCGGTCGGTACCGCAGTGCTCGCCCTGGTGGTGTCACTCGACGGCGACGGTGCAACCACGTACATGATTTGCGTAGCCGCGATGCTGCCGCTCTACAGCCGCATCGGTATGAGCCCACGGATCATGGCCGGCCTGATCATTCTGGCCGGTGGCGTGATGAACATGACCCCGTGGGGTGGCCCGACTGCGCGCGCTGCCAGTGCGCTGCATGTAGACCCTTCCGATATCTTTGTGCCCATGATTCCCGCCATGCTGGCCGGGGTAGTCGCCATTCTGGCCATTGCCTGGTTCTACGGTAAACGTGAACGCGCACGCCTGGGTGAACTGCACCTGCACGGAGATGAAATCGATCACAGCGAAATCAGCGTGTCGCAGTTCCCTGATGCCCGTCGTCCCAAACTGATCTGGTTCAACGGCCTGCTGACCCTGGCGCTGATGGTGACACTGATCGCGGGGCTACTGCCCCTGCCCGTGCTGTTCATGGTCGCGTTCAGCATCGCAATGGTCGTCAACTACCCTTGCCTGCAACAACAGAAAGACCGCGTCGCGGCGCATGCCGGCAGCGTATTGGCGGTGGTCGGGCTGATTTTCGCAGCAGGTATCTTTACCGGCATCCTGTCGGGCACCGGTATGGTCGATGCCATGTCGAAAAGCCTGCTGGGCGTCATCCCGCCAGCGCTCGGGCCTTACCTGGCGGTGATTACCGCACTGGTGAGCATGCCCTTCACCTTCTTCATGTCCAACGATGCGTTCTACTACGGCGTATTGCCGGTCCTGGCAGAAGCCGCCAGCCACTACGGTATTACCGCGGTAGAAATGGCCCGTGCCTCGATTGTTGGCCAGCCCGTGCATTTGCTCAGCCCGCTCGTACCTTCAACCTATTTGCTCGTGGCCCTGGCCGGTATCGAGTTTGGCGATCACCAGCGCTTCACTCTCAAATGGGCGGTTCTGGTCTGTGTGTGCATCTTGGTTGCGGCCTTGTTGCTGGGCACGTTCCCGATGTTCAGCACGCTGTAACCCCTACTGTGCAGGAGCGAGCGTGCTCGCGATCCAGTCAACGCGGTTTATCTGAGATACCGCAGGGATTTGGTCGCGAGCACGCTCGCTTCTGCAGGTTGAGGGACACGGCAAATATTTCAGAAATGTTTCAACCTGTGCGATGCTGGCGCTCTGCTCGAATGCCGTCTACAGCTTAAGAAAGGCCGTAGAAAAGGCTTGCAGCTATCTGATACCTCAGCACATCCATCGCACAGGGAGCCGGCATGCTGACCCTGCTCAATCTGCTTTCCGCCGTAGCCCTGTTGATCTGGGGTACGCACATTGTCCGAACTGGCATCTTGCGGGTGTACGGTTCAAACCTGCGCCATGTGATTGGACAAAACGTGTCCCGGCGCATGTTTGCATTTGTCGCCGGCATCGTGGTCACGGCCATGGTTCAGAGCAGTAACGCCACCGCCATGCTGGTCACTTCGTTTGTGGGCCAGGGCCTGATGACGCTCACGCCCGCACTGGCCACCATGCTCGGCGCCGATGTCGGGACGGCTTTGATGGCCCGAGTACTGACCTTCGACCTGTCGTGGCTGTCACCGCTGCTGATTTTTCTCGGGGTAATCTTCTTTCTGTCACGCAAGCAGACCCGCGCCGGGCAACTTGGCCGGGTCGGCATCGGTCTGGGCCTGATCATTCTGGCGCTGCAATTGATTGTCGAAGCAGCCGCGCCCATCACTCATGCCCAAGGCGTGAAGGTGATATTCGCCTCATTGACCGGTGACATCCTGCTCGACGCCTTGATCGGTGCCGTGTTCGCGATGGTGTCTTATTCAAGCCTGGCGGCGGTACTGCTGACAGCCACGCTGGCCGGTGCCGGAATGATCAGTTTGCCGGTGGCCGTGGGGCTGGTGATTGGCGCCAACATTGGCAGCGGCGTGCTGGCGTTCCTCAGCACCAGCATGCAAAACGCCGCCGGACGCCAAGTGGCCCTGGGCAGCCTGTTGTACAAGTTGATCGGCCTGCTGCTGGTCATTCCCGTTCTCGACCCGCTCGTGGCCTGGATGGACAGCCTGAATTACAGCGCACAGGAGCTGGTGATCGGCTTTCACCTGCTCTACAACACCCTGCGCTGCTTCGTGCTTTTGCCCACGGTGGGCATTATGGCGCGGTTCTGCGCCTGGTTACTGCCCGAACGCGAGCACCTCAACGGAGCGATCAAACCGCGCCACCTGGACCCGACTGCGCTGCAAACACCTGGCCTGGCACTGGCCAATGCGGTTCGCGAAACCCTGCGCATCGGCGACCTGATCGACAACATGCTGGTCAACATGCGCGACGTGTTGCACGGTAAACAAACCGCGATGACCCAAGAGATGCGCACCCTCAGCGATGACGTTGAAGTGTTGTACAGCTCGGTCAAGTTGTACCTGGCGCAAATGCCCCGTGAAGACTTGAGCGAACAGGACAGTCGGCGCTGGGCAGAAATCATTGAGCTGGCGATTAACCTCAAGCTCGCCAGCGATCTGATCGAGCGCATGCTGCGCAAAGTGCAGCAGCAAAAAACCGCGATGCGACGCTCTTTCTCCGAAGATGGCCTTGAGGAGCTGTCCGGCTTGCACAGCCAACTGATCGATAACCTGCGCCTGGGCCTGACCGTGTTTCTCAGTGCCGACCCGCAGAGCGCCCGTCAGTTGCTGCGGGAAAAACGTCGTTTTCGCGCCCAGGAACGGCGCCTGGCTCACGCCCACGTCAGCCGCCTGCAACGTAAAGTGCTACAAAGCATCGAAACCAGCTCACTGCACCTGGAGCTGATTGCCGACATGAAGCGCCTTAACTCGCTCTTTTGCAGCAGCGCCTACGTCGTACTGGAAACCTCGGAAATCGGCGCCCTGCAACTCGATGACGCCGTCGATACCCATCATTCGCCTTGAACGTTGCGCAGCGAGCTGTTGTCAGTCTCTCAGTACCGACTAACCTGCACAGGTTGACCCAATACGGACTCAGGGATTTTTTATGCGTTGCCTGCTATTCCTCTGCCTGCTGCTGGGCGCCACCCAGAGCTTCGCACTCGATCGATCCAACGTGGAGGGCTACCAGCTCCCCAATGGCCTGCAACTGATCCTCAAGCCAGGTAACGATCGTGGACATGTGGCCATTCGCCTGGTGGTCGGCGTCGGGCTGGATGATTTCAGCTGCGCCAATCAACAGCTGCCTCATCTGCTGGAGCACCTGCTGTTCAGTGGTATCGATGACGCGGGCGAAGGGGGCCTTGAAGAGCGCATGCAAGCCCTGGGCGGTGAATGGAATGCCTTCACCAGTCATGCCGACACAACGTTCGTGATTGAGGCGCCGGCTAAAAATCAGCGCAAAATCCTCGATCTTCTGCTGAGCCTGCTCACCCAAACCCAACTGACCGAACAGCGTATCGATGACGCCAAACAGGTGGTCGAGCGTGAAGACGGTGGCCACTATTCACACCTGCAACGCTGGCTCGACCGTCAGGACCTGGGGCATAGCGCCAGCAATCAACTGGCCGTTGAACTGGGTCTTAAATGCGCGGAACGGGCAGAAGTGCATGACCTGACGCGCCAGCAACTCGAAACCGTACGGCAAAACTGGTACGCCCCGAACAACATGACACTGATTGTCGTGGGGGATCTGGACCGCCTGCTGCCGGCCTACCTGGAACGTACGTATGGCGCGCTCGATCCGGTAGAGCCCAGTGAGCACAAGCCTTTGGCTGCCATCGAGTCCAGGGCCGATGCCGAGCGCGTGCTGGTGCGTGGCACCGTGGGCGACACGGCCAAGCTGCACTGGCTATTGCCGGAACCGGTGCTGGAGAAGCAAGGCGACCAAACCTGGAACCTGCTCAGGGATTATCTGGAGTGGGCCTTGTACAGCGAGCTGAGGCTCAAACATGGGTTGTCTTACGGGCCATGGGCGGAGCGCGAAGTGTTCGGCGGTGTCGGCTTTTTAAGCCTGAATGCTGACCTCGCCCGCGATGATGTGCCCAAAGCGCAGGAGGTCATGGCGAACCTCAAAGCCCAATTGCTCAAGGATGGACTCGACCCCGAGCGCTTCGCCCGCCTCAAGCAGGCGGCCATTGCCCGACAGGCCTGGGCAGTGCAAGGCAACAGTGCGCTGGCTGATTATTACTGGGCTTCACTGGGTGAATATGACGACGGGCGTTTTGCCGATCCGGCCAGACAACTGCAGAGCATCAGCCTCAAGCAGGCCAACGTGGCCATGCGCGAGTTATTTGCTGAACCCGGGTATGTGCGTATCGAAAAACCCCTGTTCAGTTACAACAGCTTGAGCCTGATCATCCTGGGCCTGCTGGGGCTGCTGATTATCCTGGCGGTCGGCTGGAGACGCTGGCGTCAGCGTCGACACTCTAATAAATGATTCAATCCGAAACGCTTTGATACCGTAAAATCATTGCCCATTCGCGGCTGATCAAATCAGCCGCCAGCGTGCGGAGAATTATCGTGATTGATCGTTCCAATCCTTGGCAACTGCAAAGCATCGTCAGCCAGCTGCGGACAGCGCGCAATCAGTGGCGCACACAAAACGGGCGTGTCAGTGGCGAACTCGGCGGGCGAGAGCTGCCCTCAAGAGCAGCCATGGCCGATATTCTTGAAGCGCTGTGCGGAGCCTTGTTTCCGATGCGCTTGGGGCCGGTTGATCTGCGCGAAGAGAGCGAAGACTTTTACGTCGGACACACCCTGGATGTCGCCCTCAATGCCTTGCTGGCTCAAGCCAAGCTGGAATTGCGCTACGCCGCACGGCAAGCCGGCCAGCCCGATGACAGCGTCTCGGCCACCGCAACCTTGTTGATCCAGGATTTTGCCCTGGCGTTACCGGGCCTGCGCAGCATTCTGGATACCGACGTGCTGGCCGCGTATCACGGCGACCCGGCGGCCCGCAGTGTGGATGAAGTGCTGTTGTGCTATCCGGGGATTCTGGCGGTGATTCACCATCGACTCGCCCATCATCTGTACCGAGCCGGATTGCCCTTGCTCGCGCGGATCAGCGCAGAAATCGCCCACTCGGCCACCGGTATCGACATTCACCCCGGCGCGCAGATCGGCCGAAGCTTCTTTATTGACCACGGGACAGGCGTGGTCATCGGGGAAACCGCGATTATCGGCGAACGTGTGCGGATTTATCAGGCTGTGACCTTGGGTGCCAAGCGCTTCCCGGCAGATGAATCGGGGCAGTTGCAGAAGGGGCATCCGCGTCATCCGATTGTGGAAGACGATGTGGTGATCTATGCCGGGGCCACGATTCTGGGGCGAATCACGATTGGCCAGGGATCGACCATTGGCGGCAATGTGTGGCTGACCCGCAGCGTGCCCGCCGGTTGCAACCTGACCCAGGCCAATTTGCTGCACGACGACGGGACACAAAAATAGAAACCCGGTAACACGGGCAGGAGCGAGCCGTCGCGCGGCTGCTCCTGCAGTGTCCTTAGTGCCGTGCCTTGCGCACGCCCTCTGCCAGCGCCGCACACAGGCTCAACACGCCATCGACCGCATGCTCAGGCGTTGCGGCATTTTCGATCTTGTCGATCAGTGCCGAACCCACCACCACGCCATCCGCCAGGCGGGCAATCGCGGCTGCCTGCTCAGGAGTACGAATGCCGAAGCCCACGCTGATCGGCAAATCGGTGTGCCGACGCAGGCGTTCAATGGCCGTGCTCACTTGTTCAGTCGTGGCTGAACCTGCGCCGGTTACACCCGCCACCGACACGTAGTACACAAAGCCCGAGCTGCCCGTCAGCACTTTTGGCAGGCGCGCATCGTCGGTGGTCGGGGTCGTCAGGCGAATGAAGTCCAGGCCCGCCGCCTGCGCCGGGTCACACAGCTCGCTGTTGTGCTCCGGTGGCATGTCGACCACGATCAGGCCATCGACACCTGCCGCCTTGGCCTCGGCAATAAAGGCTGGCACGCCGTAATGGTGGATCGGGTTGAAGTAGCCCATCAGCACCAGCGGCGTATCGCTGTTGCCTTCACGGAATTCACGAACCATTTGCAGGGTTTTTGCCAGGTTCTGTTTCGCACCCAACGCACGGATATTGGCCAGCTGAATCGCCGGGCCGTCCGCCATCGGATCGGTGAAGGGCATGCCCAGCTCGATCACATCAGCACCCGCAGCAGGCAAGCCCTTGAGGATGGCCAACGACGTGTCGTAAGTCGGATCACCGGCCGTGACGAACGTCACCAGGGCGGCACGGTTTTGTTCCTTGAGTTCGGCAAAACGTGTTTGCAGGCGGCTCATGAGTGTTTCTCCTGCTGGGACTGTTCCATGTGGTGCATCACGGTTTGCATGTCTTTGTCGCCTCGACCGGACAGGTTGACCACCATCAGGTGATCCGACGGCAGGGTCGGTGCGCGCTTGAACACTTCGGCCAGGGCGTGGGCGCTTTCCAGTGCCGGAATGATGCCTTCAAGGCGGCAGCATTTATGGAACGCATCCAGGGCTTCGGCATCGGTTACCGAGGTGTATTCAACGCGGCCAATGTCGTGCAACCACGCGTGTTCCGGCCCGATACCCGGGTAGTCGAGCCCGGCGGAAATCGAATGGGCGTCGATGATCTGACCATCGTCGTCCTGCAACAGGAAGGTACGGTTACCGTGCAACACGCCTGGCTCGCCACCGTTAAGACTGGCGGCGTGCTTGCCGGTTTCAATGCCATAGCCTGCAGCTTCAACACCGATGATTTCGACGCTGGTGTCGTCCAGAAACGGGTGAAACAGGCCCATTGCGTTCGAGCCACCACCGATGCAGGCCACCAGGCTGTCCGGCAGGCGGCCTTCCTGGGCTTGCATCTGATCGCGGGTTTCCTTGCCGATCACGGCCTGGAAGTCGCGCACCATCGCGGGATACGGATGCGGACCTGCCACTGTGCCAATCAGGTAGAAAGTGCTGTCGACATTGGTCACCCAGTCGCGCAGGGCTTCGTTCATCGCATCCTTGAGGGTGCCGGTGCCGGCCACGACCGGAATCACCTCGGCTCCCAACAGCTTCATGCGAAACACGTTGGCCTGCTGACGCTCGATATCGGTAGTGCCCATGTAGATCACGCACTGCAGGCCAAAGCGGGCTGCCACGGTGGCGGTGGCCACACCGTGCATGCCGGCGCCGGTCTCGGCGATGATGCGTTTTTTGCCCATGCGTCGCGCCAGCAGGATCTGGCCGATGCAGTTGTTGATCTTGTGCGCGCCGGTGTGGTTCAGCTCTTCGCGCTTGAGGTAAATCTTGGCGCCGCCACAAAACTCGGTCAGGCGCTCGGCGAAGTACAGCGGGCTCGGGCGTCCCACGTAGTCGCGCTGAAAGTACGCCAGCTCTTTGATGAATTCCGGATCGGTCTTGGCCTGCTCATACTCGCGGTCCAGATCAAGGATCAGCGGCATCAGGGTTTCAGCCACGTAGCGGCCGCCAAATGAGCCAAACAGGCCATTGGCATCAGGGCCGGTACGCAAAGTGGATTGAGTCATGTGACGCTCCAGCTGGAAAGGTAAGAAGGTCGATGGGCCTGACTTTACCCGCGACAGCGCAGGATGAAAACCGATAAGATCGCTGCAACCTGTCAGGAAAACTCACATATCCCATGAGCCGCGACCTCCCTCCCCTGAATGCCTTGCGCGCCTTCGAGGCCACTGCCCGCCTGAGCAGCGTAAGCCTCGCTGCCGAGCAGTTGAACGTCACCCACGGTGCCGTTAGCCGACAACTCAAAGTGCTCGAAGAGCACCTTGGGATCAGCCTGTTTATCAAGGAGGGCCGAGGGCTGAAGCTCACCGAGGCTGGTATGCGCTTGCGCGACGCCAGCAGCGAAGCCTTTGATCGCCTGCGTAACGTGTGCACTGAACTCACGCAAAGCCATATCGACGCGCCCTTTGTACTCGGCTGTTCGGGCAGTCTGCTGGCACGCTGGTTTATCCCCCGGCTGGGACGCCTGAATGCCGACCTGCCGGATTTGCGCTTGCACTTGTCGGCCGGTGAAGGCGATCTGGACCCTCGCCGCCCGGGGCTGGATGCCTTGCTGGTCTTTGCCGAGCCCCCATGGCCGGCGGACATGCAGGTGTATGAACTGGCCAGCGAACGTATCGGGCCGGTGCTCAGTCCACGCTCGACCCGCTATGCGCAGCTGGCCGGAGCGCCCGCCAGTGCCCTGTTGGGTGAATCTCTATTGCACACCACCTCACGCCCTCAGGCGTGGCCAAGCTGGGCACGGCAACAGGCACTCGATCCGAAAGACTTGAAGTACGGGCAAGGGTTTGAACATTTGTATTATTTGCTGGAAGCCGCCGTGGCTGGTCTGGGGGTCGCGATTGCCCCTGAACCGCTGGTAGCCGAGGACGTTCGGGCAGGACGCCTGGCTGCACCGTGGGGTTTCAAGGAAACCTCGGCGCAGCTAGCGTTATGGTTGCCCAAGCGCGCCGCAGATGGGCGCGCCCGGCAACTGGCGCAATGGCTCAAGGCTGAGCTTGCGCGTGACGCCGATCAGTGACCGCGCTTGCACAGCAGAAAAGCCGCCAGCAGACCCAACGCACCAATCGCAACACCCGCGGTAGCATACGGATGTTCTTGTGCGTATTCGCGAGTGGCAATCCCGGTTTCGCGCGTTTTGGCCTTCACTTCTTCATAAGCATCGCTGAGCAGGTGGCGCGAATGCTTAAGCGCGTTCTCGGCATTGCCTTTCAGCGCCTTGAGCGTTTTTTTGGACTCGTCTGAAGCGTCGTCCTTGAGGCTTTCCAGAGACTTCAGCAGGCTCTCGATCTCAGCTTCCATGCTTTGCAATGAGGCTTTACGTAAAGAATTGCTAGCCATTTAGGGCTCTCCTGCATTGATGAGTGAGGTACGTGTTAAGTCCGACTCCAGCGTTTTCGGAAAGTGCAGTAAACCTGAACTTTTCCTTTCTATCAGCCCACGAAGTATTGAGCGAAATCGCTGCTAGGCTTTGATCTACGACAAAGGAGAACGTTATGTCTGACCACCACACCTACAAAAAAATCGAACTGGTAGGCTCGTCCCCGAGCAGCATAGAAGACGCCATCAGTAATGCACTCGCAGAAGCCCACAAAAGCATCAAACACCTGGAGTGGTTCGAGGTAGTCGACACCCGGGGCCATATCAAGGACGGCAAAGTGGCGCATTACCAGGTCACACTCAAGGTGGGTTTCAGGATTGCCACCAGCTAAACGACAGCCTTTTGAACTTCCAGGCTGGCCGTTTGCCATAACCTCGGCTACACCGTCCGGGTGCGACATGCCATGCGCGTGTCGCACCCTTTTAACGTTGACTTGAGGAATGTGACCGATGAAAAAAAGCCTGTTAGCTATAGGCTTGCTCAGTTTGGCGGGCACAGCGTTCGCCGCGGGCAAACCGTGCGAAGAACTGAAAAGCGAGATCGCTGCGAAAATCGAAGCCAAAGGCGCTTCGCACTACTCGCTGGAAGTCGTGGACAAAGGCACTGCAACAGACGGGAAGGTAGTGGGCTCCTGCGAAGCCGGCACCAAAGAGATCGTTTACAAGCGCGGTTAATCATCGAAAGCACTGCAGGAGCAAACGTGCTCCTGCAGTGGCTGCGTTAAGCCTGCTTCATTACCTGAGCCAGCAACTCGTACGAACGAATGCGGTCGGCGTGCTCATACAGGTCACTGGTGAAAATCAGCTCGTCGGCCTGGGTCTGGTCCACCAGCTTTTCCAGCTTGGCCCTGATTTTCCCCGGGCTGCCGACCATTGCCAGCCCCAGAAAACTCATCACCGCATCTTTTTCATGGGGCAGCCACAAACCATCCATCGTTTCAACCGGTGGTCGCTGTACCAGGCTCTGTCCGCGCATCAGCGCCAGAATCCGTTGATAGACCGACGTCGCCAGATACTCCGCCTGCTCATCGGTATCCGCCGCGACCAGCGGCACACCGAGCATCACATAAGGCTTGTCGAGGACTGCCGAGGGTTTGAAGTGATTGCGGTACACGCGAATGGCTTCATGCATCAAACGTGGCGCGAAATGTGAGGCAAAGGCATAAGGCAGCCCCTGCTCACCCGCCAGTTGCGCACTGAACAGGCTGGAGCCGAGCAACCAGATCGGCACATGGGTCCCGGTGCCCGGCATGGCAATCACGCGTTGATCGGGAGTGCGAGGGCCCAAATAACGCATCAGTTCGGCCACATCCTGCGGGAAATCGTCCGCGCTGCCGGAGCGTTCGCGGCGCAAGGCGCGCGCGGTCATCTGGTCCGAGCCGGGCGCACGCCCCAAGCCCAGATCAATGCGCCCGGGGTACAGGCTTTCGAGGGTGCCAAACTGCTCGGCGATGACCAGCGGCGCATGGTTGGGCAGCATGACCCCGCCCGAGCCGACGCGAATAGTCGACGTGCCACCTGCCAGATAGCCAATCAACACCGAGGTGGCCGAGCTGGCAATGCCATCCATGTTGTGGTGTTCAGCCACCCAGAAACGGTTGTAGCCAAATTTTTCCACGTGCTGGGCCAGATCCAGCGAATTGCGCAACGACTGAGCGGCGCTGCCATTTTCGCGCACGGGTACCAGGTCGAGGGTAGAGAATTTGATATCGGACAAACGTGTCATGAGCGGGCGCCTCCTAATGGGATGCAGGCCATGACGCTCGCCAAAACCTGCCAGTGCTCTAAGCAATATGGGCATATACCCGAGTTTCAATGGTAGCGCTGTAAATGAGCCACTAAAAAAGACGATTGGTCCGATAGGATGAACTTTGTAATGACGTCTACCCTCACAAGTCCAGTCAGGCGTGAAACCTTCACGCTGCTTTTCAGGAGGCACGCATGAGTATCAAGAAAAAAGCATCGGCTCATTGGGCAGGCGACCTTAAAACCGGCATCGGGTCCATTTCTACCGAAACCGGCGTGCTGCGCGACGCACCTTATGGTTTCAAGGCGCGGTTCGAGGGCGGCAAAGGCACTAACCCCGAGGAGCTGATCGGCGCAGCCCATGCCGGCTGCTTCTCAATGGCACTGTCGATGATCCTTGGCGATGCCGGGCTCAAGGCCGACAGCATCGATACCACCGCCGAAGTCAGCCTGGACCAGGTAGAAGGCGGCTTTGCAATCACGGCTGTACATCTGGTGCTCAAGGCCAAGGTGCCGGGTGCCACCCAACAGCAATTTGACGAACTGACCACCAAAGCCAAAGAAGGCTGCCCGGTGTCCAAGGTGCTGAATGCAAAAATCACCCTCGACGCCACACTGCTGAGCTAAGTCGCTGTACTGATGACACGCGATGCCCCATTCGCCATGAATGGGGCATCGCTGACCCGGACAGTTCGTACAGTGTTGCGCCACATGTGATCGATTGGTCACCCACGGCGTCAGACCATGACGTTGCGTACTGCATCAAGGGAGTCCCACCATGAAACGTTTCGCTCTGGCTGCTATCTGCTGTGCTCTGGCCACCTCGGCCATGGCCGCCCCCAAACCCTGTGAAGAATTGAAAGCCGAGATCGAAGCCAAGATCCAGGCCAACAATGTGTCGTCCTATACGCTCGAAATCGTGACCAACGATGAAGTCCACGACCAAAGCATGGTGGTGGGTACGTGCGAAAACGGCACCAAAAAGATCATCTACCAAAAGAACGACAACTAAGCCTCAGGGCAAGCAGTTGACCAGTCGCTCTTCGGCCACCACCTCGCCCGCGGCGTTATATAACCGGGCGTAGGCGTTGAACCCCACCGAGCGGGCTTGCAGCCGGTAATGCTGACCGGGCCGGAAGTCGTCGTAACGAACCGACAGATAGCACAAGCGCTCCTGCGGATCGCTGAACTGCCCCATGCCGCCGATAAACACTTCGTAATCGAAGCGCACCATCAACTCATGGCTGCCTGGCGTGACCTGAAAGTAGCGACCGTCCTGCAATCGTTGATTGTCCAGGCGCTCGGCCATCACCAGCTTGCCGGTCTGGGTTTCAAGATCGATCCAGGCACGTGCCGGGTCAGCGTTGGGCAGGGGGGTGCTGGTGCATGCGCTTAATAGCCCCGCCATCAGCATTAGCACAGACCTGCGCATGATTGTTTTCACGGTTGGAGTCATACCTTGTGAGGGCCGGTTGTGGCGGTCGCAATGAAAGAGCAATGTTTTCAGCATAGCGCTGATCGCCCGAACTGTGGCACTTCGGCATACGCTGAGGCTAGTCTTGCGCCCGTCACCCAGTGGATCGCGTTATGACCTCCCCCGCCCGTTGCTTGCTTCCCATCACCTTGCTGGCCTTGCTCACGGGATGTTCCAGTCCTGGTTATTACCCGCAACTGGCCGCTGGCCAATGGCAGTTGCTCAAAGCCCGTGAGCCCGTGGCCCGGGTCATTGCAGACCCGCAGCGCGATCCTCACCTGCGCGAACGCCTGGCGGGCGCCCAGGCCGCCAGAACGTTCGCCAGCAAGCAATTGCACCTGCCGGACAATCAAAGCTATCGCGTGTATGCCGACCTCAAGCGGCCCTATGTGGTGTGGAACGTCTTCGCCACTCCGGCATTCTCGCTCGACCCCGTCACCCATTGCTTCCCCGTCGCCGGCTGTGTGGCCTATCGCGGGTACTACGAACAGGGCGCAGCACGTGGCGAGGCCGCCTTGCAGCGCCAACAAGGTCTGGATGTGTATATCAGCGGCGTCGAGGCCTACTCCACCCTGGGCTGGTTCGATGACCCGATCCTCAACAGCATGTTGAGCTGGGGCGATGAGCGACTTGCCAGCCTGATATTTCACGAACTCGCCCATCAGCGTCTTTATGTGAAGGACGACACCGAGTTCAATGAGTCTTTCGCCAGCTTTGTCGAGCAGGAAGGCAGCCGCCAATGGCGCGTCCATCAAGGTTTACCGGCCCCCGATACCCAAAGCGTGCAACAGCGTGAGGCGTTTACAGGCTTAATCCTCACGACTCGGCAGCGCCTGCAAACACTGTACGGACAGCCGCTGAGCGAGGCGCAGATGCAGGAACAGAAAGACGCCGAGTTCGAGCATATGCGTCAAGAGTACCGGCGATTGCGGGATCAACACTGGCCGGGCAACACACGCTACGACGCCTGGATCAATGCCCCATGAATAACGCCAAACTCTTGCCTTTCGGTCTTTACGACCAATGGGTCCCCGCTTTCAGCGCTCTGTTCAAGAGTTCCGGCGGAGATTGGCAAGCGTTTTATACCGAAGTCGAAAAGCTCGGAAAACTGCCCGCAGCCCAGCGCAAAGCGGCTTTGCGTCGCTGGGCAGATGCCTGAACCTGTGTTTTTTCGCTGAAGGTGCGGCAAATTTACGCATGAAACGATTCACCTGACGGTCTGGCCTGTTAGTATTTGTTACCAATCTTTGCAGGCGTGTTGAGGTGCTCAACCCTTCACGTCTCGCTGCCAAAACGAAAAGCTGCCACTGAGCGGCTGTAAACCGTGACTGCCTGACGAGGTGCCCCTTCATGTCTGAACAAGACAATCCGCGGCGTGAGTTTCTGCGCAAAACCCTCACACTGATTCCCGTGGTAACGGTCGCCAGTACCGGTCTGGGAGGCACTGTGCTGATGGCCGCGCCTGCCGCCTCACCCGCATCGGCACCCGCTCCTGCGCCCTCTGGCAAGACCTATGAGCCGACTTACTTCACCGCAGAAGAATGGGCCTTTGTGGACGCTGCCGTCGCCCGTTTGATCCCGAGCGATGAACAGGGCCCGGGGGCTGTGGAAGCCGGTGCTCCGGAATACATTGACCGCCAGATGAACACCCCTTACGCCAGCGGCGCACTGTGGTTCATGCAAGGCCCGTTCAATGCCGACGCGCCAGCCGAGATGGGCTGGCAGAGCAAATTGGTGCCCAAACAGATCTATCGCCTGGGCATCGCCGCTACGGATGATCTCTGCAAAAAGACCTATGGTTCAGTATTTGCTGGCCTAGACAGCGCTACCCGAGACGAAGTGCTTAAACAGCTAGAGGCCGGCAACGCCAAATTCGACAGCGTGCCGTCGAAGATTTTTTTCAGCCTTTTGCTGCAAAACACACGGGAAGGCTTCTTTTGCGACCCGATCCACGGCGGCAACAAAGGCATGGTCGGCTGGACCATGATCGGCTTCCCCGGCGCTCGCGCTGATTTCATGGACTGGGTTGAACGTAACGAGCAATACCCTTTCCCGGCAGTATCCATTCGCGGCGAGAGGGCTTGAGCATGACGACCGTAATGAAAAAAGTTGATGCGATAATCGTCGGCTTCGGCTGGACCGGCGCGATCATGGCCAAAGAGCTGACAGAAGCGGGCCTGAATGTTGTGGCCCTTGAACGCGGCCCGATGCAGGACACCTATCCCGACGGTAATTACCCGCAGGTGATCGACGAACTGACTTACAGCGTGCGCAAGAAGCTGTTCCAGGACGTTTCGAAAGAAACCGTGACCATCCGCCATAGCGTTAATGACGTGGCTCTGCCCAACCGCCAACTGGGTGCTTTCCTCCCCGGCAATGGCGTTGGCGGCGCCGGTTTGCACTGGTCGGGTGTGCACTTTCGGGTCGATCCGATGGAACTGCGGATGCGCAGCCATTACGAAGAGCGCTACGGCAAGAACTTCATCCCCAAAGACATGACCATCCAGGACTTCGGCGTCAGCTATGAAGAGCTGGAACCGTTCTTCGACTACGCCGAAAAGGTTTTTGGCACCTCGGGCCAGGCCTGGACCGTCAACGGCAAAGTGGTGGGCGAGGGTAAGGGTGGCAACCCTTACGCACCGGATCGCTCGGATCATTTCCCGCTGGTTTCCCAGAAGAACACCTACTCGGCCCAGCTGTTTCAGAAAGCGGCCAGCGACGTTGGCTACAAGCCTTACAACCTGCCTTCGGCCAACACCTCCGGGCCTTACACCAACCCGTATGGCGCACAGATGGGGCCGTGCAACTTCTGCGGTTTTTGCAGTGGCTATGTTTGCTACATGTATTCCAAGGCATCGCCTAACGTCAACATCCTGCCTGCGCTCAAGCAGGTGCCTAACTTTGAGCTGCGCCCTGATGCGCACGTAATCCGGGTCAATCTGGACAGCACCAAAACCAAGGCCACCGGAGTAACCTACATCGATGCCCTGGGCCGTGAAATCGAGCAACAGGCCGATCTGGTCATCCTTGGGGCGTTCCAGTTCCACAACGTGCGCCTGATGCTGCTGTCGGGGATTGGCAAGCCCTATGACCCTAAAACCGGGGAAGGTGTGGTCGGCAAGAACTTCGCGTACCAGAACATGGGCACGATCAAGGCCTACTTCGACAAGGACGTACACACCAACAACTTCATCGGCGCAGGCGGCAATGGCGTGGCGGTGGATGACTTCAACGCGGACAATTTTGACCACGGGCCACACGGCTTTGTCGGCGGTTCGCCGATGTGGGTCAACCAGGCGGGCAGCCGTCCGATTGCGGGTACGTCCAACCCACCCGGCACTCCGGCCTGGGGCAGTGCCTGGAAGCGTGCAACTGCGGATTACTACACCCACCAGGTATCGATGGACGCCCATGGCGCGCATCAATCCTATCGTGGCAACTACCTTGATCTTGACCCTGTATACCGCGATGCCTACGGCCAACCGCTGCTGCGCATGACGTTTGACTGGCAAGAAAACGACATCAAGATGAACCGCTTCATGATGGAAAAAATGGGCAAGATCGCCGAGGCGATGAACCCGAAGGCCATCGCCATGATCGGCAAAAAAGTCGGCGATCACTTCAACACCGCGTCCTACCAGACCACCCACCTCAATGGTGGCGCGATCATGGGCACCGACCCGAAAACCAGTGCGATTAACCGCTACCTGCAGTGCTGGGACGTGCACAACGTATTCGTACCGGGCGCCTCTGCTTTCCCGCAGGGCCTGGGCTACAACCCGACTGGCCTGGTCGCTGCGCTGACCTACTGGTCTGCCCGGGCGATCCGCGAGCAGTACCTGAAAAACCCCGGCCCACTGGTTCAGGCATAAGGAGCGATGACCATGAAAGCACTTGTTATCGCCACCCTGGCCCTGCTGGGTAGCTTCTCGGCCGTCGCCGCGCAGAACGAGCCGCAATCGGCACTGATCAAGCAAGGTGAGTATCTGGCCCGCGCCGGCGACTGCGTTGCCTGCCACACGGCCAAAGGCGGCAAGCCGTTTGCCGGTGGCCTGCCGATGGAAACGCCGATCGGCGTCATTTACTCGACCAACATCACGCCGGACAAAAGCGGTATTGGCACTTACAGCTTTGACGATTTTGACAAAGCGGTACGTCATGGCATCGCGCAGAACGGCAGCACGCTGTACCCGGCCATGCCTTACCCGTCCTACGCGCGAGTCAACCAGGCCGACATGCAGGCGCTGTATGCGTACTTCATGAAGGGCGTTGAGCCCGTCGCACAAGAGAACAAAGCGGTCGATATTCCATGGCCGCTGAGCATGCGTTGGCCGCTGGCAATGTGGCGCGAGCTGTTTGCGCCGGCAGTGGAAGACTTCACACCGGTGGCCGGGCAAGACCCGGTGGTCAGCCGCGGCGCCTATCTGGTTGAAGGCCTTGGTCACTGTGGCGCATGCCACACGCCACGGGCGCTGACCATGCAGGAAAAAGCGCTGAGTGCCGCCGACGGCAGCGTGTTTTTGTCGGGCAGTGCGCCGCTCGAAGGCTGGATTGCGAAGAACCTGCGGGGTGACCACAAAGACGGCTTGGGCAGTTGGGACGAAGAGCAGCTGGTGCAGTTCCTGAAAACCGGCCGCAGTGATCGCAGCGCCGTGTTTGGCGGCATGAGCGATGTGATCGTACACAGCATGCAGTACATGTCCGAGTCTGATCTGACGGCCATTGCCCGCTACCTGAAGTCGCTGCCGGCGGTCGATCCGGCGGACACCCCGCATCGATACGATCCGTCTGTGGCCGATGCCTTGTGGAACGGTGACGACAGCAAGCGCGGTGCAGCGGTGTATATCGACAACTGCGCGGCCTGCCATCGCACTGACGGCCACGGCTACACCCGCGTATTCCCTGCACTGGCAGGAAACCCGGTGCTGCAGTCAAACGATCCGACGTCGTTGATCCATATCGTGCTCAAGGGCGGAACACTGCCTGCGACCCATACGGCACCGTCGACCTTCACCATGCCTGCATTCGACTGGCGTTTGTCAGATCAGGAAGTGGCTGATGTGGTCAACTTCATCCGCACCAGCTGGGGTAACAAAGGTGAAGACGTGAAGCCTGAGGACGTGAAGAAGCTACGCGAGTAATCAATGGCATAACGCTGTAGGCGCGAATCCGTGCCTACAGCGTTTGTGCATCCAGTCTTACGGTTTTGTAGCATCCATCCCCAGCCATTTTTGCGACAAGGCGGCCAACCGGCCATCCACCCTGGTTCGCTGCAATGCGTTATCCAAGCTAGTCTGAAAAGCCGGGTTACCTTTCTGGAAGGGTATCGCCAGCATCACCACTGGCCCCGCCTGCAATGGCGTGCGGGTGTAGCCATAAGGCGCGCTGAAATCGAAACGATTCTGAAGTTCGGGAGTCATAGCGACATGGTTGATGGCCACATCGTATTTACCGCTCTCGACCCCCGACAGCAGGTCACTGCCATCCGTGACGATAATCGATGCGTTGACCTCCAGCTCCTTGGCCAGCAGTTCGCCAAGCTCAACGTCAAACCCTGTCAAATGCCCGTCCTGCCTGAAGCTGAACGGGGGCTGGTCGGCTTCCAGGGCAATGCGCAACTCGCCCCGGTCGTTCACATCGTCGATCAGTTCGGCTTGAGCAAAAGGACTCGTCAACGGCAGTAAAAGCATCAAACCCGACAAAATACGCATGGTCACTCCTTTGAATGGGATGCAAGCGATTCGCAATAAGCATCCCCTTTGCTTTATGTTGGTCAGTTGCGAGGTTGGACAACAGATCGGCTCGAAGTTGTACAACCTGCTGAATCTTGAGAAAAAACGGAGAAACAAATGAACGCTCTACTGTCTCGTGTTGCGCTGGCTTCTGTGTTGATGGGGGCTTCCGTCATGGCGACTGCAGCCGGCCTGGAATCTGTTGAGGCTCCGGCAGGCGCCAAAGTAACCATTCTTTCCCCTGCGGACGGCGCCACAGTGGATAAGACCTTCACCGTGAAATTCGGTATCGAAGGCATGGATCTCAAACCTGCAGGCGACCCGACACCACACACCGGTCACCATCACCTGCTGATCGATGTCGACACCTTGCCTGCCGAGAATGCACCCATTCCAGCCGATGCCAACCATGTCCACTTCGGCAAGGCCCAGACCGAAACCGAAGTGACCCTGACGCCGGGCAAACACACCCTGCAACTGGAGCTGGGCGACAAGTATCACGTACCGTTCAAGCCCGCTGTCGTGTCGGAAAAAATCACCGTCAATGTGAAATAACTTTTTCCGCGGCACAAAAAAGGGAGACCCGCGGGTCTCCCTTTTTATGAAGCGCGTTTTAGAACAAGACGCGGCAACGGATGGTGCCATTGATCTTTTGCAGCTTCTCTTGCGCCAGGTCCGAAGACTCGGCATCAACGTCGATCACTACATAACCCACTTTCTCGTTGGTCTGCAGGAACTGACCGGAGATGTTGATACCGTTTTCAGCGAAGACCTTGTTGATCTCGCTCATCACACCCGGGATGTTTTCGTGGATGTGCAACAAACGGTGCTTGCCAGGGTGAGCCGGCAGGGCCACTTCAGGGAAGTTCACCGACGATACCGAAGTACCGTTATCGCTGTACTTGACCAGTTTTTCTGCCACTTCCAGACCAATGTTGGCCTGGGCTTCAGCGGTGGAACCGCCGATATGCGGGGTCAGGATCACGTTGTCCAGGCCACGCAGCGGGCTTTCGAACACGTCGTCGTTGGAACGCGGCTCAACCGGGAACACATCGATAGCGGCGCCGATCAGGTGCTTGTCCTTGATCGCGTCAGCCAAGGCGTCCAGCTCGACCACGGTGCCACGTGCGGCGTTTATCAGAATGCCGCCCTTTTTGATGGCGCGGATTTCCTTCTCACCGATCATCCACTGAGTGGCGGCGGTTTCCGGCACGTGCAGGGTCACGATATCGGACATGCCCAACAGTTCGTGCAGGTTGCCGACCTGAGTCGCGTTGCCCAATGGCAGCTTGGTCACGGTGTCGTAGAAGAACACCTGCATGCCCAGACCTTCAGCCAGTACCGACAATTGAGTACCGATCGAACCATAACCAACGATACCCAGCTTTTTACCGCGAATTTCGAAGGAGTTTGCCGCGCTTTTGATCCAGCCACCACGGTGGCAGGAAGCGTTTTTCTCAGGGATGCCACGCAACAACAGAATCGCTTCCGCCAGCACCAACTCAGCCACCGAACGGGTGTTGGAGTAAGGTGCGTTGAAAACAGCGATACCGCGTTCGCGAGCAGCGTTGAGATCGACCTGGTTGGTGCCGATGCAGAAACAACCAACAGCAACCAGTTTCTTGGCGCAGTCGAACACTTCTTCGGTCAGCTGGGTACGAGAACGGATGCCAATGAAATGGGCATCAGCGATCTTTTCCTTCAGCTGGGCTTCAGGCAAGGAACTGGTGATGTATTCAATGCTGGTGTAACCGGCAGCCTTGAGTACTTCAACAGCGGATTGGTGGACGCCTTCCAAAAGAAGGAACTTGATCTTGCTCTTATCGAGAGAAGTCTTGCTCATCTGCGTAAACCTGTGTCCCAGAGAAAAAATGGCAGGGAATGGACAGCGCGAGCTGACCTGGCCGGCGTGAAGACCGGCACCGAGAATCGTCCTATGGCTCGATTCTGCGGGGGGGTCGTATGCTAGCATAAGCGCCCCGCTAAACACCCATTCCTGCGACGTGAAGCGTTCTCAGGATGACCATGAATTGTTCGAGAGTTCTGTTGATGACCCATCCTGCCTTGATTGATGAGCTAAAGACCCTGGTAGAGCCTGGCAAGGTTTTGACCGATGCCGACTCCCTTAATGCTTATGGCAAGGATTGGACCAAGCATTTCGCCCCCGCCCCAGTGGCTATCGTGTTCCCGAAAACCACCGAACAGGTGCAGGCGATCGTCCTGTGGGCCAACAAGAACAAGGTGGCGCTGGTGCCTTCCGGCGGTCGCACAGGCCTGTCGGCCGCCGCCGTGGCAGCCAATGGCGAAGTCGTTGTGTCGTTCGACTACATGAATCAAGTGCTGGACATCAACCTGACCGACCGCACCGTGGTCTGCCAGCCGGGCGTTGTCACCGAGCACCTGCAAAACCTGGCCGAAGAAAATGGCCTGTATTACCCGGTGGATTTCGCTTCAGCAGGATCCAGCCAGATTGGCGGCAATATCGGCACCAATGCCGGCGGGATCAAGGTTATTCGTTACGGCATGACCCGCAACTGGGTGGCCGGCATGAAAGTCGTCACCGGTAAAGGCGACATCCTGGAACTCAACAAAGACCTGATCAAAAACGCCACCGGCTATGACATGCGCCAGCTGTTCATCGGCGCGGAAGGCACCTTGGGTTTTGTCGTGGAGGCCACCATGCGCCTGGACCGGGCGCCAAAAAACCTGACTGCCATGGTGCTGGGCACCGCCGATTTCGACTCGATCATGCCGGTGCTGCATGCCTTCCAGAGCAAACTGGATCTGACGGCGTTTGAATTCTTCTCCGACAAGGCGTTGGCTAAAGTCATGGACCGTGGCGATGTCCCTTCTCCGTTCGAGACTGATTGCCCGTTCTATGCGTTGCTGGAATTCGAAGCAACCACCGAAGAAGTCGCGAACGCGGCCCTCGAAACGTTTGAACACTGCATGGAAGAGGGTTGGGTGCTGGATGGCGTCATGAGCCAGAGCGAAACCCAGCTGCAAAACCTGTGGAAGCTGCGCGAGTACATCTCCGAGACCATTTCCCACTGGACGCCGTACAAAAACGACATCTCGGTTACTGTGTCGAAAGTACCGGGGTTCCTGAAAGAAATTGACGCCATCGTCGGCAAACACTATCCGGACTTCGAAATCGTCTGGTTCGGCCACATTGGTGACGGCAACCTGCACTTGAACATCCTCAAACCCGAAAACCTGAGCAAGGATGAGTTCTTCGCCAAGTGCGCGACCGTGAACAAGTGGGTGTTCGAGACGGTCGAAAAGTACAACGGCTCCATCTCTGCCGAACATGGCGTGGGCATGACCAAGCGTGACTACCTGACCTACAGCCGCTCACCGGTTGAGATCGAATACATGAAAGCGCTCAAGGCCGTGTTCGACCCGAACGGCATCATGAACCCGGGCAAGATCTTTGCGGTTTAACTAACGGCACAACACCCGTAGCCGCTGCCGCAAGCTGCGCGGCGGCTACACAGTCACCCCCTCATCGGAGACAGTCATGAGCTATCAGCACCAGTATGTCGACGGCACCCGGATCCACTTCCCCCTGGGCAAAGTGGTCTGCATCGGACGTAATTACGCCGAACACGCGAAGGAGCTGGATAACCCGATCCCCACTGAGCCTTTGCTGTTCATCAAGCCAGGCAGTTGTGTGGTGGCGCTGGAAGGTGGTTTCACGATTCCGGCCGAGCGCGGCTCCGTGCACTACGAAGCCGAAATTTCGGTTCTGATTGGCAAATCCCTGTCGAACAACCCGAGCACCGAAGAAGTCCTGGACGCCATCTCCGGCTTCGCACCCGGGCTTGATCTGACCCTGCGCGACAAGCAGGCCGAACTCAAGAGCAAAGGCTTGCCATGGGAAATCGCCAAATCATTCGACGGAGCCTGCGTACTGGCACCCTTCGTACAAAGCAGCGCGTTCCCGGATCTGACCGATATTGGTATTCGCCTGACCATCAACGGTGAAGTGCGCCAGGACGGCAACAGCGCCCTGATGCTCAACCCGATCGTGCCGATGATTCAGCATATGGCCGCATGCTTCTCGCTGCAGGCCGGCGACGTGATCATGACGGGCACGCCGGTGGGTGTAGGCCCGTTGAATGCGGGCGACGAACTGGTGCTGGAGCTGCCGGGTGTGAGCCGCTTCGAAAGCAGCGTGCGTTAATCACAGCAGACGACCATCATGCAGGAGCGAGCTTGCTCGCGATGCAGACAGCGCGGTTTTGAAAATAAACCGCGGTGATGCCATCGCGCGCAAGCTCGCTCCTGCAGTTTTTTTGAACCACACCAAAAATGTGAACCGCCGAATGCCTAACTGGAACCTCTATTTACAGCGCATCCTTGAGTTGATGAAGCGCTATCCAGGGTTGATCGCACTCTTCGGTTTTTGCTCCGGGGTCGGCAGTTTCATGCTGGTTGACCGTCAACAAGGCATGGCCCGCTGGATCGCCGTCATCATGCTGGTGAGCTGGCTCTGGCTGATGCTGGAAAACACCTTCACCCAGCTGTTCGCTCGGGTGTTCAAGCGTGAAATACCCCCGCCTCTGCTGCGTTACGCAACCCAGATGATTCACCAGGAAAGCCTGTTCTTTGTCCTGCCGTTCTTCTTTATCACCACCACCTGGAACAGCGGCCAACTGGTATTCACCGGGCTGCTGGGCGCTGCTGCACTGGTCTCCATCACTGATCCGCTGTACTACAAATGGCTCGCGCCCAAACGCTGGCTGTTTTTGGGGTTGCACACCCTCACCCTGTTTGCAGCGCTGCTGACGGCATTACCCATCATTCTCAACCTGACCACCGCCGAGAGCTACAAACTGGCGCTGGGCACCGCAGTGCTGCTTTCCATTCCGAGCCTGGCCGTCAGCCTGCCGCTAAAAACCTGGCGCGGCTGGCTAGTGCTGCCCTTGATCGTGCTCATGCTGGGCGGCACCGGCTGGCTGCTGCGCTCCTGGGTACCACCGGCAACGCTGTGGATGACCGAAGTCGCCGTCACCACTCAGCTGCAAGACCGTACGCCGGGCGAGAGCCTCAAAGCCATCAGCGCCAGCGAACTGCGCAGCCGTGGCTTGTATGCCTACACCTCGATCAATGCTCCGCGCGGGCTGAATGAGCGGATTTATCACGTCTGGAAGCATAACGGCAAAGAAGTGGACCGCATTGCTCTGGATATCCATGGCGGGCGTAAAGAAGGCTACCGCGCCTGGACCCACAAGCAAAACTTCCCGCCGGACTCTGTGGGTCGCTGGCAAGTGCGGGTCTTGACCGAAGATGGACAAATGATCGGTGTTTTGCGCTTCCTGGTTAATCCAGATCAGTCTGCGCCAGCCGACGTTCAGGCAAACTGAAGCACTTTTTCAGGATTGTGCTATTACATAAGGTCTGCGTTCTAGCGTACCGAGCACGGAGCTAACGATCATCACTGCTATGGCTGGCAATGCCCGACTAGACACATCAAGCACTCCGGCGCGGCTGCGAATCAGCGGCGACTGGACGCTTGCCCATTACGCACGTCTCAAACAACAGACGGAGCAACTGCGCGATCAATACGATGCCCGGACCGCGATCGACCTGGATGAGGTTTCCAGCCTCGATACCGCTGGCGCTTCGCTGTTGGTTGAACTGCTGGGAGCCGAGCGCGTCAGCCAGCTGACCGACACCGCACAAAAGCTCCCCGCAGCCGATCGCGCCTTGCTGCAAACCGTCTATTCGTCGATGCGTGATTTCTGTGTGCCGGTAAAGACCCCCGAGCACAACATCGGCATCCAGTTGCTGAGCCGGATTGGCTGCGCGGTGGACAAGCTCTGGCAAGACTCACTGCAATTGCTGGGCTTTATCGGCCTGATTCTGCAGACACTCGCCCGCAACCTGTTTCGTCCCAAGCAGTGGCGGATCACACCAATGGTGGCTCATATCGAGCAGGTCGGCCTCGATGCGGCACCGATCGTGATACTGCTGACCTTTATGGTGGGCGCGGTGGTGGCCTTTCTCGGGGCCACGGTACTGGCCAACTTCGGGGCCGGGATCTTTACCGTCGATCTCGTGGCGTTTTCATTTCTGCGTGAATTCGGTGTCTTGCTGACCGCCATTCTGCTGGCCGGGCGTACAGCCAGTGCCTTTACTGCGCAAATCGGCTCGATGAAAGCCAATGAAGAAATCGACGCCATCCGCACCCTGGGTCTCGACCCCATGGATTTGCTGGTGCTGCCGCGAGTTTTGGCCCTGCTGATCGCCCTGCCGTTACTGACCTTTTTGGCCATGATGGCCGGGATCCTGGGCGGCGCACTGGTGTGCGTCGTTTCGCTGGGCATTTCGCCAGACATGTTTATTTCGCTGCTGCATTCCGATATCGGCGTTCAGCACTTTCTGGTGGGCATGGTCAAAGCACCGTTTTTTGCCTTTCTGATCGCTGCGGTGGGCTGCCTCGAAGGCTTTAAAGTCAGTGGCAGCGCCGAGTCGGTCGGGGCCCACACCACCTCCAGCGTGGTGCAGTCTATCTTTATCGTGATTGTCCTCGATGCCGTGGCAGCACTGTTCTTTATGGAGATGGGCTGGTGAGTCGTCCAACACGTGCGCCCAGCGAGGCGGTGATTGAAGTACGCGGCCTGTGCAACCGCTTTGGCAGCCAAAGCGTGCACGAGAACCTTGATCTGGATGTGTATCGCGGTGAGATCCTGGGCGTGGTCGGCGGTTCCGGGACCGGCAAGTCGGTGCTGTTGCGCAGCATTGTCGGGCTGCGCAGGCCTACCGAAGGACAAGTCCGGGTGTTTGGCAAAGACCTGATGAACCTGCCGGAAGACCAGCGATCCTTGATCGAGAGACGCTTTGGCGTGCTGTTTCAGCGTGGCGCACTGTTTTCCTCACTGACCGTGACCGAAAACATCGCCCTGCCCTTGATTGAACATGCCGGGCTGAGCCGCCCCGACGCCGAACACCTGGCTTGCGTCAAGCTCGCCCTGGCCGGGTTGCCGTTGTCGGCTGCCGACAAATACCCTTCGGCCCTCTCGGGCGGGATGGTCAAGCGCGCCGCACTGGCCCGGGCGCTGGCGCTGGACCCGGACATCCTGTTTCTTGATGAGCCTACCGCCGGACTCGATCCCATTGGGGCAGCGGCCTTTGATCAACTGATTCTGACTTTGCGCGATGCCCTGGGGCTGAGTGTGTTTATCGTCACCCACGACCTGGACACCCTGTACACCATCACTGACCGGGTGGCGGTGCTGTCGCAGAAAAGGGTACTGGTGGCCGCGCCGATTGCCCAGGTCGAAGATTTCGACGACCCGTGGATTCATGAATATTTCCATGGCCCCCGTGGCCGCGCCGCCTATGAAGCGGCAACCCAGCGTAAGGAGCAATGACATGGAAACCCGTGCCCATCATGTATTGATCGGCTTGTTCAGCGTGCTGGTCGTTATCGGGGCCATGCTATTTGGCCTGTGGCTTGCCAAGGCGAGCATGGACGATGCCTTCACGGACTACGAAGTGGTGTTCAACGAAGCCGTCAGCGGCCTGTCCAAAGGCAGTTCGGTGCAATACAACGGGATCAAGGTGGGCGACGTCATAGAGCTGCGGCTGGACGAAAAGGATCCGCGCCGGGTGCTGGCACGCATACGCCTGACGGCGGGTACCCCGGTCAAGGTCGACACCAAGGCCAAACTGGCGCTGACAGGGGTCACCGGTACTTCCATTATCCAGCTCTCCGGTGGCGATCCCGACAGTCCGGACCTCAAGGGCAAAGCCGGAAAACTGCCCGTGATCGTAGCCTCGCCCTCTCCGATTGCCCGTCTGCTCACCGATGGCACGGACATGATGGCCAACATCAACATGCTGCTGCACAACGCCAATCAACTGTTCTCACCCGACAACGTTGCACGCGTTGGCAAGACCCTCGATAACCTGGAACTCACCACTGAGGCCATTGCAGGCCAACGGGGTGATATCAGCCAGACCCTGAAGCAACTGTCGCAAGTCGGCAAAGAGGCCAGCATCACGCTTGAGCAGACCACCACGCTGATGCGCAACGCCAATGGCATGCTGAGCAACCAGGGCAAACAAATGTTCAGCAGCGCCGAACAGGCAATGCAGTCCCTTGAAAAAAGCAGCGCCACCATCAACAGCTTGCTCAACAACAATGAAGAGTCGCTCAACAGCGGGTTGCAAGGCCTCAATCAGCTCGGCCCTGCGGTCAACGAACTGCGCGAAACCCTCAGTACGTTGCGCTCGATTTCGCGACGTCTGGAAGCCAATCCAAGCGGTTACTTGCTGGACCGCGAGCAAAACAAGGAATTCACGCCATGAGCCGCACTTATCGTCTGGCAGGGGCCGTCGTTCTGGCGACGAGTCTGAGCCTGCTCAGCGCCTGTTCAATCCTGCCCAAACCCGAGCAAGTCGACGTGTATTGGCTGCCGTACGCACAAACGCCGATTGCCACCAGCCCCAGCGCCCCCGTGAGCTGGTCGCTGAAGCTCGACAAACCGATGGCCAGTAATGCGTTGAACAGTCAAAACATTGCGGTGGTGCCCGAGGGTAACCTCATCAGTAATTACAAGGGCGCGCGCTGGAGCGATCCGGCGCCCGTGCTGCTGCGCAACCGGCTGCTTGACGCATTCCTGCAGGATGGCCGGATCCAGGGGTTGAGCACCGACGACAGCAATCTGCAGTCTGATTTCGAGCTGGGTGGAGAGTTGCTGGCGTTTCAGACCCGCTACAACGGCAAAAGCCCCGAAGTACTGATTCAGTACAACGCACGCTTGGTGCGCAGCCGTGACCAACGGGTGATCGGCTCCAAGCGCTTCGAAACGCGCCTGCCACTGACCAATCCGATGGTACCGGGCGTTGTGGCAGGTTTTGGACAGGCCACCGACCAGTTGATGCCGCAGGTGGTGCAATGGGTGCTGCAGCAAGGGCAAGCGCAGCGCTGAACAGGCTGTAGCGCTTGTGTAGCCGCTGCCGAAAGCTGCGAAAAGGACCGAAGGGCTTTAACGGGCGCTTGCGCGCCCATCGCAGCCTTCGGCAGCGGCTACAGATGCTTGCCTCGCTATGCGAGTCAGCGGCTACAGATCAACGTACGGCTTGAAGCCGCCTCAACCGAAGAACCAGTAGCACACGCCAATCGCCGCCACGACACCCGACAGCTCGGCCAGCAAGGCGCAGCCCACGGCATGGCGGGCGCGCTGGATGCCGACGGCACCGAAATACACCGCCAGCACGTAAAAGGTGGTTTCTGTGCTGCCCTGCACCGTCGCGGCCACCAACGCCGCAAAGCTGTCCACGCCTTGAGTCTGCATGGTTTCAATCAGCAAGGCCCGGGCCGCACTGCCTGAGAATGGTTTGACCATGGCCGTGGGCAAGGCATCCACAAAACGCGTGTCCCAGCCCAGCCACTCCACGGCATGACGGATACCGTCCAGGCCAAAGTCCAGCGCCCCGGATGCACGCAACACCCCTACCGCGCACAACATGGCTACCAGATACGGCAGCAGGTTCTTGGCCACGTCGAAGCCTTCTTTGGCGCCTTCGACGAATGCTTCGTAAACCTTGACCTTGCGCAGCGCGCCTATCACCAGAAACAGCATGATCAGCCCGAACAGCGTCAGATTGCCAAGGATCGAGGACAAACTGGCCAGCGCCGTCGCCGACAAGGTCGCCAGTAACGCCATGAAGCTGGCAAGGATCAATGCACCGGGCAACAGATACGCCAGCACCACCGGGTCCCATAACCGCAAACGCTGCATGAAGGCCACTGAGAGCAGGCCTACCAGCGTCGAGGCACTGGTCGCCAGCAGGATAGGCAGGAACACCAGCGTCGGGTCTGCAGCGCCTTGCTGGGCGCGATACATAAAGATCGTCACCGGCAGTAACGTCAGGGATGACGCGTTCAGCACCAGAAACAGGATTTGCGCATTGGTTGCACTGGCGGGATTCGGGTTGAGTTCTTGCAGCGCACGCATGGCCTTGAGGCCAATCGGTGTGGCGGCATTGTCCAGCCCCAGGCCATTGGCAGCGAAGTTCAGGGTAATAAACCCCAGCGCCGGGTGACCCGACGGCACTTCCGGCATCAGGCGCTTGAACAGAGGCCCCAGCGCCCTGCCCAACCAGTCGACGATCCCGGCTTTTTCCGCAATTCGCAAAAAACCCAGCCATAAGGTCAGGGTGCCAAACAGCAGGATCATCACTTCAACCGACAACTTGGCCATAGCGAAGATGCTTTCAACGATCGCGGAGAAGATCCCGGCATTGCCTCCCACCAGCCATTGGGCGAGTGCCGACACCGTAGCGACAACGAAAAAGCTGAGCCATAGGCCGTTAAGCATTCAAAGAACTCCTGAAAGATGCGGCGAATGATAGCGGCCAGACGTCAGAAACAACAAACCCCGGACAAGTCCGGGGTTTGGGGGAGTGAAGATGCCTGACGCGATTACTCGCCTTTTGGCAGGGCTTCCTTGCTGCGCCAGTGCGGCAGCGAGTTCCAGTAGCGCTCGCCCTTGGCATCGTCGTACATGCCTTCCCAGCGCGAAATCACCAGCACCGCCAAGGCGTTGCCGATCACGTTCAGTGCAGTACGCGCCATGTCCATCACACGGTCGACACCGGCGATGAAGGCCAGGCCTTCCAGCGGAATACCCACACTGCCCAAGGTCGCCAACAGCACCACGAAGGACACGCCCGGAACACCCGCGATACCTTTGGAGGTGACCATGAGGGTCAATACCAACAGCAATTGCTGGCTGATTGACAGGTCGATGCCGTACAGCTGGGCAATAAAGATGGCCGCGATGCTTTGGTACAGGGTCGAACCATCAAGGTTGAACGAGTAGCCCGTCGGTACCACAAAGCTGCAGATAGCTTTCGGCGCGCCGTAGGCTTCCATTTTCTCGATTACGCGCGGCAACACGGTTTCGGAACTGGCGGTGGAGTAAGCCAGTACCAGCTCATCCTTGAAGATGCGCATCAGCTTGAGCACCGAGAAACCGAACAGCTTGGCGATCAGGCCCAGTACCGCAAAGGCGAAGAACAGGATGGCGGCGTAAACCAGCACAACCAGCTTGGCCAGTGGCACCAGCGAGGCAAAACCGAAGTTGGCCACGGTGACGGCGATCAGCGCAAACACACCGATGGGTGCGTAGTTCATGATCATGTGAGTCACTTTGAACATCGACTCGGACACGCCCTGGAAGGTTTTCACCAGCGGGTCGCGCAGTTCGGCATTCAAGCTCGACAGACCAAGACCGAAGAGCACCGAGAAGAAGATGATCGGCAGCATCTCACCGCGAGCCATGGCTGCGAAGATGTTCGACGGGATCAGGTTGAGGATGGTCTCGATGAACGCATGTTCATGAGTAACCTCGGCAGCGGTGGCTGCGTATTTGGAAATATCGACCGTACCCAGGGTACTCATGTCGATACCGGCACCCGGGTGGAACACGTTGGCCAGCACCAGGCCGACCAAAATCGCGATGGTCGTCACCACCTCGAAGTAAATGATGGTTTTCAGACCGATGCGACCCAGCTTCTTCGCATCTCCCACGCCTGCAATCCCGACAACCAGTGAGGAAATCACGATTGGGATTACGATCATCTTGATCAGACGGATAAAGATATCGCCTGCAGGTTGCAGAACGTTACTGATCCACCATGCCTTTTCAGCACTGAAATGGTTTAGCAGCGCCCCGATTGCAATCCCGAGGACCAGACCGATTAGGATCTGCCAGGCGAGGCTAAGTTTTGCCTTCTTCATGTCATTACCCTTACTTCAAGTGGACTCGGGCAGAGGTCTAGACTAGAGCACTGAAAAGCGCAAAAGCCGCATACCTCTGCCCCCGTAGAAGGTCGCCCAAATCGAGCCGAACACGCTCTTTGGCAGGCGAAAAAAGGCGCAACTATTCCCATGCGAGAGGAAGCCGTCTAATGCCGTAAACGCCTACCCTATGCCGAATCGGCATGAGTATTGTCCGACAAGACCTCAAAAACACGGACAGCTGAAAGGACAGAACAGACGGCATAAGTGCCGTGCACCGGCTGTTTCAAGGTTATCTTTGCCAAGAGTTGGCAGTGTCGAACCGACTAAAAGCTCAGAAATATCCGACAACATAAATCGGAAATAGTGAGCTAATCATTTTGATGTTAGTCGATATACGGTCGACGTTCCGAGCCCCCTTCCAAGCCACATTAGTTTCGAAAAAAATGAGCCGGGATAAGGTTTTACAGACGAAAGGTCGATGTGCCAGACATAAAAAAAACCAAGGTAATCCCTTGGTTTTTTTGTGTTGAAAATCTGAACCTTTAACGCCGAATGTTCAGTACCCATCAGTACCAATTGGGATCTTTTTTCAGTTGCTCTTTCAGCAATGCTTGCATGCCTTCATCAGGCTCGCCCAAAAAACGATAATCGGCATGACGTGTCGGAGACTTGTCAGCTGGCAAGCCAGCGGGGACTTCGACCAACATGGCATAAGCGTCTTTTTTATCGAGGCTGAAGGCAACGATCAAACGCTTGTTGAGGCACGTCTTGGCGGTTTCACACAACGGCCCGACCACGTATGGATCGCCATCCTCAGTGACCGCATTCATTTGCTCGGCGCTGCCGGAAAGATTGATCACCCACTCGGGCAAACGCTCCTCCTTTTGCACCACCTGTTGCCAGGCTTGCCGATAGGCCGGATCGTTCAGCAGTTCGTTGGCACGTACCTGACCGTCATTACCGGCCAGAGTCATGGCACTGCTGCCCATCAACAGGGCAGCAGCCATTGCCTTAAAGGATCGGCTGAACATGGTTAGCCTCGACCGCGGCGGCCAAAGATGAAGGACACCACAAACATCACCAGGAACACCACAAACAGGATTTTGGCGATACCGGTTGCGGTGCCCGCGATACCACCGAAGCCCAGAACAGCAGCGATGATGGCGATAATCAAGAAGGTAATTGCCCAACTTAACATGGTGATTCTCCTTATAACTGTGGGAAAGCCCGGTGATGCCAATGCTGTGCCTCAACGCCCTGCGGGGGCCTCAAGGTTGTGAACACTTAAAACACCCAACGTTCCGGCAGCCGTTCAGATTTCGCAATTTCCGTCTCATCGACCTCGGCCAGGGTGAAACCAACGCTGGAACTGGCCGCACTAAAATGTTGCTGTGTGGCTGCAGGCTGCAAAACGACGTGGGCAGTGGCCTCAGCCTGAGGTGACTGACCCCGCGTCGCCAGTTGTTGACCACCGATCAGCGTCACTAACACAGCCAAGCTGGCGCACAAGCCTTGCTGCAGATGAAGCGACGAAAGGCGGATGTAGGGGAAACCTTGACGATTCATGCTCAAACTCCTGCCACTCGGTGGTCAATCTTGTGAAGTTAAGGCCGCCCGTCACGCTGGCGCCGGGCAGCCTCCATATACAACAGAGAGTGCAGGTGGCGTGCCAGCTTTTCACTTCAAATAAAAATCTTATAAATCAATAAATTAACTAATTATAGAAAGCAGCCTGACGCGCATCTTGCACGATGCCCGCTCTGCAGGTCGTGCGTTCTGCACGACCCCGCAACGACCCCCATACCGGACGCCGCCCGGCAACCTGACAAAGACGTCCGCACGGACATTCCTTTGCTCGGCAGAAAGCTCAAAAAGGGCTTTAAACATAAAACAAATCAGTTAGTTACAGCATGCAGGCAAACCGCTTCCCTGCTAGCCTCCGAATCATTCCCGAAAAATCATGCAACTTGCCCGATTATTACGACACTAACCAAAATCACTCATTAAGGAACACAGGATATGGAGTCAGTCAAAGAGCACCAGGGCCGCATTCTGCTGGTCGACGATGAATCCGCCATCCTGCGCACGTTCCGCTACTGCCTTGAAGATGAGGGCTATACCGTCGCCACGGCCAACAGTGCGGCGCAGGCCGATTCTCTGCTTCAGCGCCAAGTGTTCGACCTGTGCTTTCTGGATCTGCGCCTGGGCGAAGACAACGGCCTGGATGTGTTGGCCCAGATGCGTATTCAAGCCCCGTGGATGCGGGTCGTGATCGTCACGGCACACTCCGCCGTCGACACGGCCGTGGATGCCATTCAAGCGGGTGCCGCCGACTACCTGGTCAAGCCCTGCAGCCCTGACCAGTTGCGCCTGGCGACCGCCAAACAACTGGAAGTGCGTCAGTTGTCCGCCCGCCTCGAAGCCCTCGAAGGTGAAGTCCGCAAACCCAAGGACGGCCTCGACTCCCACAGTCCGGCCATGATGTCGGTGCTGGAAACCGCCCGCCAGGTAGCAGGTACCGATGCCAATATCTTGATTCTGGGTGAGTCCGGTACCGGTAAAGGCGAACTGGCGCGGGCAATCCATGGCTGGAGCAAGCGCGCCAAGAAATCCTGCGTCACGATCAACTGCCCTTCACTCACCGCGGAACTGATGGAGAGCGAGCTGTTCGGTCATACCCGTGGCGCCTTCACCGGCGCCAGTGAAAGCACGTTGGGCCGGGTTAACCAGGCCGATGCCGGGACGCTGTTTCTGGATGAAATCGGTGATTTTCCGCTGGCTTTGCAGCCAAAACTGCTGCGTTTCATTCAAGACAAGGAATATGAACGCGTTGGCGACCCTGTCACCCGTCGCGCGGATGTGCGAATCCTGGCCGCGACCAACCTCAATCTGGAAGACATGGTTCGTGACGGGCGCTTCCGCGAAGACTTGCTCTACCGTCTGAATGTGATCACCTTGCATCTACCTCCCCTGCGTGAGCGCAGCGAAGACATTCTGACCCTGGCCGATCGTTTTCTGGCCCGGTTCGTCGTGGAATACGCCCGGCCTGCCCGAGGGTTCAGTGCAGAAGCGCGTGAGGCATTGGCCAATTACCGATGGCCCGGCAACATTCGCGAATTACGCAATGTGGTTGAGCGCGCGAGCATTATTTGCCCCCAGGAGGTCGTCGAAATCGGTCATTTGGGCATGGCCGAGCAAACCACCCCAAATGCCCCGCGCATTGGTGCGGCGCTAAGCCTCGACCAGCTGGAGAAGGCGCATATCGGGGCGGTACTGGCGACCAGCGAAACCCTCGACCAAGCGGCGAAAACCCTGGGCATTGACGCCTCGACACTTTATCGAAAACGCAAGCAGTACAACCTGTGAGCCGCCGATGAAAATCGCGATCAAGCTGCGCACCCGGCTGTTCTTAAGCATTTCGGCGCTCATCACCGTGGCGTTGCTGGGGCTGTTACTCGGCGTCGTCAGCGTGATGCAGATGGCCAAGACCCAAGAAGCGCTGATCAGCAATAACTTCATCACCCTCGACCTGGGGCTCAAGTTGCGTCAGAGCCTGGGCGACCAGCTCATCCTGATGCTGCGCAACCACAAAGACCTCCAAGCGCTGCAAGCTTCCTCACAGGAGTACCTGAAGCTGCTTGATGAAGGCATCGAGCATGAACGCAAGAACAACCTGCAGAACGGCTTCAAGCAAGCCCGTGCCAACTACGAAGACTTCTTAAAAGTATTCAACCAGGCCCGCAGTTCCCCGTTCGATTTGAGCAGCGACGATGAGCTCACCACTCGCTTTAACCAGTTGCGCAATGGCCTGATCAGTGAACATCGCCATGCCCTCGACAACATCTACGCCGCCCAGGCTTCCGCTCAGGAGCGGGCTATCATCATTGCGGCGCTGCTGAGCTTCATCGGGCTTACGGTGCTGATCATTGGCTTTATCACTGCACATGGTATCGCTCAGCGTTTTGGCGCGCCGATCGAAGCGCTGGCCAAAGCAGCCGACAACATAGGCAAGGGCAACTTTGAAGTGGTGCTGCCGCTTTCTTCAGCCACGGAAATGAACCTGCTGACGCGCCGCTTTGGAATCATGGCGGAAGCCTTGCGCCAGCATCAGGCAACTAATATCGACGAGTTGCGAGCGGGCCAGCAGCGGTTTCAGGCCGTGCTCGACAGCATTGATGACGGTTTGCTGATGATCGACCATCAAGGCCGCCTGGAGCATTTAAACCCCGTCGCGCAACGGCAACTGGGCTGGGACGAAAGTCGTCTGGGGCAGCCACTGGGCGAAGCCTTGTCTCGCCCTGAGCTCGATCAGCAATTGCTGACGGTTCTGCACGGCGGCAGTCTGGAACGCTTGCCGGAAGACTTGAGCGTAGACATTGAAGGTGAAAACCGCCTGCTGACCTATAGCCTGACGCCGGTCAGCCAGCCCAAAGGTCCGATTCTCGGCGCAGTGATGGTGTTGCATGACGTCACCGAGCAGCGCGCCTTTGAGCGTGTCCGCAGCGAGTTCGTACTCCGGGCCTCCCATGAATTGCGTACGCCGGTAACGGGGATGCACATGGCCTTTGGCTTATTTCTCGAGCGCGCGCGTTTTGACCCGCAATCACGTGAAACTGACCTGCTGAATACCGTGAACGAAGAAATGCAGCGATTGATGCAGCTGATCAACGACTTGCTGAACTTCTCTCGCTACCAGAACGGCATGCAAAAGCTGACGCTGGCCCCGTGCGATATCGAAGAGATGCTGGAACACGCCCGCGCCCGCTTTGCCGAAGCAGCGTCAGCCGAACACATCGAGTTGCAGCTTGACCTGCAACAGCCGCTCCCGCGATTGAACGCCGACCAGGCCCAACTGGAGCGCGTGCTGGATAACCTGCTGGACAATGCCTTGCGCCATACCGCCAGTGGCGGGCAGATCCGCTTGCAGGCGCGACGTCACGCCGAACGGGTGATCATCAGCATCGAAGACAATGGCGAAGGTATTGCCTATAGCCAGCAAGGCCGTATTTTCGAACCCTTCGTACAGGTGGGTCGCAAAAAAGGCGGTGCCGGCCTTGGGCTCGCGCTGTGCAAGGAAATTGTCCAGCTGCATGGCGGGCGCATCGGTGTGTATTCACGCCCCGGGCAAGGCACGCAGTTCTACATGGCGCTGCCCTTATAGACGACACCCTGCGCAATCAGTTCTTTGGGGCGTTCAACACGCTCAGGATCGCCGCGCTCTCGGCATCCGGCGTTCCATCATGGCGAGAGGGCCGGAAGTGCATTTGAAACGCCGCCAGCACATGGCGGGTGGCAACATCCAGCTCACCGGTTTGCGGGGTTTCGTAACCCAACTGCGCCAACTGCTGCTGGAACCAGGTGATGCTTGGCATTGTGATCGCAAAAAGTGCCTGTTCACGCGCGACGGCCTGAGCATTTGGCCAAACGCCGAAGCCTGCATCGGCCAAGCGCTTCCAGGGAAACAGCGGACCCGGATCGAGCTTGCGCAGGGGCGCAATGTCGCTGTGACCAATGATGTTGTGGGGGTCGATCTTGTAGCGTGTCGAAATATCCTTGAGCAGCACGATCAAAGCCTGGATCTGACCTTCGGTATAGGGATACCAGAGTCGGCCGTTCGGCGTGTCACGGAAACCTTGATTGACGATTTCGATGCCGATGGAGCTGGAATTCAACCAGGTGCGACCCTTCCACTCACTCTCCCCCGCGTGCCAGGCGCGCAGATTTTCATCCACCAATTTATAAATCGTGGGTGGATTATCGCCAATCAGGTAGTGACTGCTGACCGGCCCGCGGGTCAGCAGCTCCAGCGAGCGCTCCAGGGAGGTCGAGGTGTAATGGAGCACCACAAACTGCACACGGCTGTCGTGGTTGACCGAAGGATGGTTGGTGTCCATTCGAGGACCGCTGGCACAACCGGCCAACAGCGCAAGGGACAGAATCAGAGCAGGAAGTTTCATGGGCAATGGCAGCGCTGGTCAATATTCATGCGCAAGCATACCTTACCGGCCTTGTCCGCGAGCTGAACCTCTTGCCGTTCTGGCCTGCATTCAGGATCCGGCCTGCACAACACGATTGCGCCCATTGTGCTTCGCCTGGTACAGCGCTTCATCGGCTCTTTTGAGCACATGATCGCTGCGGTCTCCGGGCCTGAAGTCAGAAAGCCCGATAGAAGCCGTGATCGTCACCGGCTCTCCCTTGAAGTGGAACGGACAGGCTGCAATGACCGTCCGCAGCTTTTCGAGCTGCTGCAGGCCCAACGCCAGCGTCGTATCGGGAATCAGCAAGACAAATTCTTCACCGCCAAACCTGGCGATGAAATCCCTGGGCCGCAAGTGCTTGCGCAACTGAGCCGCAATGATTTTGAGGACTTTGTCACCCGCCAGATGACCATACCCGTCGTTGACTCGCTTGAAATGGTCAAGGTCGAGCATGGCGATCAGCAGCGGATTGCCGTGGGCTTGCCACTGCATGACCTCCTGCGCCAGCCGTTCGCTCCAGGCCGCCCGATTGGGCAAGCCGGTCAACGGGTCGAGCAACGCCTTCTGTCGCTGATCCTCGAGGTGCTCACGATAACCAAGGACTTGCTGCTCCATCTGCGCCACACGCTCGGCCAACGATTGCAAATGGACCGAGATATCCTGTTCACGCACATCGCGCTGCTCTTGATGCTGGTCGATCATGCCCAGTAATCCTTCCAGGCGGTTCTCCAGTACGTGCTTAAGGCTGGGCAAGTCGACCGCATCTTGCACGCTGTGTTGCAGATCATCGACATGCTCGCGCAACTGAGTGTGCAGCGCATCAACCGCCGACCGGCCCTCGACGTGGACCTCACTGGCCACCTGGAGATTATTCTGGAACGATTCAAGACGTTCGTTGAGCTGTTTGAGATAAGCCTCGAACTCATGCTGGCCACTGTCAGTGACGGCCAGCATCAATACAGCAAGATCATCGAGGATCGGCAGCAACTCGTACCAGTTGAGCCCTTTTTCCAGACGGCTGCGTACCGCTTCGGCTTGCGGTTGATGGTGCTCGGGCAGCGACAAGTCACTGAGCAATCCCAACAATGTCGACTCGATATGCGCCGCTACCGAGCTGTAGGACGGCTCCGGGGTTTCAGGCAAGACATAGACGGCGTCCACCTCACCGCTGGCCTGCTCAGGCTTCGCTGCCGCCAGTGAAGCATCCGCGGACTGCGCAAGGACCGGGCGGAGCTCGGCGTCAGGCGTCGCAGGCTCTACGCGGTTTTCAGTCAGGTTATTATCTGCTTCGACCTGCGCCACAACCGACTCAAGCGCGCCGCTCGATGACGCATCAAACACGGGCTCATCCGGCACGGGCGGCGACGCTTCAACGGGGGCCAACGGGGGCTGTAAGGCGGCCACTTCCGACGGTGGCGCAGAACTCGCCTGAGGTTTCACCTCTGCCGCGGGCAGTGCATCGGGCCTGACCTCCAATGCCTGGGCTTCGGTTCGACGCCCGGGCAGCAGGACGTCAGGTTCTGGAGCAGCCGGTTCGGCCACTGCTTTATCGGTGCCGAACAAGCGCTGCAACAAACCCGACCTGACCTCACCGAATTGCGGTGCCAGTGCCTGTCCCTGCAAATGACTCAGTTCATCCAGTAACAGCGGCATCTCACGGGCGTGGTTAACCCGGCTGTCGAGCTGCCGGGCGAAAGCCTTGAGCGGCTTGCTGACTTCGCGGGGCAGCGGCAAGGCTTGCAGTTGCGTGACCAGCGTATTCATCGCCGTACTGATCTGCTCGGTCCGCGTTTCACGCCGCTGCTCGGAATCGAGCACGGCTTTTTCAAGCCGGGGCAAGAGCGCAGCCAACGCTGCGTCCATCTCGTCACTGCGCACCACCTCGCGCATTTCCTTCATGCACTGATCGACGCTTCGATCCGTACCTTCAGCCGCCAGGGTGCTACGCACCAGGCCACGGCGCAGCAAATCGAGACGTGCCTTCCAGCGATCTTCGAGCTTTTCCTGCTGCTCGATGCTTTTGAGGTATTTCTCTTTCCAGCGCCCGGCGTCATCGGCACTCATGCAAGGGGCTCGCTGGCTGGCGCTATCACCGCAGGCAGCGAATCGACACCCACCGAGCCTGGCAAACGGATTTCAACCGCCACCGGCAGGTGATCCGAAATGGGTTGATCGAGCACCTGTACACGCTCAAGGGTCAGGCTGGAACTGAGCAAGATATGATCAAGGCACCGCTGTGGACGCCAGCTGGGAAAGGTCGCCTCCATTTGCGGTGCCAGCAAGCCCAAGTCCCGCAACGGCGAGGACTGCAGCAAATCGTTGGCATGAGTGTTCATGTCGCCCATCAACACTTGGTGCTGGTAGCCCTCAATCAACTCACGGATATACGCCAGCTGTCGTGTACGGGTTTTGGTCCCCAGCGCCAGGTGCATGACTACGACCACCAGCGCATCCGGGCCATCGCCGAATCGCACCAGGATTGCGCCGCGCCCTGCCGGCCCAGGTAGAGGATGATCCTCAATCGCTGTGGGACGTAATCGGCTGAGCACACCATTGCTGTGCTGGGCCAAGCGCCCGAGATTGCGATTGAGTTGTTGATACCAGTAAGGGAATTCGCCCTGTTGGGCCAGGTATTTCACCTGATTGACGTAGCCGGAGCGGTGGCTACCGCCATCGGCTTCCTGCAGGGCGACCAGATCGAAGTCGCTCAGCAAGCCGCCGATTTTCTCCAGGTTACCGGCCCGCCCTTTGTGCGGCAGCACATGCTGCCAACTGCGGGTCAGGTAATGACGGTAGTTTTGCGTGCTGTTGCCGACCTGGATATTGAAGCTGAGCAAACGCAAACGCCGATCATCCGGCATCACAAAGGATGTCAGATGATCCTCGTTGACCTGCGCTTCATGCAAGCCAACGATTCGCTCGCTTTTCCAGCGCCGCACGGGGGAGGCGCCGCTTAGTTCTTGCTCGGCGATGCGGCGGCTGCACGCTCTTTGGCAATCAGTTGGTCCGCGACATCCAATGTGCCTTCGGGGCCGCCGGCGGTGCCAAGGTCAAAACGGTATTTACCGTTAACCACCATGGTCGGTACGCCAGAGATGCCGTACTTCTGGGCAAGCTCTTTGGCTTTTTTGATCTGGCCGGCAATGGCAAACGAATTGTAGGTCGCCAGGAATTTGTCTTTGTCGACGCCCTGTGTCGCCAGGAACTCTGCCATTTCGTCAGGCTTGGTCAGGCGCTTGCCTTCTTTCTGGATGGCATTGAACACGGCCGCGTGAACCTTGTGCTCAACCCCCATGGCTTCCAGCGTCAGGAACATCTGGCCATGAGCGTCCCATGGGCCGCCGAACATGGCAGGCAGACGCACAAAGTTCACATCGGCCGGCAGCTTCTCGGCCCATGGATTAACCACCGGTTCAAAGGCGTAGCAATGCGGGCAGCCATACCAGAACAGCTCGACCACTTCGATCTTGCCAGGCACCGCTACGGGCACCGCGTTGCTCAGCTCTACATATTGTTTACCCGCTTCAAGCGGCTCGGCAGCTTGAGCGGTCATGCCAAACAGGCTGGCGCTGACGAGAGCGGCGCTGAGAATCAGATTACGCATGCTTTACTCCTGGGCAAATAAGGTCGCTTCAACGTGACCGGGTTAAGACCGGTCCTTTCAAGCTTGAGTTCGATAGTGTAGCGGCAGATGCCATGAAAAAGGGCAGCCGAAGCTGCCCTTTGAGGTTTACATCCAAGGATTAAACGATCGTTAACGTTGCCACAGGCGCTTGGCCCAGGCCTCGTCGACCGTACAGACCTTAGTGCAGGCCTTGAATGTAGCTGGCCAGCGCCTTGATATCCTTGTTGCTCAACTTGGCTGCAATGCCACGCATGATCATCGAGTCGCCGTCGTTGGTACGATCGCCTTCACGGAAGTCGGTCAGTTGTTTTTCAACATAACCGGCGTGCTGGCCACCCAGGTGCGGGAAGCCGGCAGCGGCGTTGCCTTGGCCGTCTGGCGAGTGGCAACCGGTGCAGGCAGGCAGGCCTTTTTCCAGGTCACCACCACGAAACAGCGCCTCGCCCCGGGCCACCAGCGCCGGGTCAGCAGCGCCGACAGAGCTTTTCTGACTTGAGTAGAAAGCCGCAATATCCGCGAGATCCTGATCGTTCAGGTTGGTCAGCAGGCCGGTCATTTCCAGCACCTGGCGTTTGCCATCCTTGATTTCATGCAACTGTTTGAGCAGGTAGCGATCACCTTGCCCGGCCAGTTTTGGAAAGTTAGGGGCCATGCTATTGCCGTCTGGACCGTGACAAGCGCCACACACAGCAGTTTTTGCCTGACCGGCAGCCGCATCGCCCACAAGAGCGGTGCCTGCAGCCTGGGCAATCCCGGTGACGCCCAAGGTCAACAGCAGACTCACGAATATTTTGTTCATCAGCTAATCCAACTACGGCTAAGGGTTAAAGAGTTATGGCCGGGTTACTGACTCATCAATTGAATGACGGCTCGGTAATCCTCGACACTGCAGTCCATGCACAAACCACGCGGCGGCATCGCCTTGAAACCCTGGGTCACGTGTTGCACCAGCGTCTCCATACCTTGCTCCAATCTTGGCCTCCAGGCTTCCCGATCTCCCGATCCAGGGGCTGTTGGCAGCTGACCAGCAGGCAGGCCACACAAACGCGGTTGTACACGGCTTCCGGATCCTGTGTAGCCTGAGCGCTATAAAGCGGCATCAAGATACCGGCAGCTAGCAGCCATTTCGTCATAAAACGACCTTTTCAGGGTTGGGAGCTTGCTGCGTTCTAATGCGCAACCTAGGTCTATCGCTCCCGTGTTCTTCATCCTACGCTGGGACAAAGCGCACACAAAATCTGCGGCATTATATACTGGCGTCACTGAAACGGAAACGACACGCTCGCCGCGTCCATTCCTGACGCCGCTCACATCGGAAATCCCATGCAACTCAAGAACCCCATTCTCGGTCTGTGCCAACAGGCTACCTTCATGCTCAGCGCAGCCAAAGTTGATCAATGCCCCGACGACGACGGCTATGAAGTCGCGTTTGCCGGGCGCTCAAACGCCGGCAAGTCCAGCGCACTCAACACTTTGACCCATGCCAGCCTGGCGCGCACATCGAAAACACCCGGCCGCACCCAGCTGCTGAACTTCTTCCAACTGGACGAAGAACGTCGTCTGGTTGACCTTCCCGGCTATGGCTACGCCAAAGTACCCATCCCGTTAAAAATGCACTGGCAGCGTCACCTCGAAGCTTATTTCGGCAGCCGCGAAAGCCTCAAAGGCGTGATCTTGATGATGGATATCCGTCATCCAATGACCGATTTCGACGTTTTGATGCTGGACTGGACGACGTCGAGCAGCATGCCGATGCATATTTTGCTGACCAAAGCCGACAAACTGACGTACGGCGCAGCCAAAAATACATTGCTTAAAATCCAGGCTGATATCCGCAAGCGTTGGGGTGACTCGGTCACGATCCAGCTGTTCTCCACGCCTAAGCGCATGGGCCTGGAAGAGGCATACACCGTGTTGGCACGCTGGATGGAATTGCCCAATAAAGGCGAAGAGGCTGGCGAGTCCGAGGCATAAGGAATCGCAGGCAAAAAAAACCCCGGACTTCGTATGGGGGGGAGAAGTCCGGGGTTTAAGCACTGGACCGCTAGGGCGTGGTCCAGATATCTGCCAACACTTAACACAACATTAGGAGCTTGAAGGTTTAACCCTTCAATAAATCTGAGTGGTGTGTGACCGATTTAGTTCCAGCGCACCGGCAAACAATTCGGCCTAAGCCCGATCACACCCATCCCCCCTGTGTGGAGCGAGCGAACTCACTCCGCCAGCAGGCCGCATTTTGTCAGTGCGCCTCGTCCCAGTTATTGCCCACACCCACTTCAACCACCAGCGGCACATCCAGCTTCGCGGCATCACTCATGTGACTGCGCACCTCATCACGTACCTGCTCCACCAGGTCTTCGCGCACTTCAAGCACCAATTCATCGTGTACCTGCAGGATGACGCGGGCATCGAGACCCGACGCACTCAGCCAGTTATCCACAGCCACCATGGCTTTCTTGATGATGTCAGCCGCCGTGCCCTGCATCGGCGCATTGATCGCAGTGCGTTCAGCCCCTTTGCGCAGCGCCGGGTTTTTAGCGTTGATATCTGGCAGGTAGAGGCGACGACCAAAGATGGTCTCGACGTACCCTTGCTCCGAGGCTTGGGCCCGGGTGCGCTCCATGTAATCCAGCACGCCCGGATAGCGCGCAAAGTAACGGTCGATGTACGCCTGCGACTGCTTGCGGTCGACCCCGATCTGCTTGGCAAGGCCAAAGGCGCTCATGCCGTAGATCAGACCAAAGTTAATCGCCTTGGCACTGCGGCGCTGGTCCGTGGTGACCTCGCCCAACTCAACGCCGAACACCTCGGCCGCTGTGGCGCTATGCACATCCAGGTTATTGCGGAAGGCATGCAGCAGCCCTTCGTCCTTGGCCAGATGAGCCATGATCCGCAGTTCGATTTGCGAATAGTCCGCGGCCAGCAGCTTGTAACCTTGGGGCGCGACAAACGCCTGGCGGATTCGACGGCCTTCAGCGGTACGGATCGGAATGTTCTGCAAGTTCGGGTCGCTGGACGACAAACGTCCGGTCGCCGTCACCGCCTGATGGTAAGACGTGTGAATCCGGCCGGTACGCGGATTGATCTGCTCCGGCAAGCGGTCGGTGTAGGTGCTTTTCAGTTTGCTCAGCGAACGGTACTGCATCAAAACCTTGGGCAGCGGGAAATCCTGTTCGGCCAGTTCAGCCAGTACGGCCTCCGCGGTCGAAGGCTGGCCCTTGGCGGTCTTGCTGATGATGGGCAAGCCCAGCTTTTCATACAAAATCACGCCGAGCTGCTTCGGCGAACCCAGGTTGAACTCTTCACCGGCAATGGCGAAGGCCTCACGCTCAAGCGCCACAAGCTTGTCGCCCAGCTCAACGCTCTGAATCCCCAGCAAGTTGGCATCTACCAACGCACCCTGACGTTCAATACGTGCCAACACAGGCACCAGCGGCATTTCAATATCCGTCAGTACAGCGTTCAGGCTAGGGATTGCCGTCAGCTTCTCATGCAGAACCTGGTGCAAACGCAATGTCACATCAGCATCTTCAGCGGCATACGGGCCAGCCTGCTCCAACGAGATCTGGTCAAAGGTCAACTGCTTGACGCCCTTGCCGGCGATGTCCTGGAAACTGGTGGTCGCATGGCCCAGATATTTGAGCGCCAGGCTGTCCATATCGTGGCGGGTGGCCGTGGAGTCGAGCACGTAGGACTCCAGCATGGTGTCGTAGGCAATGCCCTGCACCGTGATGCCGCAGGCCTGATCGCCACCAATGGCGCAATTGGCCAGAATATTCATGTCGAACTTGGCGTGCTGACCGACCTTGGCCTTGCCCGGGTCTTCCAGCAGCGGCTTGAGGGCACGCAACACGGTGTCGCGGTCCAATTGCTCCGGCACACCCATGTAGGAATGCGTTAGCGGAATATAAGCCGCTTCGCCGGGCTTGACTGCAAACGACAGCCCCACCAATTGCGCTTGCTGCGCGTCTATGCCGGTAGTTTCAGTATCAAAGGCAAACAGCTTGGCGTCATTGAGCTTTTTCAGCCACACGTCGAAACGCGCTTGATCCAGGATGGTTTCGTACTGCGACTCCGCCTCCTCCGCCACTGGTTCTTCATGCACCACCACCTGCCCGGCGCGCTTGGCCTCGCGCTCGACTTCGGCGATCCAGCTCTTGAACTCCAGTACGGTGTACAGCTCAATCAGCTTTTCACAGTCAGGCGCCTTGAGGTGCAAGTCTTCCAGACCGATATCCAGCGGCACATCGATTTTAATCGTCGCCAGCTGATAGGACAGGAACGCCATTTCTCGATGTTCTTCGAGCTTGGCCGGCAGGTTTTTAGCCCCGCGGATCGGTAAAGTCGGCACGACGTCGAGTTTTTCGTACAGATCAACAAGGCCACCGCCTACACCCATCAGCAAGCCTGACGCGGTTTTCGGGCCAATCCCCGGGACGCCAGGAATGTTGTCGGACGAATCGCCCATCAGCGCGAGGTAATCGATGATCTGCTCGGGGGCGACGCCAAACTTCTCTTTCACGCCTTCGATATCCATCACGCTGCCGGTCATGGTGTTGACCAGGGTGATGTGACCATCGACCAGTTGCGCCATGTCCTTGTCGCCGGTCGAAATCACCACCGGACGGTCTGCCGCGGCACTGCTGCGGGCCAGCGTACCGATCACATCGTCAGCTTCAACGCCTTCGACGCACAGCAAAGGAAAGCCCAGGGCAATGACGCTGGCATGCAAAGGCTCAATTTGAACCCGCATGTCATCGGGCATGCTCGGTCGATTCGCCTTGTATTCGGCGTACATGTCATCGCGAAATGTGCCGCCCTTGGCATCGAAAACCACCGCAAACGGGCTGTCCGGATACTGCTTGCGCAGGCTTTTCAGCATGTTCAAAACGCCCTTCACGGCGCCTGTCGGCAGGCCCTTGGAGGTAGTCAGCGGTGGCAGCGCATGGAAGGCGCGGTACAGATATGAAGAACCGTCCACCAGGACGAGGGGAGCTTGGCTCATGAGCAGGATCAACCTTTTCGGCGAGTCCGGCGCTAGAATGTCCGGACCAATGACGACAAAGGGACAAGGTTATCATGCGCACACTCAATCGCCTGTTGCTGACCGGCTTGTTTGCATTCACTCCGCTGGTAACCTTTGCAGCTGATGAAGCAGTCACCGCCGACCCAGACGTAACCATTCGCACGGAAGGCGATAAAACCATTCAGGAATACCGTCAAAACGGTTTTCTGTACGCCATCAAGGTCACCCCAAAAGGGGGCAAACCGTACTTTCTGGTACGCGCTGATGGTACTGATGCCAATTACATCCGTTCCGACCAGCCGGATATGCTGATTCCTTCGTGGAAAATCTTCGAATGGAAATAGCGTCTTAACTTTAATTGGCGCCGCTTGAACGCGGCGCCCGTACTGGCAATTTAAATCATGTCTGTATTCACCCCACTGACTCGCCCTGAGCTGGAGACTTTTCTTGCGCCTTACGGACTCGGCCGTCTGCTCGATTTCCAGGGGATTGCCGCTGGCAGCGAAAACACCAATTACTTCATCAGCCTGGAGCAGGGCGAATTTGTCCTGACCCTGGTTGAGCGTGGCCCTATCAAAGAGATGCCGTTCTTTATCGAACTGCTCGATGTGCTGCACACCGCAGATTTACCCGTGCCCTTCGCCTTGCGCACTGTCGACGGCGAGGCCCTGCGCGAACTCAAAGGCAAACCGGCACTGCTGCAGCCGCGCCTGGCCGGCAAACATATTCGCGAAGCCAACGCTCAACATTGCGCACAGGTCGGCGACCTCCTGGGGCACTTGCACGTCGCCACACGCGATAATGTGCTGGAACGCAAGACGGATCGCGGCCTGGACTGGATGCTGACCGAAGGCCCGTCGCTGATGGCCAACCTGGAGCCGGCAGCGGCTCAGTTACTGCAAAAGGCCCTGAGCGAAATCACCGAGCGCAAGGCGCAGATCCTGGCATTGCCACGAGCCAACCTGCACGGTGACTTGTTCCGCGATAACGCCATGTTTGAAGGTACGCATCTGACGGGACTGATCGACTTTTACAACGCCTGCTCCGGCCCAATGCTGTACGACGTGGCGATCGCCCTGAATGACTGGTGCGCAGACGAGGACGGTCAGATTGACGCCCCTCGTGCCCGCGCCCTGCTGGGGGCCTACGCCGCCCTGCGCCCATTCACGGCCAGCGAGGCCGAGCTCTGGCCAACCTTGCTGCGCGTCGCCTGCGTGCGGTTCTGGTTGTCACGCCTGATTGCAGCCCAGACCTTCGCCGGTCAGGACGTGCTGATTCACGATCCGGGCGAATTTGAACGTCGCCTGGCATTGCGCCAGAACGTGAACCTGCCGCTGCCGTTCGCGCTATAAAGCAGGTCGCAACCCCTGTAGCCGCTGTCATATCTTCGGTGGCGGCTACAGGATTACGCGTGGCTTAGAGGCTTTCCAGGCAGCCTGCCAGGTCGTTCCCCAACTTCTCCAGCAACTGCTCGTAGCCTTGAGCGGTAGCAGGGGTAAAACCACCCAATGCATCCAGCTCAGCCAGTTTGACCGGCATGCCCGCAGTCAACGTTTCAGCCAAGCGCGGACGAATGGGAGGATCGCTGAATACACAGGTCTTGCCCACTTCCTGCAAACGCTTGCGCATCGCCGCCACATGCTGAGCGCCGGGCTGTACTTCCGACGCGACGCTGAACACGCCAGCATGCTTGAGCCCGTAGGCATTTTCAAAATAGTCGTAGCCTTCGTGGAAAACGAAGTACGGCTTATCCGCAACCGCGGCCATACGCACCTTTAGCCGTGCATCCAATGCATCCAGACGCTCATTGAACGCCTTGAGGTTACTTTGGTAACGGGCTGCGTTCGCCGGGTCTTTCTCGCTCAAGTCAGCCGCCATTCTGGCTGCAATCACGCGCGCATTGTCAGGGGCGAGCCACAAGTGGGCGTCCAGCGATCCCGGACGATGATCGTGATCATGTTCGGCAGTATCTTCTTCATGGGAGTGGTTATCTTCGGCGAAATGCCGCAGTTTCAAACCCGGCAGGTTTTGCACCATGATGGTCGGCAAGGTTCGGCTCTTGGTCACTCGCGGCAAGAAGCCTTCCAGATCCGGCCCGATCCAGTACAGCAGCTCAGCCGACTGCACACGCCGTACGTCAGAAGGGCGCAAAGCATAGTGATGCGGCGAAGCACCCGGTGGCAAAAGTACCTCCGGCTGGCCCACACCGTCCTGCACCGCGGCTGCAATCAGCTGCAAGGGCTTGATGCTGGTCAGTACGTTGACCTCGGCCTGAGCCGGGCTAAACACCCATAAACTGGCGCTTAAAGTAAGAAAAAGGGCAAAAAGACGGGGCACGATAAGCACTCATGGTGGCTGAAACAGGTAACATAATAACGTCTCCATCAAAAATCGTCGCCGCCCATGCCTATAACACCGCTTGCCAGCCGTCCCCACGATCACTCTCACTGCGTTCACAGCGCGCTCAGCGAGGCGGATGTTCTGTGCGCGCAAAAAGGCCTGCGTCTGACTGCATTGCGTCGCCGCGTGCTGGAACTGGTATGGCAGAGCCACAAGCCGCTGGGAGCCTATGACATTCTGGCGGTGCTCAGCGAGCAGGACGGACGTCGCGCCGCACCGCCGACCGTTTATCGGGCACTGGATTTTTTGCTCGAAAATGGCTTGGTGCACCGCATTTCGTCGCTCAACGCATTTATTGGCTGTAGCCACCCGGAGCATCCGCATCAGGGTCAGTTCCTGATTTGCCGCAGTTGCCATGCGGCCATCGAGCTTGAACAAAAAACCATCAGCGATGCGATTATCAACAGCGCCCACGATGTCGGCTTTACTGTTGAAGGCCAGACTGTCGAAGTGATTGGCCTGTGTTCGGGTTGCCGGGAGTCCTGATGAGCACCGCACTGATTCGCCTTGAACATGTCACGGTGACTTATGCCGGGCAAAACGTACTCGACAACATCCAGCTGAGTGTTGAGCCCGGCCAGATTGTCACCCTGATCGGCCCCAACGGCGCCGGGAAAACCACGCTGGTCAAAGCCGTACTCGGCTTGCTCAAGCCCACCCGCGGCAGCGTCTGGCGCAAGCCCAGGCTGCGCGTCGGCTATATGCCGCAAAAATTGCACGTCGACCCCACGCTGCCATTGTCCGTGCTGCGCTTTTTGCGCCTGGTGCCCGGCGTGGATCGCGCCCAGGCCCTCGCCGCACTCAAAGAAGTGGGCGCCGAAAAGGTCATCGACAGCCCGGTCCAAAGTGTTTCGGGCGGTGAAATGCAGCGCGTATTGCTGGCCCGCGCTCTGCTGCGCAAGCCCGAGTTACTGGTGCTGGACGAGCCGGTACAAGGCGTGGATGTCGCCGGCCAGGCCGAGCTCTACAGCCTGATCACACGCTTGCGCGATCGCCACGGTTGCGGTGTGCTGATGGTTTCTCACGACTTGCATCTGGTGATGAGCACCACCGACCAGGTGGTCTGCCTCAACCGCCACGTCTGCTGCTCGGGTCATCCGGAGCAGGTGAGCGGCGACCCGGCTTTCGTTGAGTTATTTGGCAAAGACGCACAAAGCCTGGCGATTTATCACCACCACCACGACCACGCCCATGACTTGCATGGTTCAGTGGTCAGCGAAGACGCCGCTGTGGCGCCCGCACATGTTCATGGAGAAGGCTGCAAGCATGGCTGATTTTCTGTTGTATGCCCTGCTGGCAGGCCTGGCGCTGGCAATCGTCGCAGGCCCACTGGGTTCGTTCGTGGTCTGGCGGCGCATGGCTTATTTTGGCGACACGTTGTCCCACGCAGCCTTGCTTGGCGTAGCCATGGGCTTTTTGCTCGACATCAGCCCCACCATTGCGGTGACGGTCGGCTGCCTGTTGCTGGCCGTGTTGCTGGTGACCTTGCAACAGCGTCAATCCCTGGCCTCCGACACTCTTCTCGGAATTCTCGCTCCCAGCACCTTGTCCCTCGGGCTGGTCGTACTAAGCTTCATGCATGAAGTGCGGATCGACCTGATGGCCTACCTGTTCGGTGACTTGCTGGCGATCAGCCCGACCGACCTGATGTGGATCATCGGCGGCAGTGCTGCGGTGCTGACTTTGCTGGTCGCACTGTGGAGGCCGTTATTGGCGATTACCGTGCATGAAGAGCTCGCCATGGTTGAAGGCCTGCCGATAGCCGCACTGCGCTTGGCCTTGATGCTGTTGATTGCCGTGGTGATCGCCGTGGCGATGAAGATTGTCGGGGTGCTGTTGATCACGTCCCTGCTGATCATCCCGGCCGCAGCGGCTCAACGTCACGCCCGCTCTCCGGAGCAAATGGCATTGGGCGCCAGCTTGCTGGGAATGCTGGCCGTGTGTGGCGGGCTGGCCCTGTCATGGTTCAAAGATACGCCCGCGGGACCATCGATTGTGGTGTGTGCCGCGTCACTGTTTCTGCTGAGTTTTGTTCTGCCCCGTCGAGGGGTGTAGACTTGCTCGTTTTTTGCGCACTTAGAGAGCCGCAGGAATGAAGCTGTTCAACTCCCGTTACTTGCTCCTGGCCGCATTTTCCTTGCTGCTGGGCGCCTGCCAAAGCACACCGTCTGCCGACAATGCTGTCCCGGACGGACGCGCTGCGGCTATCGCACAGCTGGAGCAAAACCTGGCCAGCAGCGAACTCGCGACTGCTGAAGATCAACTGGCTGCCTTGCAGGCGCAAACGCCGGATGATCCTCAATTGGTGCAGTACCAGCGCCAACTGGCAGAAGCCTACCTGCAACGCAGCCAGATCGTGTTGCAGAAGGGTGATGTCAATGCTGCAGCCACTGCGCTAAGCCGCGCTCGCGCCTTGATGCCCAAGGCCCCGGCGCTGACCGGAGGCGTCAACAGCGCCATCGCTCAGGCCCGCAAGGCTGAGCTGGAGCGAGCCGAAGCCGCCCTTCGAGCAGCCGAAGCCCGACCACCGGCAAAGGTCATTGACCCTGCCGCCGAAAGCACCACCGTAAGATTGAATATCAGCGATATTGCGAAACTTCGCCATCAGTTGGATCTGATCGCGCAAGATATCGTCAACTATCAATGTGCTGTCAGCCTGCAGGTTCCACGCACGGCAGACTACCCTTGGTTGTCCACTCTGATCAGCAAGCGGGTCAAAAAACTCGATCCTGAGTTTGACCTCAAACTCGAGCGTCAAATCGTACGCCATGTGCCTGCGCAAATGGTGCTGACCCCCAGCAAGCCGTAAGTGCAGCCGTGCAGGAGCTTTCGAGCTCCTGCACGCCCAACCCCTGCCTGTTACGCCGGTACTGCCTTGGCCCTGGCTTCCCGTGCCCATACCCGATGCTGTGCAATGGCAGCAAAGAAAGCCTTGAACTGCTTGGCATCCTTGAGCACCAGCAAACCTTCATCTGCCTGCAAATGCAGCACATCAAGCAACTGAGCGGCCTCGCCATGCAACGCAATGGCCTTGAGATGCTTGTAGGCTTCCAGCAGGTAGTGCAACGCTACACCGTCTGCGCTCAACGCCTTGATTGATGCCGCGCCACCCGGAACAAACACCGCGTCAAAGGCCACCGAAGGCAAACCTTCCATCGACGCATCGACCGGCAACAACTTGCCTTGAGCCGTTTTAACCGGTGCCGACGTCGGCCCCAGCAGCTTGGCGTGGGCGCCTTCAGCAGCCAATGCCTGCTTTAACGCATCGATCGCGGCACCATCGACACCATTTGCCGCCAGAATCGCCACTTTTCGCGTCTTGATATCGCCGGGCAGCAAGTTGGCCTGGCTCAAGGCCGGAGACTGGGCAAGCCCGGTTTTGCGAACGGCCACAGTGCCCGCCTTGGGTGGCGTAATGCCCAGGTTATCCGCCACGCGCTTGGCCAGCCCCAGGTCAATATTCGCCAGGATTTCATTCACCTGACGCTCGCGGATAGGTTCGCGCTCGACCTTGCCCAACTCAAAGCTGTAAGCCGCAATAATGTGTTCTTGCTCATGCTTGCTCATGCTGTTGAAAAACAACCGCGCTTGCGAAAAGTGGTCACTGAACGACTCGCTGCGCTGGCGGATCTTGTTTGCATCGATACGCTCGGGGTAGCTCTCAAAACCGCCATCGTGTGCAGCAGGCGGCGTTTCTTTGGGCCAGCCGCCATCAATGGAATTCGGCTCGTAAGAGGCACGCCCCTTGTGAATGGTGCTGCGGTGCTGCGCATCGCGCTGGTTGTTATGCCCGGGGGCAACAGGACGGTTGATGGGGATTTCGTGAAAGTTGGGCCCGCCAAGCCGGCTGATTTGCGTATCGGTGTATGAAAACAGGCGCCCTTGCAGCAGCGGGTCATTGGAAAAGTCGATCCCCGGCACGATGTGCCCGGGGCAAAACGCAACCTGCTCGGTTTCGGCAAAGAAATTGTCGGGGTTTCGGTTCAGCACCATCTTGCCAAGTGGCGTGATAGGCACCAGCTCTTCGGGAATCAGCTTGGTCGGGTCAAGAATGTCGAAGTCAAACGAATGCTCGTCTTCCTCGGCGATGATCTGCACCCCAAGCTCCCACTCAGGGAAGTCACCGGTTTCAATCGATTCCCACAGATCGCGACGGTGAAAATCGGTGTCTTTGCCTGCCAGTTTTTGCGCTTCATCCCACACCAGCGAACACGTACCCACACTCGGACGCCAATGGAATTTGACGAAATGTGACGTGCCTTTGGCGTTGATCAAACGGAAGGTATGCACTCCGAAGCCCTGCATACTGCGCAGGCTTTTCGGAATAGCCCGGTCGGACATGGCCCAAATCACCATGTGAGCGGTTTCTGGCACCAGCGAAACGAAATCCCAGAACGTGTCATGGGCTGAGCCGCCGGTGGGCATTTCATTATGGGGTTCAGGTTTTACCGCGTGAACAAAGTCAGGGAACTTGACCGCGTCCTGAATGAAAAACACCGGCATGTTGTTACCAACCAGGTCGAAGTTACCTTCGTCTGTATAGAACTTCACGGCGAAACCGCGCACGTCGCGCACCGTGTCACCGGAACCACGCGGTCCCTGTACGGTAGAAAAGCGCACAAATACGGGGGTCTTCTTGCTCGGATCCTGCAGGAAGCCGGCCTTGGTCAACGCTGTATGCGGCTCGTAAGTCTGGAAGTAACCATGAGCACCCGTTCCACGGGCATGGACAATGCGCTCCGGAATGCGCTCGTGGTCAAAGTGGGTAATTTTCTCGCGCATAATGAAGTCTTCTAGCAGCGAAGGCCCCCTGGCACCTGCTTTCAGGGTGTTTTGATTATCGGCAATCTTCACCCCCTGATTGGTGCGCAATGCCTGACCCGTCGCGTCGTCGCGAAAAATCTCCAGGCTGTCCAGTTTGACGTTCGTGTTGCCACGATCCATGGTGTCTGTTCCGGCCATTTGGCTCTTGTTCGGAGACGGTTTTTTCGTGCTCATCAGACTTAACTCCTTGTTCGCAAAAGCCCGTCTTGCGGGCGTTGTCTACAAATGCCCCAAGCGGGACGCGAGCTGCCTAAGTACAGACTAGAACCCTCTAAAGGCGTTCCTTTTTTCTGACCTTTAGTCGTCTTATTGCCAAATTGAAGGTTTACACCGAAATAAATGCTAAGAACCCCTATACGGACAGGCTAAAATGCGCGCCCAGCTAACCGCTGATCTTCTTTTTTTACGCGCCCCACAAGGTTCGCTACGTGATTGAGTTCCATAACGTTCATAAAACTTACCGGGTCGCCGGTAAGGACATTCCCGCGTTGCACTCCACCAGTTTGCGTGTCGAGAGCGGCCAGGTGTTCGGCCTGATTGGCCACTCCGGCGCGGGTAAAAGTACATTGCTGCGCCTGATCAACCGACTCGAAACCCCAAGTGGCGGGCAGATCATTGTCGATAACGAAGACGTCACCGCGATGGATGCCAAAGGCCTGCGGCGCTTTCGTCAACAGGTCGGCATGATTTTCCAGCACTTCAACCTGCTGGCGTCCAAGACCGTCGCTGACAACGTTGCGATGCCACTGACGCTGGCAGGCGAGTTGTCCCGCAGTGAGATCGATCAACGCGTCGCTGAATTGCTGGCGCGCGTGGGCTTGTCTGACCACGCCAAAAAATACCCGGCGCAACTGTCCGGTGGTCAAAAACAGCGCGTGGGTATTGCCCGTGCGCTGGCCACCAAGCCAAAAGTGCTGCTGTGCGACGAGGCCACCAGTGCCCTCGACCCGCAAACCACGGCGTCGGTCCTGCAACTGCTGGCCGAAATCAACCGTGAGTTGAAGCTGACCATCGTGCTGATCACTCACGAGATGGATGTGATCCGTCGCGTGTGCGATGAAGTCGCGGTGATGGATGCGGGCGTGATTGTCGAACAGGGCCCGGTAGCGCAAGTGTTCTTGCACCCGACGCACCCCACGACCAAACGCTTTGTGCAGGAAGACGAGCACATCGATGAAAGCGAGCAGCGCGACGACTTCGCTCATGTGCCAGGTCGCATTGTTCGCCTGACCTTCCAGGGCGAAGGCACCTACGCGCCGTTGCTGGGCACCATCGCTCGTGAAACGGGTGTGGACTACAGCATCCTGGCCGGCCGCATTGACCGCATCAAAGACACCCCTTATGGGCAACTGACCCTCGCCATCACCGGTGGCGACATGGAAGCTGCTTTCGCGCGCTTCATCGCTGCGGACGTACATATGGAGGTGCTGCGCTAATGGAATCCCTTTTGAGCTTTTTCGGCAACATCGACTGGTACGAAATCTGGCTGGCCACCGGCGACACGCTGATGATGCTTGGCGGTTCGCTGCTGTTCACCATCGTGCTGGGTCTGCCGCTGGGCGTGCTGCTGTTTCTGTGCAGCCCCCGGCAACTGTTTGAGCAAAAAGCGGTGTATGCCTTGCTGTCGCTGGTGGTGAACATCCTGCGATCGCTGCCGTTTATCATCCTGCTGATCGTCATGATCCCGTTCACCGTGCTGATCACCGGTACGTCGCTGGGTGTTGCCGGTGCAATTCCGCCACTGGTGGTCGGTGCCACGCCGTTCTTCGCCCGCTTGGTCGAGACCGCACTGCGCGAAGTGGATCGCGGCATTATCGAAGCGACCCAGGCAATGGGCGCCAGTACCCGCCAGATCATTACCAGCGCGCTGCTGCCAGAAGCCCGTCCCGGCATCTTTGCAGCGATTACCGTGACCGCAATCACACTGGTTTCCTACACTGCTATGGCCGGTGTGGTCGGTGCCGGTGGTTTGGGCGACCTGGCAATCCGCTTCGGTTACCAACGCTTCCAGACCGACGTCATGATCGTCACAGTGGTACTGCTGCTGATTCTGGTGCAAATTCTGCAAACCGTTGGCGATCGGCTGGTGGTGCACTTTTCGCGCAAGTAAGCGTGGCCTCGTTAATAAACGTAACCGCCAGCCCGCGGCTGGCAGGCACCTGAAAGCAGGTGCCCACAAGGAGTTGCTGAATGAAGAAGTTATTTGCTGCTGTGGCTGCTGTTGCGGCGTTCTCGGCTCAGGCAGGCGATCTGTCGGTGGCGGCTACGCCGGTGCCACACGCTGAAATCCTGGAGTTCGTGAAACCTGCGCTGGCCAAAGAGGGTGTTAATCTCAAGGTCAAGGTTTTCACTGACTACGTGCAACCCAACGTGCAAGTCGCGCAAAAGCGTCTGGACGCCAACTTCTTCCAGCACCAGCCGTACCTGGATGAGTTCAACAAGGCCAAAGGCACCGATCTGGTCAACGTCGCCAACGTTCACCTCGAGCCGCTGGGTGCTTACTCCAGCAAATTCAAGAACGTTGCCGATATCCCGGACGGCGCAGCCGTGATCATCCCTAACGATGCCACCAACGGTGGCCGTGCCTTGCTGCTGCTGCAACAGGCGGGTCTGATCACGCTCAAGGATCCGAAAAACATCCTGTCGACCACCAAGGACATCGCCGGAAACCCGAAAAACCTGAAGTTCCGCGAACTGGAAGCCGCCACGATCCCGCGCGTGCTGACCCAGGTCGATCTGGCGCTGATCAACACCAACTATGCGCTGGAAGCCAAGCTGAATCCGGAAAAAGACGCGCTGGTCATCGAAGGCAAAGACTCGCCTTACGTGAACATTCTGGTGGCTCGCCCGGACAACAAGGATTCGGCTGATATGCAGAAACTGGTCAATGCCCTGCACACGCCGCAAGTGAAGAAGTTCATCGAAGAGAAATACAAAGGCGCCATCGTTCCGGCGTTCTGATCCACGTACACCGCTATGAGAACGGACCAATCCCCTGCAGGGACGGCCGAACGCTGAGCTCTTTTGGAGTGGCGTTCACCAGAACCTGCAGGGGGATTGTCTGTATCTGTCCCCCGCGTTACTTCCTTTCGAGCAAGCCCGGCAGCTGGGCAACCATTTTCTGGGTGTTGAACGGTGCCCTGATAAAACCTCGCTGAGTGCCGTCCGGCCCGATCAGCGCCAGATTCCCGCTGTGGTCCACGGTGTAGTTCGGCTTGCTGGTGTCCGCCGGGATAAACGGAATACTCACCGCGTTGGCCAACGTTTGCAGCTCATCCACCGAGCCGGGTGTCAGCCCGACAAACGTTGGGTCGAAGTAGCCAAGGTATTGCTTGAGCTGCTGCGGAGTGTCGCGGTTGGGATCGACGCTGACCAGTACGATTTGCAGTTTGTCTTGCGCCGCTTGCGGCAGCTCGCTTTTGATCTGACGCAACTGGGCGAGGGTGGTCGGGCAGATATCCGGGCAAAAGGTGTAGCCAAAGAACAACAGGCTCCACTTGTCATTCAGCTCGTCCATCTGCACCGGCTGACCGTCCTGATTGGTCATTTTTATCTCCGGCAACTGGCGACTCTGCGGAAGCAGAATGATCCCCGCATCGATCAGAGACGTCGTATCGACCTGGCCTTTGCCCGACATGATTTTGTTAAACGTCAGGCCCATGACCAATGCCACCAACGCGACGAGGATAAAGACCGTTTTTTGAGTTTTAGTCATAGCTTCAACATGAGGTAGTGATCGACAAGCAGCGCGGCAAATAGCCAGAGCAAGTAGTAAATCGAGTACTTGAACGTATTGATCGCGGCGCGCGGTTGAGTACCACGGTACAGCACCCATGCCCAATGCAGAAAGCGTGCGCCCAATCCGAGTGCACAGGCCAGGTAAAGCACGCCGCTCATGTGAATCACAAATGGCAGCAGACTGACCGCCAGCAACACACAGGTGTACAGCAGAATATGCACTTTGGTGTAGTGCTCGCCGTGGGTGACCGGCAGCATCGGAATATCGGCCTTGGCGTATTCAGCCTTGCGATGAATCGCCAGCGCCCAAAAGTGCGGCGGGGTCCAGGCAAAGATAATCAACACCAGCAGCAGGGGTTCGGCCGTGACATGGCCGGTGACTGCCACCCATCCCAACAATGGCGGAGCCGCCCCGGCCAACCCGCCAATCACTATGTTCTGCGGTGTGGCGCGCTTGAGAAAGCCGGTGTAAATCACGGCGTAGCCGAGCAGCGAAGCCAGCGTCAGCCAGGCGGCCAGGGCATTGGTAAAAATCAGCAACAGCGCCAGCCCCGAGACCGCCAGTAACAAAGCGAAAGACAATGCTGCCAGGGCCGAGATCCGGCCTTCGGCCAAAGGCCGCTTGTGGGTGCGCGCCATCAGGGCATCGATACGCCGGTCCAGCACATGATTGACCGCTGCGGCCCCCCCCGCACACAAGCCAATCCCCAGGTTGCCGAACACCAGCACCGCCCACGGCACACCGGCCCGGGTCGCCAAAAACATGCCCACCAGCGAAGTGATGAGCATCAGCACCACGACTTTGGGCTTGGTCAGTTCCAGGTAATCACGCCATCGGGCCGAGCTATAGCGCTCGCCGGTCAGGGTCGCCATGGCAGTTCTCCTTTCAGGGTGAAGGGACCGGCCGTTGCGCGCCGGGGGCTGAAAGTCCAACGCGCAAAACGCGGAGCCCTGACCCTGACCAGCGCCGTGCGAGCGTGATAGTTAACCAGCACCAGCGTCAGCAACAGCCCCGCACCGCCCGCGTTGTGCGCCACCGCCACGGTCAGGGGAAGATGAAACACCACGTTGCTCACGCCCAGGCTGATCTGAACCACCAATGCTGCCAGCAACAAGCCCGCCAGACGGGTCATGCCGACTTTGCGTAGCTGCCAGGCCAGACCCAGTAAAACCAGCGTCAGCGCCACAGCCCCCAAGCGATGGGTGAGGTGAATCGCCGTGCGGGCTTCGCTGTCCAGTTGCCCGCCCAAATAGTTGGGACCGATGTGCTGGGTCAGATGAAAGCCGTTGGCAAAATCGGCGGCAGGCCACCATTCGCCGTGGCAGGTGGGCACATCAATGCATGCCACGGCCGCATAGTTGGAGCTGACCCAGCCTCCCAGGGCAATTTGCAAAATCCCCAGTACCAGCCCGGCCGTGGCCCAGCGCTGCAGACGGCGAGGCACGGCGAGGGCGGGTAACACCCCGGACAGACGTAACGTCAGCAAAAACAGCAGGCTCAACGTCGCAAAACCACCGAGTAAATGCCCCGTCACCACCTGCGGCCATAACTTCAGCGTCACCGTCCACATGCCAAAGGCGGCCTGGGCGAACACCACCAGCAAGATGAACAGGGGCAGCTTGAGGGGTTGATCCGGCACATGCCGCTGGCGCCAGGCCCGCGCAGCCAGCACCGCAATCATCAGGCCAAGGGCACCGGCAAAATAACGATGGACCATCTCGCTCCAGCCCTTATCGGCCTCCACCGGCGTGTCCGGAAAGTGCAGCTCGGCATGGGCCAGTTGCGCCTCACTCTGCGGCACGCTGATGAAGCCATAACAGCCGGGCCAGTCCGGGCAACCCAGCCCGGCGTGGGTCAACCGGGTGTAGGCACCGAGCAACACCACGAGCAGCGCCAGCAACGTGGCCAGCAACGCGAGGCGGAATCCAGCTTTGGCCATGACAATACCCCTATCCGATGTTGGACAGCTTCAGCAGGTGGCGCAGGTCGTTGAGCACGTCCTTGCCTTTGACCTGAGGGTTGTAACGCAGTACCAGATTGCCGTGCGGGTCGATAATCCACAGTTGCGCCGCGCCATTGCCTTCAGCGCCCCGGGTGTAGGCCGGCAAGTCCAGCGTGTAGCGCAACAGTTGCGGGTATTGCTGCTGCAGACGGGTGGCGTACTCCGGGTCCACCGGTTGCGTGACCGCCAGTGCATGGGTGGCCCGTGATGCGTCACGCCCAAGGCCTATCTGGATCTGACGCGCCAGGTACACCAGTTGCTGGCAATCGCTCGTGCATGCCTGAGGTGCCGTCACCAGCAATTGCCAGCGCTGCTCATCAGCTTGCACGCCAAGCGCCGCCCGGCTTTGCCCGTTGCCGATCAGCTCTCCGTGATAGCTGCGGCTTTCCGGCACCCAGAATTTGTACTGGTACATGACTGTGGCCAGCACCATCGGGCCGACGGTCAGCAATACGATCAGGATCAGTTGCAACCGCCCGCGCCGGCGCACAGGTGCTGAAGGGGGACGAGCGGTTTCAGGCGGACTGATGGCCGTTGCCATGGCGTTTCTCCTGAGCGTTATGCCAACCGAGATAGAGGTAAAGGCCGAGCAGCGCCAGCGCCATGGCGAACCATTGCACGGCATACGCGGTATGTTTTTCCGGGCCCATGCCGGTGGCGATCACCGGCCAGTCGGCCTGATAAGCCGCCGGGCCCGACGCAAGACGCACTTCATCGGCGAAACCCTCACGGCCCAGCTCAGCCCACAGCCTGGCCGGCTCAACCGCGGTGATCAGACGAGGCCAACGCGCAGCCGATGGATCGGCTTGTAGCTGAAAGGCAGCCCCGGGTGACTCATACACCCAGGCCTGGAGATCAAGAACCTGCTCCGGGGTACTGAACGTCGGGGGAATGCGCCGATCTGGCCACGCTAACCAACCGCGATTCAGCAGCAGCCATTCTCCGCTGGCCTGATCCTGAAACGGTTGCAGCAGTTCGACGCCAACCTTGCCGTCGCGCATCCGGTTATCCAGCAGCAGGCTGTGATGAGCATCGAATTGCCCGCGCAACTGCACACGGCGAAACGCCGGTTCGCTGACCAGGGCCAGTTGCCCGACGGTCAGCGGCACCGCGCTTTGACGCTCTGCATAGCTGGCGAGCAACACGCGCTTCTGTTCGCCCCGGGCGAGCTGCCAAAAGCCAAGAAACACCAACAACGGCAGCAACGCCAACACCATCAAGGTGGGCGCAATACCAGGCCGAAAGCGCATCATGGGCGCTGTCCGTAAGCGGGGGTTTCAGTCGCTATACTTATTTTCATTGCGTCTGCCCGGAGCTGCATCATGTTGAAAATCGCTATTGTGCTGATGCTGATTGCGACCGTAATCAGCCTGTTCAGCGGCCTGTTCTTTCTGCTCAGCGACCAGGGTCGTTCAAATCGCCTGGTCACCGCGCTGACCGTGCGCGTGACCCTGGCCGTGATCACGGTCACGCTCATCGGCTGGGGCTTCTACAGCGGTCAGTTGGTGTCCTCAGCCCCTTGGTGATCCGGCCTAAAGCACGTACACAAACACAAACAAACCGATCCACACCACGTCCACAAAGTGCCAATACCAAGTGGCAGCCTCAAAACCGAACTGATGCTCAGCGTTGAAATGCCCACGCATCACTCGAATCAGCATCACGAGCAAAATCAGGGTACCGATGGTCACGTGGGCCCCATGAAAGCCGGTGAGCATAAAGAACGTCGCGCCATAGACCCCGGAACCCAGCGTCAGCCCCAGCTCTTTATAAGCGTGAATGTATTCCTCAGCCTGAAACCCCAAAAACGCGATGCCCAGCACAACGGTCAGGGCCAGCCAGAATTTCAGCGCCCCGCGATGGCCCTTGTTCAGGGCATGGTGGGCAATGGTCACCGTCACGCTCGAACTGACCAGCAACACGGTGTTGAGCAGCGGCAGCCCCCAAGGGTTGATGATGTCTTTGGGCGCGGGGTACAGGGTCGGGTCAGGGGTGTGCAACAGTGGCCAGGCAAATTGAAAATCCGGCCACAGCAATTGCGTCATGGCCCGGCTGCCTTCGCCCGCAATATCTGGACCCGATATGTTGCGCACGTAAAAAAGAGCACCGAAAAACGCGACGAAGAACATCACTTCGGAAAAAATAAACCAGGTCATGCCCCAGCGAAACGATCGGTCCAGCTGCGGGCTGTAGAGCCCAGCCCGGCTCTCTTTGATGACCGCACCGAACCAGCCAAACAGCATGTAGGCCAGTACCAGGCTACCGATGAAGAAAATCAGCGGGCCGTGAGAATCCGGCCGGGCGGCTTTCATGTCGTTAAACCACATGCCCAGGCCATACACCGTAATGAACAGGCCCACTGAGGCAATAATCGGCCACTTGCTCTGCGCCGGAACGTAATAGTGATCGTGAGTTGCCATGGAGCGTTCTCCTTATCGGGCAAGCCGGGTGCTATCACTGCCAGCGTTGGCGATGGCAGGCGGTTGGCGAGCGGTGATATCGAACAGCGTGTAGGCCAGCGTCAGGTGTTTCACGTCCTTGGGCATATCGCGATCAACGATAAAGCGCATCGGCATTTCGATGCGTTCGCCCGGCTGTAACACTTGTTGGGTAAAGCAAAAGCATTCGGTCTTGTGGAAATACTGGGCGGCCTGGGCAGGTGAAATACTCGGTACGGCTTGAGCCGTCATCGGGTGATCCGAAGGGTTGATCGCCACAAAGACCATTTCGTTGACCGCTCCCGGGCTCACGTCCAGTTGATCGCCCTTGGGGTAAAACTCCCACACCATGTCGATGGCATTGGTCGACAAGAACTGCACGCGAACCTGGCGACTGTCATCCACCACCTGCGAGCCTTCATATTGCCCCGCGGTTTTGCCGTTAATGCCGAAAGCCTTGCACATCACGTCGTAAATCGGCACCAGGGCAAAACCAAAGGCAAACATCACCGTTACCAGCAGCAACAGGCGGATGACCAGGCGCTTGATCGAGGTTGAGTCATTCATAAGCCCCCCCTGAACGTGCAACGGTGATGTTCATTTGACTTCCGGTGGGGTGGTGAAGGTGTGGTAAGGCGCGGGCGATGGCACGCTCCACTCCAGCCCTTCAGCTCCGTCCCAAGGCTTGGCCGGCGCCTTGGGCCCGCCGCGGATGCATTTGATGACGATAAACAGGAACAGAAACTGCGTGGCGCCGAACATGAATCCGCCAATCGAGGCCACCATGTTGAAGTCGGCAAATTGCAGGTTGTAGTCCGGAATCCTCCGTGGCATCCCTGCCAGCCCGACAAAGTGCATCGGGAAGAAAGTCAGGTTCATGCCCACGAATGAGAGCCAGAAGTGCAGCTTGCCCAAGGTTTCGTCGTACATGTGCCCGGTCCATTTCGGTAACCAGTAGTAGGTCGATGCGAAGATCCCGAAAATCGCTCCCGGCACCAGCACGTAATGGAAATGCGCCACCACAAAGTAGGTGTCGTGGTACTGAAAGTCGGCCGGTGCGATGGCCAGCATCAACCCGGAAAATCCGCCGATGGTGAACAGAATCACAAAGGCCACGGCAAACAGCATCGGTGTTTCGAAGGTCAACGAGCCTTGCCACATGGTGCTCGCCCAGTTGAACACCTTGACCCCGGTAGGCACTGCAATCAGCAGCGTGGCGTACATGAAGAACAGCTCACCCACCAACGGGATCCCCACCACGAACATGTGGTGCGCCCATACGATGAATGACAGGAAAGCAATGCTCGCCGTGGCGTACACCATTGAGGTGTATCCGAACAAAGGTTTGCGCGAGAAGGTCGGAATGATTGCGCTGACAGCCCCGAAAGCCGGCAGGATCATGATGTAGACCTCAGGATGCCCAAAGAACCAGAACACATGCTGGAACAACACCGGGTCCCCTCCCCCGGCCGCACTGAAAAAGCTGGTACCGAAGTGAATATCCATCAGCATCATGGTCACCACACCGGCGAGCACAGGCATGACTGCAATCAGAAGAAAGGCCGTGATCAACCAGGTCCACACGAACAGCGGCATCTTCATCAACGTCATGCCAGGGGCGCGCAAGTTGAGAATGGTGGCAATCACGTTGATCGCGCCCATGATGGAACTGATACCCATCAAATGAATGGCAAAAATAAAATAAGTAACGCTTTCAGGTGCATACGTAGTGGATAACGGCGCGTAAAACGTCCACCCGAAGTTCGGCCCGCCTCCCGCCGTGAACAGGGTCGATACCAGCATGAGAAACGCTGCGGGGAGCAGCCAGAAACTGAAGTTGTTCATCCTCGGCAACGCCATGTCTGGCGCCCCGATCATCAGCGGGATCATCCAGTTGGCCAGGCCGACAAACGCGGGCATGACCGCACCGAACACCATGATCAGCCCGTGCATGGTGGTCATCTGGTTAAAAAATGCCGGCTCGACAATCTGCAGACCCGGCTGGAAAAGCTCGGCACGGATGACCATGGCGAAGGAGCCACCGAGCAAGAACATGCAGAAGCTGAACCACAGGTACAAGGTGCCGATGTCTTTGTGATTGGTGGTCAACACCCACCGCATCAACCCTTTGGCGGGGCCGTGTGCATGCTCGCCTGCAGCCCCGTGGTCATCAATAACAGCACTCATGTCCTGACTCCTGCGTAAGGATGGACCAAAAAACCAGCAGCTGGCTGCCCCCGGCCGGTGTGCGCGCAGATCCTTGAGCCGCTCATTTGCCTTGCGCCTGTTTTAACTCCAGCACATCTTTGGGGGTCACCATATCGCCCTTGTTATTCCCCCAGGCATTGCGCTCGTAGGTCACCACCGCCGCGATATCGACTTCCGACAACTGCTTGCCGAAGGCCGCCATGGCAGTGCCCGGCTTTCCGAAAAACACGCGATGCAGGTGCTCGTCCTTGGGCCCGGTGGCAATCGGTGAGCCTTTAAGAGCGGGGAACATGGGCGGCAGCCCCTGGCCTTCGGCCTGATGGCAGGACGTGCAAGCGGTGTGGTAGACCTTATCGCCGCGAGCCACCAGCTCCTCAAGGGTCCATTCCTTGCTGGTCAACTCTTTGAGTTGTGCGGCCTGGGCCTTGCGCCCCGCAAGCCAGGCGTCGTAATCGGCGCGGGTTTTGACGTCGACCACAATGGGCATGAAGCCGTGATCCTTGCCGCAGAGTTCAGCGCATTGGCCGCGATAAATGCCGGGCTTTTCAACACGAGTCCAGGCTTCGTTGATAAAGCCCGGAATGGCATCGCGCTTGACCGCGAAGGCGGGTACCCACCATGAGTGGATAACGTCGGCCGACGTCACCAGAAATCGGACCTTGGCGCCAATCGGCAATACCAGAGGCTCATCGACTTCAAGCAAGTAATGCTCGCCCTTGGTGGCCTGGTTATGGATCTGCTCGGCAGGGGTGGACAGATTACTGAAGAACTCGACGTCCTGACCCAGGTATTTGTAATGCCATTTCCACTGATAGCCCGTGACCTGGATGTCGACATCCGACTCGGTGCTGTCGTAGATATTGATCAGGGTCTTGGTGGCGGGTACCGCCATCGCTATGAGTATGAGCAGGGGGACGACAGTCCAGAGGATCTCCACCGAAGTGTTTTCGTGGAATTTGGCCGCTTGCTGACCGGTGGAACGCCGATGGACGATCATCGACCAGAACATGGCAGTGAAGACGATGATGCCAATCACGACACAGATCCAGAATATGGTCATGTGCAGGTCGAAAACGGCGTTACTGACTTCTGTCACACCCGGCGCCATATTCACCGTCCAGGCTCCGTGAGCCTGAGTGAATACTGACCACAACAGCAGGCCCATCCAAACACGTGGATGTCGCATCGCGGGTTCCCCTTTGTTTTTCTTGTTATTGCGCCGGTAGATACCTGCGTACAAGGGGGCGGTTTTCAAACCTGTGGACTCTGGCCGCCGAGCCTCGTCTGCTCAGGCAGTCGGGCGTCATCAAAAAACGTTTACAAAAGCGAGTATAGACAGCGGTGCCATCCCCGCAATGTGAGCACCCAAAACAGCAAAATTGCGCTCTATCGACAAATGGCACTCACTACCCGGTCACAAAATGAATAACAATACTGCCCCTAAAAAAAAGCTCCTGCCCCGAAGAGAGCTACTTTTAAGTTCTTCCTTTCCCGTTTTGTGCCTCTCTGGAGCTCCCATGAACACCGCCGCCCTCCGCGAACTGATCCTGCGTGCCCAACAGCATGAGGCCGAAACGGGCCTGCTCGCCAAGCATCTCGCCGTTCAATTGCCACACCTTCACGCTGCGATCCAGCTGCCTGAAACCGACAAGAATCTGGTGATGACACGTTTCGTCACGGCTTATATCGAACAGGTACCCGACTTGCTCGATGCGGCCAATGAGGTCGCTCGCGAGGCCGGTATCGAGTCGCAAATTCGCCCTGTACTCAAAATTGCCGAGCAGTTTTTTGCCCAGCCGCCAGCCATGCTCTCCGGCCATGAAGGCCTGGAAGGTCTGCTGGATGAGGCATATCTGGCGCACCGGCTGGTAGAAGAGGTCAACGATCTTTATATCAAGCACTTCCAGCAGCCGTTGATCCCGCTGGACATGACGGTGGCCAACCTGATCGCCCATCAATTGGTAGGCGAAACCTTTGCCAATCAACTGGACGAAGCCGTACACCATGCTGTCGATGAAATGCTCAACGACGAAAGCTTTGCCCTGGAGTCGGTTGAAGCCTACCGCGAACGCCTGACCAGCCCTGAAACAGGCGCGGCCTGGAAACGCTGGCCGTGCCTGTCCAAGCAACTGGGTGTCGGGCTGGATCTGTAACCCGATCCGGCTACGTGGCCATCGTAAGGTCAGATAACTTTAAAACCGTGCCTTGGGCGTGGCACTCGGGATCGGGTTGGTGCCATCCAGCGGCAGGAAACAGCCTTTGTCAGCGTCGTAGGCTTTAATCGCACTGGTTTCGATGTCGTACACCCAACCATGGATAAACAGGTGCCCGTTGGCCATGCGCGATGCCACCGACGGGTGCGTGCGCAAATGCTGCAACTGGGCAATCACGTTTTCTTCAGTCAACACGTGCATGCTTTCGGCTTCGGTGGCGCAGTTGCAGTTGTCCTGCACCATGGTCTTGGCCACTTCTACGTGGTGTAGCCAAGCTTTGACCGTGGGCATTTTTTTCAGGCTCGCAGGGTTCAGCACCGCCCGCATCGCGCCACAATCCGAATGCCCGCAAATGATGATGTGCTGTACGCCCAGTGCCAGCACCGCATACTCGATGGCGGTCGATACGCCGCCGTTCATCTGACCGTAAGGGGGTACGACATTGCCCACGTTACGCGTGACGAACAGATCACCAGGGGAACTTTGAGTGATCAGTTCCGGCACAATCCGCGAATCAGCACAGGCAATGAACATCGCACGTGGCTTTTGTGCGGTGGCGAGTTTTTTGAAAAAAGCTTCTTGCTCAGGGAAGATTTCGTGATGGAAATGTAAAAAACCATCAACGATATGGTGCAACGCTGAATCAGCGCTTTCTGCGGTGGCCGAGGCCGAAGGCTGTGGTTTCTGCTTGTCAGTCATCGTGTTTCCCCTAGGCAAAATGGCACCGGATGTTACCTGAATTCATGAAAACGTGTGATCGTTGCTGACGGTTTGAAAGGTAGCCGCAGCGGCCCTAGGGCTTCAGCACAGGTTACAAAAACTCGGCCTCAAGGTCTGCTAACGCTTTTGCCGCTTCTACCAGTTGCAGCTCGTTGAACACCTGCACCCCGGCTTGCGTCAGGAGCGCCGCAGTCACGCCCTGGCCTTCAACTTTGTTCCCCGTAAAACTGCCGTCATAGGTCTGTACATTGCCACACGAAGGGCTGTTGGCCTTGAGGATGGCGATGCGAATGCGGTGCTGTTCAACCAGTCGCAGGGCTTGGCGTGCGCCGGATACAAACGCCTGCGTGACGTCTTCACCATCTATGGTCATCACCCGGGCGCTTGCGCTGAGTACCGCCTCACCTTGACCACCGGGGATCTCCGCCGGTGCACGAGGGGTCGGCAAGCCGCCTGCGACTTCCGGACACAAGGCGACCACACGGCCTTCGGCCTGCCATTGCGCCAGCTGTGCATGCGGGCCATTGGCGCCACCGTCGTAACGCACGGGATGGCCCAGCAGGCAGCGGCTGATCAATAGTTTTTGGCTCATATGAACACATCGTTGGCACGCCGGCGAAACCAGCCGGTCAAGGATAGACGGTCGCGGGTGGCTGGCATCACCTCGTGCGGGATCTCTCCCGACAGGAACACCACCAGGCATCCCCCGGCGGGCAGTACGTCATAGTCGATCCCGCCCTCGAGGTACATACGCAAGTGACCTCCGTGCTCGGGTAGCCAAGCCTGATTAAGGTACACCACGGCAGAGACCATGCGCCGGTCATCATCACGGAAACGGTCCAGGTGCTTGAGGTAAAACGCATCTGGCGGATAGAGCGCGAAGTGGCTTTCAAAGTCCTCCAGGCCCAAAAAAAGCCTGCGATTCATGGCGATTCGCAGGCTTTCCATTAAGCCCAGGTAATTGTCACAGGCTAAGGTTTCTCCAGGCTCCAGCCATTGAATATGGTCACCGCGGATACCCTCCCTGACCTCTTGGGCTAGGCCCCGCCCAACCGCCGCCGGAACCAGTTCGCCTTCACCAGCACGTTTATGGCACTCAGCCGCCAATTCGAGGGTCAAAGCCTCGGGCAGAAAGATATTTTGCTGTGACCACCCTTGTGCATACAGGTCGTCAACGATACGCAACAATAGCGGGTGATCAGAAGGTATTTGCATGGCGCGCATAATATCGGGACGCCTGAGAATCCGACAGCGCCGTCGAGCTGCCTGCGAAAAAAAATCACACGCCGATTTAAGCTCATTGAGAGAGACGAATTCTCGACAAGTCCTAGGCCACACCCGGACAATAGCGCCCTGCTGACAGGAGTCCTCCATGCGCCGCTTGTTTTTACTGTTAATGCTGTTTTGCACCTTACCCGCATGGGCAGATAACCTCGATGATCTGTTCAAGATTGCCGGCTGGCCGGAACAACGTGCGCATTTCAATGATGCCCTCAATGCCGCTCAAGAGCGTTATCGCGATAACTTGCCGCCTGCGGTGTATCAAGCCCTGGTCAATAACAGCAGCCAGCGCTTTGCGCCCGAAGCCATGGATCGGCGCGCCAAGCAGCAAATGCGCAAAAATCTGCCTGACCCTGTGCCCGCGCTGACGTTTTTCCAGTCCCCGCTAGGCCACAAGATCGTGGCTGCAGAACTGCTGGCTACCCGGCGCGATCAGTTGGCCAAACACGCGAAAGGCTTACCGCGCATCGAAGGCAGCGCGACGCGCCAGTTGCTGATCAACCATTTATCCAATGCACTGCCAGCCCGGGAAGCCGGCGCAGAAGTCAGCCTGGCGATTGCCGGTGTAGCGGCCGACAGCTTGAGTTCCATGATCCCCGGCTTGCTGGGCGGCGGCCAGGCTCAAGGCATGCTGAATGGCCAGCGCCAGCGTTTGATGGAGCAAATCGCCGGCGAACTGGATAACACCCTGCTCTACGTGTATCGCGACCTGTCTGATCCGGAACTTGAAGAATTCGTCACGTTTGCCGAATCGCCTGAAGGTAAAACCTATTACCAGGCCGCATTGGCCGCCATTCGCGCCGGGCTGGCCGTAGGCCAGAGCACCTCAAGCCTAATCCAATGAGGCCTGGTGGCACTCACCCGCCAACATGGACAGTCGATCAAAAAAACGTGTCCAAAAAAGCGAAATAACGATCGCGTATCTCTGCGGTTTCATTCGCCAGGTGGTGCCGGGCCTTGGGCAATAACAGCACCCGGGGTTGATTGAACTTGGCGCTCAGCACGTTCAGGTTGTGCCGCCAGTCAACTGTTTCGTCGGCCTGCCCTTGAATCACCAAGGGCCGGCGTGCACTGGGAAGCGCGGCCTCGATAAGCGGAATCCAGCGCGCCAGTGCACCGACCCACGCGGTCGGCAGACGCCGCGGCTGTAGCGGATCCGCTTGCAGGAACGGTAAAAACGCCGGGTCGTTTGAATTCTCGCTGAAACGCCGGTCAATGCCTTTGACGAAAGCTCGCAGCAGGTAATAGCTGAACTTTGACCAGTGCCAATCTTTGGGCCTGACCAATGGCGCCAGCAAAATGGCCTGCCCCTGAGCCGGGCTTTGGTCACCGTGGCGCAGCAGATGATCCAGAACAATCGCCCCACCGGTGCTCTGCCCGCACAGGTGCCAGGGTTGCGGCAGGGCCAACGATTGCGCCTCATGAAACAAACCGTGCAGCACGGCCTGATATTGCGCGAAATCACCGATGCTGGCCCGCTCGCCACTCGACAGGCCATGACCGGGCAAATCGCAGGCGATGACGACAAATCCCCGGTTCAGCCCCCATTCAATGACATGTTTATACAGCCCCATGTGATCGTAAAAACCGTGGACCACGAACAGCGTCGCCACCGGTGGAACATCGGGCCACCATACCTGACAGACCACGTCATAGCCCGCAGCACTAAAGCGCCCCAGAAGCCGGCGAACCGGCGTTTCCCGCCGGGGAAAATCCACACCATAAAAACGCTGGTACGCCAGAGCCTCGCTCGATAACGGTTGACCCGCGGCCAAAGGGTGCAAGCTGGCGCGCAAGGAGTCGGGAGCAAACGGGGCGGGCATAAGGGTTTCCAAACAAGACACAAGGGTGCAATACAGGCTTTATAGACCGACGATATTCATCTGTCAGGCCAAGCATGGCAAGCTACCCGACCTACGAGGACCTCTTTGCATGCCTGTGCCCACCGCCAAAAACCTGATTGCCTGCCTGATAACGCTGGTCTGTGCGGCGGGATTGTGGGTGGCTTACGACTGGTTTCAAGGCCGCTACATTCGCGTCTTCAGCGACCAAACAGCGTTGTTTGCCGGCGACATCCTGCGCCTGCCCGCCGAGCTGTCCGGGCCGGGGCCGATTCGCGTGGTGCATTTCTGGGATCCGGCCTGCCCGTGCAATGTCGGCAATCAGCAACACCTCGCGGACCTGCTGGCTCAGTATGTACCGCAAGGCGTCGAGTTTTACGCCGTGCAAAAACCGGGCACTCAAGGCCAGCTACCGGCCACCCTGGGCGCAATCAAGCCCTTGGCCAGCCTGCCCGGCTCCGAACACCTGAGCGCCAGCCCGGCCGTGGCGATCTGGGACCGCAGCGGCCAACTGGCCTATTTCGGCCCCTATAGCGAAGGCGCTACGTGCAATGCCAGCAACAGCTTCATCGACCCCGTCTTGCGCGCGCTAGCCACGAACCGCCCGGTAAAAGCCACCCATACCATGGCCGTGGGCTGTTATTGCCCGTGGCAGGCCGATGCCGCCCCTCATTGATTGCGCCAGGAAGCCGGTGCCCGGAACAAGGAGTCCACTCATGAAACGCAGCCTGATTGTGATGGCGCTGATCGTCACTGCTGTCGCCGGGGGGGCTCTCTGGTATGTGCAGGGCAAGCTGCCCGTGCGCCAGGGGCAAGTCGCGTTGAATACCCTGCAAGCCCCGGTCACGGTGCGTTATGACGAGCGTGGCGTGCCGCATATCCAGGCAGGTAATCAGCTCGATATGTACCGTGCCCTCGGTTACGTACACGCGCAGGACCGGCTGTTCCAAATGGAGATCATGCGCCGGCTTGCCAGAGGTGAACTGGCCGAGGTGCTGGGACCCAAGCTGGTCGATACCGACAAGTTGTTTCGCAGCTTGCGCATTCGCGAACGGGCCACACGCTATGTAACCGAGCTGGATCACCAGTCGCCCGCCTGGCTGGCACTGCAGGCCTATCTGGACGGAATCAATCAATACCAGGCGACCCGTGCCAACCCCATAGAATTCGACCTGCTGGGCATAACGCCCCGACCGTTTGCTGCCGAAGACACCCTGAGTATTGCCGGCTACATGGCCTATAGCTTTGCAGCGGCGTTTCGGACTGAACCGCTGCTGACCTTTGTCCGTGATGAATTGGGCAGCGATTACCTGAAAGTCTTCGACCTCGACTGGCAGCCTCAGGGTGCCCTGGCCCCGGCCCTCGCCGCCAGCGACTGGAAAACCCTGGGTGCGCTGGCCCGGCTGAGCGATCAAGCCTTGAGCCAGGCCGGTTTGCCACAGTTTGAAGGCAGCAACGCCTGGGCGGTTTCAGGCCAGCGGACGCAAAGTGGCAAACCCTTGCTCGCGGGCGATCCGCATATTCGCTTTTCCGCGCCGTCGGTCTGGTACGAGGCGCAGCTCTCGGCACCGGGTTTTGAGCTGTATGGCTACCATCAGGCCCTGGTGCCCTTTGCTTTTCTGGGCAACAACCGCGATTTCGGCTGGAGCCTGACCATGTTCCAGAACGACGATCTGGACCTGATTGCCGAGAGGACCAACCCCGACAACCCGAATCAGGTGTGGTACCACGGTCAGTGGGTTGATATGAGCAGTAGCGAGCAGCACATCGCAGTCAAGGGTGAAGCGCCGGTGACCTTCACCCTGCGCCAGTCGCCCCATGGGCCGATAATCAATGACGTGCTGGGCGTAACAGCGGGCAACATGCCTATTGCGATGTGGTGGGGGTTTCTCGAAAGCAGGAACCCGATCCTTGAAGGCTTCTACCAACTCAATCGCGCCGACAGCCTGAGCAAGGCCCGTATGGCCGCCAGTCATATTCAAGCTCCGGGGCTGAACCTGGTATGGGCCAGCGCCACGGGTGATATCGGTTGGTGGGCGGCGGCGCAGTTGCCGAAACGTCCGGCTGGCGTTAATCCATCCTTCATTCTGGATGGCAGCACAGCCCAGGCAGACAAAGACGGCTTTTACCCGTTCAGTGCCAACCCGCAAGAAGAAAACCCGGCCCGCGGCTACATTGTGTCGGCCAACTTCCAGCCGGTCTCACCCGCCAACATTGAGATCCCCGGTTACTACAACCTCGCGGATCGCGGCCAGCAATTGGACCGTCAGCTCAGTGATGCCAGCGTCAAATGGACTCTGGAAAACAGTCAGGCGCTGCAACTGGGCACCACCACAGACTATGGGCAACGCGTGCTCAAACCGCTCTTGCCAGTGCTGCGAGAGGTGGTCAGCGACCCGATCGAACGCAAGTGGGTGGAGCATCTGGCACAATGGAAAGGCGATTATCCGCTGGACTCAACCGCCGCCACGCTATTCAACCAGTTGTTGTTCAACCTGACCGATGCTGCGATGCATGATGAGCTGGGCGAAGTCTTTTTTGACCCGTTGCTGAGCACCCGCGTCATCGACGCTGCCTTGCCGCGCCTCGCCGCCAGTCCTGATTCCCCGTGGTGGAACAACCGCAATACAGCGCAAACAGAAACTCGTGCTGATACGGTGAAGATCGCCTGGAGCGCCAGCATCGCTCACCTCAAGGCCACCTTGGGCGATGACTTCAGCCAATGGCATTGGGGCCGCGCCCACACCCTGACGCACGACCACCCGCTGGGGCGGCAAAAGCCGCTGGATCGGCTTTTCAACGTTGGCCCATTCGCGGCACCCGGCAGCCACGAGGTGCCGAACAATCTCTCGGCCAAACTCGGCCCGGCACCGTGGGCAGTCACCTATGGTCCCTCGGCGCGACGTCTGATCGACTTCGCCGACCCGTCCCATAGCCTGACCATCAACCCCGTCGGTCAAAGCGGCGTGCCTTTCGACAAACACTACAGCGACCAGGCCCAATCCTACGTTCAGGGCGACTACGACACGCCGCACATGGATGAGGCCGAGATCCAGCTCAATACGCGCAGCACTTTACGGTTGGTGCCGGCGCTGTAACGGCTGCTGAAACACGGCGGGGTCACGCCAGCGCGTAATTCAGCACGATCCCCACAAAGATCGCCAGCCCGGCCCAGTGGTTGTGCAGGAAGGCTCTGAAGCAGCGCTGCGGATCGCGGTCGCGGGTGTACCAGAACTCCCACACGAAGCAGGCGGCGGCCGCCAGCAGGCCGAGGTGGAACCAGCCACCCAGCTCAAACTGTGCTCCGGCCAGCAGCAGACAACCCAAGGCCAGGCCTTGCAGGCTGAGAATGATGATGCGGTCGGCATCACCGAACAGAATGGCGGTGGATTTGACTCCGATTTTCAGGTCGTCGTCGCGGTCGGTCATGGCGTAGTACGTGTCGTAGCCCACGGTCCAAAGCAGGTTGGCGATGTACAGCAACCACGCTGCCGCTGGCAGGCTGCCGGTCTCGGCCGTGAAGGCCATGGGCATGCCCCATGAGAATGCGGCGCCCAGTACCACTTGCGGGTAGTAGGTATAGCGCTTCATGAACGGGTAACTCGCCGCCAGCGCCAGACCGCCGAACGACAGGGCAATGGTTGGGGCGTTGGTGCACAGCACCAGCAGGAAACTGATCCCCATCAGCAGTGCAAAAAACACCAGGGCCTCTTTGCTGCTGATTTTTCCACTGACCAGCGGGCGCTGGACCGTGCGCTTGACATGTCCATCGACTTTGCGATCGGCAAAGTCATTGATCACACAGCCACCGGCACGGGTCAGGATGACGCCAAAGACAAAGATCAGCAGGTTGCTCAGCGAAGGCACGCCCTTTGCCGCAACCCACAGGGCCCACAGCGTCGGCCACAGCAGCAGATAAATGCCAATGGGCTTGTCCATGCGGGTCAGCTGAATAAAGTCCCAGGCACGTGGGTTCAGACGATTGAGTGATTTGAGCAAGCGCACGTACATCAGTTGTTCTCCGACCGGGCACTCAGGGCAGCCCACAGATTGGGTAAAAACACCTCGGCGACCAATACACTCAAGGCCCCGCGCTCAAAGCGCGAGCGGCGGCCCCACAACGCATCGGCCTGGTCGGCGGCAGGCAACCATTGACGCGGGTAATGACACACCTGCAGGGCACCGCGCTTGAAGGCCTGATCACAAAACAGCAGCTCGCCCAGCGAGCGGGTGCCAAGGGCATCCATGTTCAGCCCGCCCGCTTCCAGCGCACTTCTCGACGCCACGCTACGCGCAAACACCCACGGCTGCTGATGCCCGCGCAAATGCACTTCGCGCACCCAGCCCTCACTGCCTTCGGAGAGGTCCAGAGCCTCGCATTCATCCTCACGTAAGGTCTGCCAGCCCTCGAAGAGCGGCAGAACACTGAAGGCACCTTCTGAAAGCGCAGTAAGACGACGGGTCAAGGAGCCTTGATCGAACAACCAGTCGAGGGTCTGTTCGTCAGGCGGCGCAGAAAGTTGGCTCTGTTCAAGCCACTCGGGGGAGATCAGCGGAGACGTTATGTGCGGCACGGTGGGTCATAATTGGCAGCCATTGAGGTCGGCGAGCTTATCATGCTGGCTCTTAAATGAGCGCCCTGGCGCCTTTGGCGGTAAACGTACTTGCATCTGCTGGTACTCATCAGTACAAAACGCCCTGAATTTAACGAGCAACGCGGCTGTTCCCAATAAGTCTGTGACCTCGTCCAAGCCTGAACGAAAGGAAGTACCCCCATGAAGAAGTGGCAATGCATCGTATGTGGTCTGATTTATAACGAAGCAGACGGCTGGCCGGATGACGGCATCGCCCCCGGTACGCTCTGGCAGGACGTGCCTGAAGACTGGCTGTGCCCGGATTGCGGCGTGGGCAAAATGGATTTCGAAATGATCGAAATCAACTGATCGACCCTCTTTTGACCTGATTCACTCTGGAGATTGGAATGAACGCACCTGTCGTGATCGTTGGTACCGGGCTGGCCGGCTATAACCTGGCCCGCGAGTTTCGCAAGCTGGACAGCGAAACCCCGCTGCTGTTGATCACGGCTGATGACGGGCGTTCGTACTCCAAACCCATGCTGTCCACCGGCTTTGGCAAGAACAAGGACGCTGACGGCCTGAGCATGGCAATGCCGGGGGCCATGGCCGAGCAACTCAACGCGCAAGTGCGTACGCACACGCGCATCAGCGGGATCGACCCGGGGCACAAGCAATTGTGGATCGGCGAAGAAACCGTCCCGTATCGCGATCTTGTTCTGGCCTGGGGCGCACAAACGGTGCAGGTTCCGGTAGAAGGCGATGCACAGGACGCCATCTTTCCGATCAACGACCTGGAAGATTACGCCCGCTTCCGGGCAGCGGCCGCCGGTAAACGCCGTGTGCTGATCCTGGGTGCCGGCCTGATCGGCTGCGAATTTGCCAATGACTTGATCGCCGGTGGGTATGAGGTCGATCTAGTCGCCCCGTGCGAGCAAGTGATGCCCACCCTGTTGCACCCCGCCGCCGCTGCGGCGGTTCAGGCCGGCCTCGAAACCCTGGGTGCGCGCTTGCACCTGGGCCCGGTGTTGACCCGACTGCAACGCACAGGCGATGGACTCCAGGCCCATGTGTCCGATGGCAGCATCATTGCCTGTGACGTAGTGGTATCGGCCATCGGTTTACGTCCCCGGATCGACTTGGCAGCGGCCGCCGGCATCCAGGTCAATCGCGGCATTGAGGTGGATCGCCAACTCAGAACCTCCCACGCCAACATTTACGCACTGGGCGACTGTGCCGAAGTCGAGGGCTTGAACCTGCTGTACGTGATGCCATTGATGAGCTGCGCCCGTGCGTTGGCACAAACGCTGGCGGGCAACCCGACGACCGTCAGCTACGGCCCGATGCCCATTACCGTTAAAACCCCGGTATGCCCGCTGGTGGTGTCACCCGTGCCGCGTGGTCATGAAGGCGTGTGGACTGTGGAGGGGCAAGGGGCGGACATTAAAGCCCTGTGCCGCACCACTGATGGCAAATTGCTTGGTTATGCCCTGACTGGCGAGGCTGTTCGCGAAAAACTGGCACTCAACAAAGAGCTGCCTGCACTTTTGGCGTAAATACTGCTCTTTTTGTCGCATACACCCTTGCCTTGCCTCAACAAAGCCCTCCCAGAGGCTGGCGCCGGCCTTGGCCGCGTGCCATTCTCACACCGGTCTGCCGCAGTTTAGAGCCTGCGGCGCCTTGGGCGCTGCTCCGCAGAGAGCAGCACGGACATAACAACAAAAAACCGTCTAAAGAGGCTTCATCATGCGTAAACCAGATCTCGCCGCCGCTATTGCTGAAAAGGCCGACCTCACCAAAGAACAAGCCAGTCGCGTACTCAATGCAGTGCTTGAAGAAATCACCCAGGCTCTGCACCGTAAAGACAGCGTTACGCTGGTCGGCTTCGGTACCTTTATTCAGCGTCATCGCGGCGCCCGTACCGGCCAGAATCCGCAAACCGGTCAGCCGGTAACGATCAAAGCCAGCAACACTGTGGCCTTCAAACCGGGCAAGTTCCTCAAAGACAGCGTCAACCCATAAGACCGTGAACGGGCGTTGCTCGCGATGGCCCTGAAGAATGGGCAAGCCGGCCTGGCTGGCGGCCCATTCTTGATCAAGACCCGGCCGATCATGCGGCCATAAGTGGCAAAACACACCCCATCTGCGCCTATATCAGTAGATATATGGCGTTCCTCGCTCAAATCGTTACACTGCGCCGGCCATTTATTATTCCTTCGAGGCCGCGTACATGAAATTTCGCTTTTTGCTCTGGATTCTGGGCTTTCTGATGGGCAGAGCCAGCCGTAAAAACCCTGCCTTTCAGCAACAACTGGCTGACAAGGATCTGGTATTCCAGCTGCAAACCCTCGATGGCAAAGTCGCCCGTCACTTCAAGGTCAAGAACCTGCGTATCACCAGCCACTCGGGCGTCTATCCGGAACCGGCCTTTGCCATCGCGTTCAAGGATGCCGCTTATGGCTTCGAAACGCTGCAAGCCAAAAACAAGCAACTGGCGTTCATGACCGGGATTCAGGACAAATCGATTCAGATCAAAGGCAACCCGGCCCAGGTGATCTGGTTCCAGGGACTGACCAAATACCTCAAGCCGCGGAAAAAAACCCAGGCGTGATGATCAGACCATGGGCTGCGGGCTTTTAAAAAAGGGGATTCACGCCTGATTGAACTGCGCCGTCAGCTCGCGCAGCAGCACCTCGGCCTCCAGCACTTTGCTGACCGCATCCTCTGCCTTTTCCCGCGTCAGGCCCAGGCGCTCAAACAAGGCGTCAGGCAGCGGCGTACACGGGCCATGCCCAATCCCTCGGTTGCGCAGCAGGCTCACCGCAATGCACACCAGATTCGGGTAATCCGCATGGCTGGCGGTGTAGCCCGGGTCGTGCTGAAAACGCAAGCTGGCGGCCAACTCCTCAGGCATTCCCCAATAGCGCATCAACCAGGCGCCCATTTGTTCGCGGCAGATGCCCAGCAAGTGCTGTTCGATGATGAAGTGGGGGACGTGCGGATTGGCTTCAAGATGGCGACAAATCAGTGAGAAGTGTGGCGGGAACACATACGCCAGAACCAAATAGCCAAAGTTGTGCAGCAGGCCAGCCAAATAGGCCAGGCCAGTTTCCGGGCGGCGCTGCGGTGCAATGGCCCGGGTGATCCCTTCGATGACCGCTGCCGTATAAATCGACTGCTGCCAATAGGGCGTACTGGACTGCGGGTTATCCTGGGGCAAGTGCAGGGTTTTACCCAACGACAGGCTCAACGCGAGGTTGATCACCAGGTCGACCCCCAACACACGCACAATCGCATCTTCAACCGAGCGAATTTTGGTCGGTGCGGCGTAGTAAGAGGAGGACGCCCAGCTGACAACTTGCGCCGCGAGTGCCGCGTCGGTTTCAACAACGCTTGCGATTTCATCCACGCAGACATGCGGATCGACCCGCAGGCGCATGATTTTGCGCACACTCTCGGCCAGCGGCGGTAACTCGATGGTGGCTTCCAGACGTTGCTGGATACGACGCGCCGTAAAGGCTTTCACCGCTTGGGTGATGGCCTCTGCGTCATGATCCGGACAATCGAGATTGAACGGCAAGGTGCTTACGGGCTCAGCAAAATGCCCGGCGCGGGCATCACCGAGCAGCCGTCTGAAATCTTCTTGAGCCATTTCCAGCAGCAGACCTGGCTCGCCTGAGCTGATCAAGAGCAAAGGTTGCAACAGCAAGTGCTCTTCATACAGGCAAGGCGAGCCAATCAATACCGGCACACCCGGCAGTTGCTTCAGATCGTGCTTGCCGAGTACGTCCTCAAGGCGATCGCGGCTCACCGCGGTCATATGACGCCCGGTCACACTGGCCAGGCAGGTGAGATCAAGCAAGTGGCTCTGCCCGAAGAGCACCATCAGGGTACCGCTGGCGTCATCGAGCAACACGGCCTGAACCTTGCTGGCAGGATTCAGCCCCGGAAGGTCGGTGACCTCCCTGCACGGTATTGCCCACTCAGCGAGCAACGTCCGGACAGCAGACGGCGTGTTCACAACGAGAGGAGCACTGACAACTTCAAGCGTGGCCTGCATTCGATTCCTGCAACTCCAATTGATAACTCCTGACTTGATCGGCCGCGTTTCCATTTACTGAATGATCTTTTACACCTGTCCGTATTGCTGACCATGGCGCAGCCAGCGATCCAGCAATGGACTGACATGGGACGGCCAGCGCTCAATCAATGCCAGTGCAGCGTCGCGCACGGCCGGCAGCAGATCAGCATCGCGCATCAGGTCAGCCACTTTGAATTGCAAAAGACCGGTCTGCCGGGTCCCCAGCATTTCGCCGGGACCACGCAGTTCAAGGTCTTTTTCGGCGATCACAAATCCGTCGTTGGTTTCGCGCATGATACCCAGACGCTGACGTCCGATTTGTGACAATGGTGGGTGATACAGCAACACGCAATGACTGACGGCGCTGCCACGGCCCACACGCCCGCGCAGCTGATGCAACTGCGACAGGCCCAGGCGTTCGGGGTTTTCGATGATCATCAAGCTGGCATTGGGCACATCGACACCCACCTCGATCACTGTTGTCGCTACGAGCAACTGCAGCTCACCGGCCTTGAATTGCGCCATGACCGCCGCCTTTTCCGCGGCCTTCATGCGGCCATGAATCAACCCGACACGCAGTTCGCCCAAGGCGCTGGAGAGGTCTTCAAACGTGGTTTGCGCGGCCTGGCAGGTCATCTCTTCGGATTCTTCGATCAGGGTGCATACCCAATAGGCCTGCCGCCCCTCGGCACAGGCCGCACGCACCCGCTCAATCACTTCGATACGCCGTGTATCGACCACCAGCACAGTGTTGACCGGTGTCCGGCCCGGCGGAAGTTCGTCGAGAATCGAGGTGTCGAGATCGGCATAAGCGCTCATGGCGAGCGTGCGCGGGATGGGGGTCGCGGTCATGATCAGTTGATGCGGGCACATCGCGCCACCCACCCCCTTGTTACGCAGGGCCAGGCGCTGCTGTACACCGAAACGGTGCTGTTCGTCGATGATGACCAATGCCAGACTCTTGAACTGGACATGCTCCTGGAACAGCGCATGGGTGCCGACGACCATGGGGGTGCCGTTGGCAATCTGCTCCATCGCAGCCAGACGCGCTTTGCCTTTAAGCTTGCCCGCCAGCCACGCCACCTCAAGCCCCAAGGGCTCAAGCCAGCGCTGGAAGTTGATGAAATGCTGCTCGGCAAGGATTTCAGTGGGCGCCATCAGCGCCACCTGATAGCCCGCTTCGAGCGCCTGCAAGGCTGCCAGCGCCGCCACAACGGTCTTGCCCGCACCCACATCGCCCTGGATCAAACGCAGCATGGGCTCCGGTTGACTGAGGTCATAGGCCACTTCGTTGCCGACTCGCACTTGCGCGCCTGTGGGCGGGAAACCCAGATTGGCCAGAAACTGTGCCGGCAGCTTTTGGGCTTTGGGCAAGGCAGGCGCCCGCAGCGAACGCAGGCTCTCGCGCAAGCGCTGCTGCGAAAGCTGGTGAGTCAGCAGCTCTTCAAAGGCCAGGCGGTGTTGTGCCCAATGATGGCCCAGGGCGAGCTCCTCAACATCGGCATCGGCTGGCGGCTGATGCAGATAACGGATGGCTTCATCCAGCGGGGCCAACTGATAGTCGTTGGCAAGCTCCGGCGGCAGCCAGTCCGGCAGGCTGCGCGGGCCAAGCATGGCCAGACTCTGCTGGCTGAGTTGGCGCAGGCGCTGCTGCGTAAGGCCCTCGGTGGTCGGATAAATCGGCGTCAGCGTGGTGTCCACGGGCGGCGGTTCATCGCCGGTAATGGCGCGATATTCGGGGTGGTAGATCTCCAGCCCCGACGCACCGGGACGCGCCTCGCCATAGCAGCGCACTTCGGTGCCACGCTTGAGGCTTTCTTTTTGTGCATTGCTGAAATGATAGAAACGCAGGCTCAGGCCGCCGGTGCCATCATTGATGCGCACCAGCAAGCTGCGGCGCTTGCCCATCACCACATCGGCCCCTATAACCCGACCTTCGACCACGGCATCCTGGCCCGGGCGCAAAGCACCAATCGGAACCACACGGGTTCGATCCTGATAGCGCAAGGGCAAATGAAACAGGACGTCCTGAACGTTTTCCAACCCCACTTTGGCCAATTTTTCGGCCATGGCCTCGCCCACGCCTTTGAGCGCGGTGACCGACACATTCGACAACTCGGTCATCGGCAGGCTTACTTCTCGGCCGGCGGCTTGGCCACCGAGCACAAACGGATCGAATCCGCGAGAATTTCAATGGCTTTAGGTCGTGGAAAGCTGGCGCGCCAGGCAATCGCAACCGTGCGGAAGGGGACTGGCGGGGTCAACGGACGCACGGCCAGAATGCCGGGCGAGTAATGATGGCTGTCGACTGCCGACAGCGGCAGGATCGAGATCCCCAAACCAGACGCAACCATGTGGCGAATGGTTTCCAGCGAACTGGACTCGACCGTGGTGTGCTTGGCCCCATCGCTGCCTTTGGCCAGCGTCGGGCAGGCTTCAAGCACCTGATCGCGGAAGCAGTGACCTTCGCCCAGCAACAGCAGGCTTTTGTCATTGAGCAAACTGGCGTCGATGGTGGTTTTTTTCGTCCACGGATGCTCGCTTGGCATCAGTACGTAGAACGGTTCGTCGTAGAGCGGCAGGGTCAGCACGTCCGCTTCCTGGAATGGCAACGCGATGATGATTGCATCCAGTTCGCCGTTACGCAGCTTGTCACGCAGCACGTGAGTGAAGTTTTCTTCGATGTACAACGGCATTTGCGGGGCAACCCGATGCAGTTGTGGAATCAGGTGCGGAAATAGATACGGACCCACAGTGTAGATCGCGCCGACCTTGAGTGGCGCCGTCAACTGATTCTTGCCGGCCTGGGCCAGTTCGCGGATACCTTGGGCTTGTTCCAGTACCTTTTGGGCCTGGGCAACGATGCCTTCACCCACAGGTGTTACTCGCACGGCGCTTTTGCTGCGCTCGAAAATCAGCACACCGAGCTCGTCCTCCAGCTTTTTGACACCGACCGACAGCGTCGGCTGGCTGACATGGCAACGTTCAGCCGCATGGCCGAAGTGTTGTTCTTGGGCAAGAGTAACGATGTAGCGTAATTCTGTGAGAGTCATAGCGGACGTCCATGAGGTTGCGGGCCAAAGCATAGCGGCTGCAATCGATAGACGCACGTTATCAGACATTGCCCACGGAGCTACAGTCGCCAATCAATGTCCGTCAGGAAAAATATCTATGGGCAAGAGCGACAGGAGAGCGAGGCACAGGCCTGGAGGGGAGGGAGCCCTGGCGGGTCAACCCGACCATACGGTGAATATTCACCGTATGGTCGGGCTGGCTCGTGAGGGTTTATCGCCGACGTTTATCGATGGAGTAAACGAAGGGAGCGACAATTTCGATGCTGCCATTGGTCAGCATATCTGCCGGAGGCTTGGGCAATGGCTGTGCCCGGCGAATCATTTCCAGAGTAGCCCGGTCCAGATCAGCGTTGCCAGAGCGTCCAACCAGCTCGTAGGACAGCACCTTACCTTCGGCATCAACGACGAAGCGCAGTCGGTTCAAACCTTCCTTGCCGCGCGACTGAGCAGCCGCAGGATACTTCTTGTACTTGCCCAGGTGGCTCAGCAATGCGCCTTCCCAACTGGCTTTGGCAGCCAATTGCTGGGCCGATGGACCTGGAGCCGGAGCCGCTGACTTGACGCTTGGCGTTTTGGTCGGCGTGGCATCGCTTGGCTTCTCTTCTGAAGGCTTTTCCTTGACCGGTTCCGGTTTTTTCTCAGGCTTGGGCGGTTGAGGCTTTTGCTTGGGCTTGACCGGTTTAGGTACAGAAATCTTCGGTTTAGGCGCTTCGGCCAGCTTGGGTATCGGCAACTCTTCCACAGGCGTCGGCGGTTGTGGCGGGGTCACCACTTTCGGCGGAGCAGGCGGCGGAGGTGCCGGCAGCGGTGCCAGATCGATCATCATCGCCTGAGGCGGAAGTTCGATCGCACGAGGGGTGGACCATTGCAGGGCAAGAATCACTGCCACTGCATGGATACCCAACACCGCGGCCAAGCTGACTCCGTAACGCGTCATCTTTGAGCGCGTCATGGTCATTTCTTGGCTGCCGTCTCAAGTCCGACCAGACCCACCTTCAGGTAACCGGCAGCGCGCAATGCATCCATCACGCTCATCAAGTCACCGTAATCCACGCCTTTGTCGGCCTGGAAGAAGATCGTCGTGTCTTTGTTGTTTTTAGTCCTGGCATCCAGGGTCGGGCCCAGTGCTTCAACACTGACCGGCTCTTCACCCAAGAACAGGCGCTGATCAGCCTTGACGCTGAGGAATACCGGTTTCTCGGGCCGCGGAGCAGGTTTGGCGGTCGAAGCAGGCAGGTCAACCTTGATATCCACGGTCGCCAACGGTGCTGCCACCATGAAGATGATCAGCAGCACCAGCATCACGTCAATAAAAGGGGTGACGTTGATTTCATGGTTCTCGGCGAGATCGTCATCGCCTTCTTTTAAATGCAGGCCCATGGCCGATTACCCCACTTTCACCATGTGCGGTTGCGAGCTGCGCTCGGGCGGCAGGTGATCAAGATCACGGCTTACCAGCAGCAGTACTTCAGCCGATGCATCAGCGACCTGGGCCTTGTAACCGGTGATAGAGCGGGCGAATACGTTGTAAATCACAACAGCAGGGATCGCGGCGACCAGACCCAATGCCGTGGCCAGCAGGGCTTCGGCGATGCCGGGAGCGACCACAGCCAGGTTGGTGGTTTGCGTTTTGGCGATACCGATGAAGCTGTTCATGATGCCCCATACGGTACCGAACAGACCGACGAACGGTGCTGTAGAGCCGATGGTGGCAAGCACGCCAGTGCCGCTGCTCATGTTGCGGCCACAGGCAGCCACAAGACGCTCCAGACGGAAGCTGACACGCTCCTTGATGCCTTCTTTTTCGCGGCTATTGGCCGACAGACGCATTTCTTCAAGCGCATCCTGAACCAGCAAGTAGGCGAGCGTGCCTTTTTTGGCTGCCGTCTCGCTGGCTTCCTTAAGGGTGCCGGCTTTTTTCAGGTTGCTGATTTCAACACGCAGACGACGCTTGGCGCCCAGGACTTCAAAGCCTTTGGCAATCCAGATGGTCCAGGTGATGATCGAAGCGATCGCCAGACCAATCATCACAAGTTTCACGATGATGTCGGCGTTTTGGTACATGCCCCAAGGCGAGAGGTCATGGGCCATGCCCAGGCTGTTGGCTTCTTCGGCAATGATTTGCGGTTCTTCGCCTGCCGGGGCTACAGCTTCTTCAGACGAGGTAGGATCAATCGCGACAGGCGCCGGTGATGCAGGGGCTGCAGCCACAGTGGCCGGCTGAGCGGCCGGTGTCGCAGGCTCGTCGGCAAAGGACGCGGCAGGTGCCAGCAGCAGGCTGAACATCAGCGCGGCAACCCCACGCCAGACGCGTTTTGGGCTAAAAAGCTGGGTTGGCGAAGCGGTGGGATGATTGCATGTCATGCTAGCCGGACCTGAAGATAGTAAAAGGGTTTTGCCCTACAGCGCGGTGTAAGACCCAAAGCAAACGATGCGTTATTATTGCAAGTAATTCTTGTTAACAAAAGCAATAGCATCTGTTTTTTTCAAATGTCACGACCTTGGTAGCACCTATTTATGCTGCTTTGTAACTTTTGATTAGGAATTTCGAGATGCCAAGAACCTCCGTTCTGATCGTCGGATGCGGCGATGTAGGAAGCCGCCTGGCCACTCAGTTACTCGACAATGACTGGTTGGTGTATGGCCTGCGCCGTTCTGTCGATCGTCTGCCCGATGGCGTTATCGGAGTCGCCGGGGATCTGTTCGATGCGTCATGCCCGGCGCAATGGCCAAAAGGCCAGATCGACTATCTGGTGTACAGCACTGCGGCTACCACTCACGACGAAGCCGGGTATCAAGCGGCTTATGTCGAAGGGCTCAAGCACACCCTTGGCTGGCTGAAGAAAAATGGCCAGCGCCCAAAACGCCTGCTGTTTGTATCAAGCAGCGGCGTTTATGGCCAAAAAGATGGGGAATGGATCGATGAAACATCCCCGGCTGAAGCCACGAGCTACTCGGGGCGAATCATGCGACAGGCCGAGCAAGTGGCGCTGGACAGCGGCATCCCGGCCAGTGTGGTGCGTCTGACCGGAATCTACGGGCCAGGACGTGAGTGGATGCTGAGCCAGGTTCGTGAAGGCTATCGTGTCGCCGTTGATCCCCCGCTGTATGGCAATCGGATCCATGCCGATGACGCCGGCGGTCTTCTGGCCTTCCTGTTGAACGCCGCCCGACACGGCAAAACCCTGGATGATTGCTATATCGGCGTCGATGACGCCCCCGCCCCCTTGGCGCAGGTCGTGGACTGGTTACGTGAGCAACTGGGCGTGACGGAATGGGCAGCCGAGGCCAGCGTCAGACGGGCGGGCAGCAAGCGTTGCAGCAACGCCCGCGCCAGGGCGTTGGGCTGGGAACCGCGCTACCCGAGCTATCGCGAGGGATATGGGAAAATTCTGGCAACGAAGGCATAACGGCTTCATATCACCGCTGCCGCAGACGGCGGCAGCGGCTACCGCTCTGCATCAGGGCTGCTTTTTCAGCACCCACTCCCGCTTGCCCGGGTAAAACTGTGGCATTTCGTCGGGCTGGGCAGCGTCAAGCGCCTGGAAAATTTCCAGCTGCGGGCCGTTGCGCACAAAAATATGCGCAGCACCTGTATCGCCCTGCTGCAACCAAAGGCTGTCGTACTCACCACTCATCGATGCACAGTCGCCTGCCAAACACAGGGCGTAAATACTGCTGCCTGGCAGTCCCTTGATCTGACCATCAGGCAAGAAAGTCACTTCGCCGCCTTGCCCCTGACCACTGACAATATGCCACTGGCCACCCAAATAAGCTGACTTGAGCGCCGCTTCAAAACTGGAGCCAAGCGGAGCATCGCTTGTCACGCTGACAGGCGAGCGAACGAACGATTGCTGGGGGTCGGACTCGGCAGCGGCTTGTATCAGCTGGTCGCCGGCAAGGCTCAAGACCGTGGCCGAGCTGCCGTAGAAGCTGACCTGCCAAACGCCCTTGTTTTCAGGCATCAACTTGCCTTCGACTCGCTCAAAACCATTGGTGTAGTTGGCTTGAGCCCTTTTGGCGTCGATATCCCATTCCAGGTTCGGGCCATTGGCCAGCAGGGCCTCACGCAGGTTCCCGCCTTTGGCAGCTGCGTCGATTGCGGCCTGGTTGATCCAGACACCACTGATATCGCGGTGGGCGGGTTCGCTGGCACAGCCACCCAAAACAAGAGTGAGCAGTGACATGACTAGCGCTTTGCGCATAGCGGAATCCTTTTAGAACGGGGGACAAGCGAGGGGGTTGGCGCAGCATGAAGATGCTGCGCCGAGGGCATTACTCAATTACCAGAATGGCGTCCATCTCGACCTGCGAACCCTTTGGCAGGGCAGCAACGCCAATGGCGGCGCGAGCCGGGTAAGGCTGTTCGAAGTACTTGCCCATGATCTCGTTGACCTTGGCGAAGTGGCTCAGGTCAGTCAGGAAGATGTTCAGCTTGACGATGTCCTTGAACGAACCGCCCGCAGCTTCAGCAACCGACTTCAGGTTTTCAAACACCTGGACAGTCTGGGCTTCAAACCCTTCAACCAGCTCCATGGTTTTTGGGTCAAGCGGGATCTGGCCGGACATGTAGACAGTATTGCCAGCCTTGATCGCCTGGGAATAAGTGCCGATAGCGGCAGGTGCCTTGTCGCTGGTGATAACGGTCTTGGTCATGAATGACTCCTTGTAATGGCCGGGCTTATGAACGGGTTATGCACGCATGCGGGTGATGCGGATAACCCCGGTAAGAGCACGTAGTTTTTTGATCACACGGGCCAGGTGCACACGGTCGTGCACGCTGACGACGAGCTGGACCACACTGATGCGGCCATCGCGCTCGTCCATGCTGATTTTTTCGATGTTGCCATCGGCAGCGTTGACGCTGCTGGCAAGCAGCGCAATCAGGCCACGCTGATGTTCCAGTTCGACGCGCAATTCGACGTTGAACTCTCCGGTAACATCCTTGGCCCACGAAAGCTGGATGCATTTTTCGGGGTTATGGCGGATTTCGCTGATATTGCGGCAGTTGTCCAGGTGCACAACCATGCCTTTGCCCGCAGACAGATGACCCACAATCGGGTCACCCGGGATCGGCGTACAGCATTTGGCGTAACTGAGCACCAGACCTTCAGTACCGCGAATCGCCAGCGGACCCTCGGGGCTAGGCAATGCTTCACCTTCGCCCAACAAGCGCCGGGCCACCACGTAAGCCATACGGTTACCCAGGCCAATGTCCTCAAGCAGATCTTCGATCTGTTCCAGGCGGTATTCCTGAAGCATTGCCTGAACACGCTCTGCCGGAATCTTGTCCAGCGCGCTGTTGAAACCGTTTAGCACCTTGTTCAGCAGACGCTCGCCCAGGTTCACCGACTCGGAACGACGCTGCAACTTGAGGGCATGGCGAATATGCGTACGGGCCTTGCCGGTGACCACAAAGTTGAGCCAGGCCGGGTTGGGGCGGGCACCCGGTGCGCTGACGATCTCGACCGTGGAGCCACTTTGCAGCGGCTCGGACAGCGGTGCGAGACGGCGATTGATCCGGCATGCAATACAGCTATTACCCACATCGGTATGCACTGCGTAAGCAAAGTCGACCGCCGTGGAGCCTTTGGGCAGCTCCATGATTCGGCCTTTGGGCGTGAACACGTAAACTTCGTCCGGGAACAGGTCGATCTTCACGCTTTCGATGAATTCAAGGGAGTTGCCTGCGCGCTGCTGCATCTCCAGCACGCCTTTGACCCACTGCCGCGCACGGGCATGAGTGCCCTGGTGCTGTTCGTCGCCACTGGACTTGTACAACCAGTGAGCGGCGATCCCGTTGTTGGCCATTTCTTCCATTTCACGGGTACGGATCTGAATTTCGATCGGTACGCCGTGCATGCCAAACAGCGTGGTATGCAACGACTGATAGCCGTTGGCTTTGGGAATGGCGATGTAGTCCTTGAAACGACCCGGGAGAGGCTTGTACAAATTATGTACAGCGCCCAGCACGCGGTAGCAGGTATCGACCTTGTCGACGATGATCCGGAACGCGTAAACATCCATGATCTCGTTGAAAGCCCGGCGCTTGCCGCGCATTTTTTTGTAAATGCCGTAGATATGCTTTTGACGGCCGCTTACCTCGCCCTGAATGCCGTCGATGGCGAGACAGTGGCTGAGCGACTCTTCAATTTTATTGACGATTTCCTTGCGATTGCCCCGGGCGCGCTTCACGGCCTGATAAATGCGCGCGGAGCGCATCGGGTACATCGCTTTGAAACCAAGGTCTTCGAATTCGATACGAATACTGTGCATACCCAGCCGATTGGCAATGGGTGCGTAGATTTCCAGGGTTTCCTTGGCAATCCGCCGGCGCTTTTCGCCGGACAGTACTTCGAGGGTACGCATGTTGTGCAGGCGATCAGCCAGTTTCACCAGGATCACGCGAATATCGCGTGCCATGGCCATAGCCATCTTCTGAAAGTTTTCAGCCTGGGCTTCAGCCTTGGTTTCGAAGTTCATCTGAGTCAGCTTGCTGACCCCATCGACCAACTCGGCCACGGTCTCGCCAAACTGAGCGACAAGCGCTTCCTTGGCAATACCGGTGTCCTCGATCACGTCATGCAACATGGCCGCCATCAGGCTCTGATGGTCCATATGCATTTCGGCAAGGATGTTTGCGACTGCCAGCGGATGCGTGACATACGGTTCGCCGCTACGTCGGCGTTGGCCGTCGTGGGCTTGTTCTGCGTAGAAGTACGCCCGGCGGACCAGATTGACCTGGTCCGGACCGAGGTACGTCGACAAGCGATCGGCGAGGGCGTCTATGCTCGGCATGAGGAATCCTCCTGCCAAAACTTTTTACCCTTCGCCGTGCTACGTCGACCGGGCATAGGCTTAGTTCGCCTCGTTGGACTCGTCCTCGAACGCTGCAAACAGCGGTTCGTCTTCGACGATTTCAGCGTTGGCGATAAACTCGTAGCTCATCAGGCCTTCGGCGATTTCACGCAGGGCGACAACGGTAGGCTTGTCGTTTTCCCACTGAACCAAAGGCTCTTTACCGCCGGTGGCCAGTTGACGGGCACGCTTGGTAGACAGCATGACCAGCTCAAAGCGGTTATCCACGTGTTCTAGACAGTCTTCAACGGTTACGCGGGCCATGGTCTTCCTCGTAGCAAATGCAATATGCGCGCTGCCCGGATGGGCGAGCGGACTCAACAGTTTAAAAAATCACCAGCGATTAGGGAAGCGCTGATTTTTCAAGCAACTCCCCAAACACCTCTGCAAGCGCCAATGTAAGGCCCTTGCAGGTGTTTTGGGAAGAGCCCTTTAGCCGAGCAACTCAGCCAGTAATTTGCCATAACGCTGCTGCTGACGCTTTTGCTGGAGCTGATTGGCGCGAAAAATCGCCTTCAGGTCATCAAGCGCATGGGTAAAATCGTCATTGATGATCAGGTAGTCATAATCAACATAGTGACTCATTTCGCTCACGGCTTCGCGCATCCGGCCATCAATGATTTCGTCGCTGTCCTGCCCACGGTTGTCCAGACGCTGACGCAGCGCTTCCTGGCTCGGCGGCAGAATGAAGATCGAGCGTGCCTTGGGCATCACCTGGCGCACCTGTTCAGCACCTTGCCAGTCGATTTCCAGAATCAGGTCGTGGCCTTCATCCAGCGTTTGCTGCAAATGGCTCTGCGACGTGCCATAGAGATTGCCGAACACCTCGGCGCGCTCCAGGAAATCGCCGTGCTCGATCATTTTCACGAACTCTTCGCGCTCGACAAAATGATAGTTCACACCATCGGCTTCACCCGGACGCATGGCCCGCGTGGTGTGCGACACCGAAACGCGGATCTGCGGCTCAGCGTCGATCAATGCTTTGACCAGGCTGGTCTTGCCCGCACCCGAAGGCGCAGAAATGATGTAGAGGGTGCCAGTGCTGTGGTTCATGTCAGGGGGAGCCTTACTCAATATTCTGTACTTGTTCGCGCATCTGCTCGATCAACACTTTGAGGTTGACCGCCGCTTGCGTGCTGCGTGGATCAAACGCCTTGGAGCCAAGGGTGTTGGCCTCACGGTTAAGCTCTTGCATCAGGAAGTCGAGACGTCGACCTGCGGCCCCCCCCGACTTGAGGACGCGACGCACCTCGAGAATGTGGGTGCTCAAACGGTCAAGCTCCTCCGCGACGTCACTTTTTTGCGCCAGCATGACCATTTCTTGCTCAAGACGCTGGGGATCAAGTTCGGCCTTCATGTCGGCGAAGCGATCCAGCACCTTCTGACGTTGCGTAGCGAGCATCTGGGGCACCAGCTCGCGCAAGGTGTCGACATCGCCTTCAATGGCGGTCAAACGCTCGCTGATCAAGCGTGCCAGCTCCGCACCTTCGCGCTCGCGGCCGCTTTTCAGCTCTTGCAGGCCTTGCTTGAACAACGCCAGCGCCTGAGTGTTGAGCGCCTGCGGGTCACTGGCATCGGCGACCAGAACCCCGGGCCAGGCCAGCACTTCCAGAGGATTGAGCGCAGCCGGCTGCTTGATCAGGCTGGCGATCGTTTCAGCGGCGGCAACCAGTTGCGCGGCGCGCTCCCGGTCAACCTGCAGCGGTTTGCCCGTGGTTTCCTCGGTAAAACGCAGGGTGCATTCCAGCTTGCCCCTGGAAATACCCTGGCGCAGCGCTTCACGCACGGCGCCTTCGAGATCCCGGAAAGACTCGGGCAGACGCAGGTGCGGTTCCAGGTAGCGGCTGTTGACCGAGCGCAACTCCCAACTCAGGGTGCCCTGAGTGCCGACGCTTTCGACGCGGGCAAAGGCGGTCATGCTGTGTACCATGGACGGTACCTCGCGATTCAATGAATGAAGCCTGACGGCCATTAAGGCGGCGGATTGTAACGCAGTGCACGGGGAGCCCCCAAATGACGTCTGTCGTAAACATCACCCCCCCCTGAATACGCAGATCGGTATTAGAGGTGTCCTGTTGGGCGATGGCCCTTATAATGCTCGGCAGTTTTCCGTCCCGTACAGGTATCCCACATGAAACGTCCAAGTGGTCGCGTTGCCGATCAGCTGCGCCCGATCCGCATCACCCGCAACTACACCAAACACGCAGAGGGTTCTGTACTGGTCGAGTTCGGTGACACCAAAGTCATCTGTACCGTCAGCGTCGAGAACGGTGTCCCGCGCTTCCTTAAAGGCCAGGGCCAAGGCTGGCTGACCGCCGAATACGGCATGCTGCCGCGCGCCACCGGCGACCGCAACCAGCGTGAAGCCAGCCGTGGCAAGCAAGGGGGCCGCACCCTCGAAATCCAGCGCCTGATCGGCCGCTCCCTGCGCGCAGCGCTGGACATGTCAAAGCTGGGGGACATCACCCTGTACGTCGACTGCGACGTTATTCAGGCAGATGGCGGCACCCGTACGGCTTCCATTACCGGTGCAATGGTCGCACTGGTCGACGCACTGAAAATCATCAAAAAACGCGGCGGCCTTAAAGGCGGCGACCCGATCAAACAAATGATCGCCGCGGTTTCCGTGGGTATTTATCAAGGCGAGCCTGTGCTTGACCTCGACTATCCTGAAGATTCGGCAGCTGAAACCGACCTCAACGTCGTTATGACCAGCAGCGGTGGCTTCATCGAAGTCCAGGGCACTGCCGAAGGCGCACCATTCCAGCCCGAAGAGCTGAATGCCATGCTCGCCCTCGCACAAAAAGGCATGAACGAAATCTTTGCGCTGCAACAAGCGGCACTGGCTGACTGAATGCCTGCCCGATTGCCTGAGCCACCCATTACGTGGAGAACGCCATGAGCGAACTGGACCTTTCAAAACCCAAACCGAGCCGCGAAGCTCGGCAATGGGCCATGTTTTGTCACTTCTCCGCGTTCCTCGGGATGTGGTTCCCGTTTGGCAGCCTGATCGGGCCACTGATCCTGTGGCAGATAAAGCGCGAAAGCGACCCCTTTATCGACGACCAGGGCAAGGAAGCACTGAACTTTCAAATCACCGTGGCGATTCTCTCGGCGATTTGCTACGTCCTGATGTTCATCCTGATTGGCTTCGCATTACTCGGCCTGGTACTGATAGGCGCCGTCGTGCTGGTGGTGATTGCTGGCGTGAAGGCCAATGACGGGGTGACTTACCGCTACCCCTTCACCTGGCGCCCGATCAAGTAAACCGCGACTAAAACCAGCGCCCACAAAAAAGCCGACAGCGATGTCGGCTTTTTTATGGCGGCGAAAAAACACTTAGATGGTCAGTGTCCAGTCGTAGTCCACAATCAATGGCGCATGTTGCGAGAAACGTGGCTGACGCGGCAAACGGGCGCTTCTTACAAAGCGGCGCAAGCCCGGCGTGAGCAACTGATAGTCAAAACGCCAGCCCAGATTAAGCATCTCGGCCTGTTCGTTGTCCGGCCACCAGCTGTACTGGTCGCCTTCACGGCTGACTTCTCGCAGGGCATCGACATAACCCATATTGCCCACAATCTCATCCATCCAGGCCCGCTCAGGCGCCAGGAAACCCGGAGATTGCTGGCTGTCGCGCCAGTTTTTAATGTCGAGCTTCTGCTGTGCCACATACAGCGAGCCACAGTAGATGTACTCACGACGCTTGCGACGCTGCTTATCAAGGTAGCGCGCAAAGTCATCCATTAGCTTGAACTTCTGGTTCAAGTCTTCATCGCCATTCTGCCCCGAAGGGAGCAGCAAGGTCGCGATGCTGACCTTATCGAAATCGGCTTGCAGGTAGCGCCCGTAGCGATCCGCCGTCTCGAAGCCAAGCCCGGTGATGACCGCTTTCGGTTGCAACCGCGAATACAAAGCCACACCGCCTTGGGCAGGGACTTCAGCTTCACAGGCATAAAGAAAGTAGCCATCGAGCTGGTAGGCTGGATCGTCCAGTTCAAAGGCGGAGGCGCGGGTGTCCTGCAGACAGATAACGTCGGCATTCTGAGCTTGCAGCCAACTGAGCAAACCGCGCTCGACTGCCGCCTGAATACCATTGACGTTCACACTGATGATCCGCATAAATGGCCCCAAAAATCACGTGCGTGTATGATACACGCGGTCTTACTAATTAGCTAAATCCGTGGTATCTGGGGCTTTTTACATGCAAGCGTATCAGCGCGACTTTATCCGTTTTGCCATTGATCGCGGCGTTTTGCGCTTCGGTGAATTCACCCTGAAGTCCGGGCGCACCAGCCCTTACTTCTTCAATGCCGGCCTTTTCAATACTGGCTCGGCGCTGGCTCAGCTGGGGCGCTTCTATGCCGCAGCCATTGTAGACAGCGGTATTCCTTTCGACGTGCTGTTTGGCCCGGCCTACAAAGGTATTCCTTTGGCGGCAACCACTGCCGTGGCACTGGCCGAGCACCATGACCGCGACATGCCATGGTGCTTCAACCGCAAAGAAGCCAAGGCGCACGGCGAAGGGGGCAGCCTGGTGGGCTCACCGCTCGAAGGCGACATCCTGATCATCGACGACGTGATCACGGCCGGCACTGCCATCCGTGAGGTCATGCAGATCATTCAGGCCCAAGGCGCCAAGGCAGCCGGGGTTCTGATTGCCTTGAACCGTCAGGAGCGTGGCAACGGTGAGTTGTCGGCCATCCAGGAAGTCGAGCGCGACTTCGGCATTCCGGTCATCAGCATCGTTTCGCTGAATCAGGTGCTGCAATTCCTGGCCGAAGACGAAACGCTCAAGCAATACCTGCCAGCCGTAGAAGCATACCGGGCGCAATACGGGATCTGATATCCCTGCCCACAAAAAAGCTCCGTTCGGCAATCACCGGACGGGGCTTTTTCAGTTCTGCTTAAAGCGGCTTGCTGTTGGTGATCAAGGTACCGACACCGGTGTCGGTAAAGATCTCCAGGAGCACCGCATTCGGCACACGGCCATCGACAATGTGCGCGGTGGTCACGCCACCTTGCACCGCTTCCAGCGCGCAACGGATCTTAGGCAGCATGCCGCCATAGATGGTGCCGTCGGCAATCAGCTCATCGACTTGAGCCGTGGTCAGCCCAGTCAGGACCTTACCCTGCTTGTCCATCAAACCGGCAATGTTGGTCAGCAACATCAGTTTTTCGGCTTTCAGGGCTTCGGCAACCTTGCCCGCCACCAGGTCCGCGTTGATGTTGTAGGACTCGCCATTGGCGCCCACACCTATTGGCGCGATAACCGGGATGAAATCACCTTTGGTCAGCATATGCAGCAGGTCAGTGTTGATCCCGACCACTTCGCCCACATGACCAATATCGATGATTTCCGGCGAAGTCATCTCCGGGGTCTGGCGGGTGACCGTCAGTTTTTTTGCACGGATCAGCTCCGCGTCCTTGCCAGTCAGTCCGATCGCGCTACCGCCATGACGGTTGATCAGGTTAACGATGTCCTTGTTCACCTGGCCGCCCAGCACCATCTCCACGACATCCATGGTTTGCGAGTCTGTCACGCGCATACCGTCGATGAAATGGCTTTCGATGGACAGGCGCTTGAGCAGATCACCGATTTGCGGACCGCCACCGTGCACGACGACCGGGTTGATCCCCACCGCCTTCATCAACACGATGTCCCGGGCAAACCCGGTTTTCAGCTCGTCGTTCTCCATAGCGTTGCCGCCGTACTTGATCACCAGCGTCTTGCCGACGTAACGGCGAATGTAGGGCAACGCTTCGGACAAAACCTTGGCAACATTGGAGGCGGCATCACGTTCGAGGGTCATTCAGGGCTCCGGTAGAACAAATCGATCAAAACGGTAGTTGGAGATCAGGGGCAACACGCTTGAGTTGTGCGTGAAAGACATCCTTGATGCGTTGCAGTTCAACCTCGGTATCAGCCTCAAATCGCAGCACCAGCACCGGCGTGGTGTTGGACGCTCGAACCAGGCCCCAACCGCGGGGATAGTCGACCCGCACACCATCAATGGAGGTCAGTTCGGCAGTTTCACCCCATTGGGCATCGTGCAGGGCCTCAATGATGCTGAATTTGCTCTCATCCGTCACATCGATATTGATCTCAGGTGTAGAAATATCGTTCGGGAAGGCCTCAAACAGCTCTTCTGCCGTCGCTTGCTGCCTGCTGAGGATTTCCAGCAAGCGTGCAGCGCTGTAGATCCCATCATCAAAACCGAACCAGCGCTCCTTGAAAAAAATGTGCCCGCTCATTTCGCCGGCCAGCAGGGCGCCGGTTTCTTTCATCTTCTTTTTGATCAACGAATGACCGGTCTTCCACATCAGTGGGCGGCCACCAGACTCCTTGATCAGCGGCGTCAGACGACGCGTGCACTTCACATCAAAGATAACCTCGGCCGCCGGGTTACGCGTCAACACATCCTGAGCAAACAGCATCAGCAGACGGTCAGCAAAAACGATGGTACCCGCGTTGGTTACAACGCCGACCCGATCACCATCGCCGTCGAACGCCAGTCCGATGTCGGCCCGGGTTTCCTTGACCTTGGCGATCAGATCCTGAAGATTTTCAGGTTTACCCGGATCCGGGTGGTGGTTGGGGAAGTTGCCGTCCACCTCGCAGAACAACGGAATCACTTCGCAATTCAAGGCCGCGATCAACTGCGGTGCAATGACTCCCGCGGCACCGTTACCGCAATCCACCACCACCTTCAAACGCTTCGCCAGCTTGACATCCCGGGTTATCTCATCGGAGTAACGCGACAGAATTTCAACGCGCTCGATACGGCCTTCGCCCCACGTCAGGTCATTGGTTTTGAGGCGCGTGTGCAGCGCCTGAATTTGCTCGTTGGCCAGGGTGTCGCCCGCGATCACGACTTTGAAGCCGTTGTAGTTCGACGGGTTATGGCTACCCGTGAGCATCACCCCCGACTTACCTGCCAGGACGCAGGCTGCGTAATACAGCGCTGGTGTCGGCACCAGGCCCACATCGCTGACGTAGCAACCACTGTCAGCCACGCCCTGGATCAAACGCTCCACCAGCTCCGGACCCGACAAGCGCCCGTCGCGGCCCACCGATACACGGGACTCGCCTTGGGCCAGGCTCTCGGCACCGACGGCGCGACCAATCCAGTAAGCCGTTTCAGCGGTCAGGGTTTTCGGCACCACGCCACGAATGTCGTAGGCGCGAAAAATGCTGTCAGGGAATTGCGGGGGGACCGAAGCGGGGCTACTCATTGCAGGGGGGACTCCACGCTCAGAGGATTCAGGGGGCACTGAAGGTCAGGCAGGGTGCCTGACCTTGTACTGCACAATCAGAGCTTGCCGGAGTGGCCAAAACCACCAGCGCCACGCTGGCTTTCGTCGAACTCTTCAACCAGCTCGAAATGCGCCTGCACCACCGGCACCAGCACCAGTTGAGCAATGCGCTCACCGACGGTGATATTGAACGCGGTCTGACCCCGGTTCCAGCACGACACCATCAACTCGCCCTGATAATCGGAGTCGATCAGACCGACCAGATTGCCCAGCACGATGCCGTGTTTATGACCCAGGCCCGAGCGCGGCAGGATCAGCGCTGCAAGGCCCGGATCACCAATGTATACCGACAGGCCGGTCGGAATCAGCAGGGTCTGGCCCGGCTCCAGAAGGGTGTCTTCTTTGAGCATGGCGCGCAGGTCGAGACCGGCAGAGCCCGTCGTGGCGTATTGCGGCATCGGAAATTCGTTACCAATGCGTGGATCGAGGATTTTGGCTTGCAAAGCGTGCATACGAGTTAAACCTGGTTCAGACGTTCGGCGATAAAAGTGACCAGTTGGCGGGCAATCTTGCCCTTGCTGGTCTGGGCAAACACAGTGGCATGCAGTTCGCGGTCAATCACGCTGCATGCGTTCTCCTCACTGTTGAAGCCAATGCTGGGGTTAGCCACATCGTTGGCGACAATCAGGTCGAGGTTTTTGTCTTTCAGCTTGCGCGCAGCGTAATCAAGCAAGTGCTCGGTTTCTGCGGCAAAGCCGACACTAAAGGGGCGATCCGGGCGCGAAGCAATCGTGGCCAGGATGTCGGGGTTGCGCACCATCTGCAGCAACAGACCATCGCCTTTGGCAGGATCTTTCTTTAATTTTTGCGGGGCGACGACTTCAGGCCGGTAGTCTGCAACAGCAGCAGATGCAATAAACACATCACACGGAATAGCCGCTTCACAGGCCGCAAGCATGTCACGGGCACTGACCACGTCGATGCGGGCTACGCGATCCGGGGTCGGCAAGTGTACCGGTCCGGTAATCAGCGTCACGCGGGCACCGGCTTCAACCGCGGCTTCGGCCAGGGCAAAGCCCATTTTCCCGGAGCTGTGATTGGTGATGTAACGCACCGGGTCGATGTTTTCCTGCGTCGGGCCGGCGGTAATCAGCACATGCTTGCCGGTCAGCACCTTGCGCTGGAAACACTCAGCGGCACACTGCACCAGGTCATCGGCCTCAAGCATGCGGCCAAAGCCGACATCGCCACAGGCCTGGCTCCCGGAGGCCGGGCCAAATACATGCAGGCCACGGCTTTCGAGCAATCGGGTATTGGCTTGGGTGGCTGGATCACGCCACATGGCCTGATTCATCGCTGGCGCGATAGCAACCGTTGCGTCAGTGGCCAGCACCAGCGTGGTCAGCAAATCATTGGCCAGACCCTGGGCAAGGCGGGCGATCACATCAGCGGTCGCCGGTGCGATCAACACCAGGTCAGCCCATTTGGCGAGTTCGATATGCCCCATGGCTGCTTCCGCTGCCGGGTCGAGCAAGTCCAGATGGACCGGATGCCCTGACAACGCCTGCATGGTCAGGGGCGTGATGAACTCACTGCCGCCCCGCGTCATGACTACACGGACTTCAGCACCCTGGTCCAGCAGACGGCGGACCAGCTCTGCACTCTTGTAAGCCGCGATGCCGCCGCCGACGCCCAAAACAATGCGTTTTCGATACAGCCGCTGCATAGGCCTGCCTTTTAGTTCGATGATGACTGCGTGAAAAATGGCCAAAAGCCACGCAAAAAAGATGGGCTAAGATAACACAGCGCCTGCTATGGAACAGCGGGCCCCATACACATGGAGGTGTTATGAGCATCAAGAATTGGCCTGCTTCCGAGCGGCCGCGAGAAAAACTTTTAGCTCAAGGATCAGCAACGCTTTCCGATGCCGAACTGTTGGCAATCTTTCTGCGTACCGGAGTGCCAGGCAAAAGCGCCGTCGATCTGGCGCGCCATTTATTGACTGAATTTGGCAGCCTCAGGGCTTTGCTGGAAGCGGATTTGAGCGTTTTCTGCCGGCCGCCGGGGCTAGGGCCAGCCAAGTACAGCCTGTTGCAGGCCGTACTGGAGATGGGACGGCGCCACTTGGCTGAGCGCTTGCGCCGCGACTCCGCCCTGGAAAGCCCGCAAGCTGTTCGCCAGTACCTCAAATCAGCATTGCGTCATGAGCCGCACGAAGTCTTTGGCTGCATGTTCATGGACTCCAAACACCGCATGCTGGCCTTTGAGAAGCTGTTCAAGGGCTCCATCGACAGCGCCAGTGTTTACCCGCGCGAAGTGGTCAAACGCGCCCTTGCGCACAACGCCGCGGCCGTCATTTTCTGCCATAACCATCCCTCCGGCATCAGCGAACCCAGCCATGCCGATCACCGCCTGACCCAGCGCCTGACCGAAGCGCTGGATCTGGTTGAAGTACGGGTGCTCGATCACTTCATCATCGGGGACGGCGAGCCATTCTCGATGGTCGAACATGGCTGGATGTAGCCTTCAGGGCTTGATGCTGACCGTTGAGAACTCCTGGCGCCCAAACGGACTTACCTGATAACCCTGTATGTCTTTACGGGTTAACGCGTAAGCCGTTGGGTGAGCCAGCGGCAACCACAAGGCCTGCTGCTGGATCAGTGCCTGAGCCTTCTGATACAGCACACTGCGCTTGTCCTGATCGCTCAGGGTCTTGCCATCCGTTAGCAGGTTGTCCAGTGTCTTGTCGCAATAACGAGCAAAGTTGGTCCCTGACTTGACTGCCGCACATGAAAACTGTGGAGTCAGGAAGTTATCAGGGTCGCCGTTATCGCCCGCCCAGCCCATAAACAGCAGGTCGTGTTCACCTGCTTTGGCCCGGCGAATCAACTCGCCCCACTCAATCACGCGAATATCGGCCTTGATCCCGACTTTCGCCAGGTCAGCCTGCAACAACTGCGCCCCCAGACTTGGATTCGGATTCAGCACGCTGCCTGTCGGTCGCGTCCAGATCGTAGTTTTAAAACCATTCGGGAGGCCGGCCTTGGCCAATAACGCTTTGGCTTTTTCAGGGTCGTGGGCATAACCCGGTAAATCCTTGGCGTAACTCCAGGTCGTAGCCGGGTAGATACCCTTGGCGACCTGCGCGCTGTTCTCGAACACCGCCTTGAGGTACGTCGCCTGGTCGAAGGCCAGGTTGATCGCTTGCCGCACTTCAGGCTTGTCCAGCGGCGGATGCTGGCTGTTGATGGCCACAAAGGCCGTCATAAAGGCCGGGGTCTGCACGACCTTCAGCGCCGGATCTTTCGCAGCAACGTCTACATCCAGCGGTTTGGGCGAAAGGGCGATCTGGCACTCATTGCGTCGCAGCTTTTGCAGGCGCACGTTGGCATCCGGGGTAATGGCAAAAATCAGCCCGTCGATACCGGGCTTGCCCGCGAAATAGTCCGGATTGGCCTTGTAACGCACCACGGCATCTTTCTGAAACCGGGTAAACACGAAAGGACCAGTGCCAATCGGCTGGCTGTTCATCCGTTCAGGGGTACCGGCCTTGAGCAGTTTATCGGCATATTCAGCTGAATAAATCGACGCAAAGCCCATGCTCAGGGCCGGAAGGAAAGTCGAATCCGGATGACTGAGCGTAAAACGCACGGTCAGCGGGTCCGGGGTCTCAATCTTTTTGATCAGCTCAGGCAACTGCAAAGACTGCGCATGTGGGAAACCGCTTTGCGCCACCTTGTGCCAAGGGTTGGCCGGATCCAGCATGCGCTCAAAGCTGAAACGCACATCATCGGCATTCAACTCACGGCTTGGTGTGAAATAAGGAGTGCTATGAAACTTGACCCCGGGGCGCAATTTGAAATCGTACACAAGGCCGTCAGGAGACACTGACCAGCTCTGGGCCAGGCTGGGCACCAACTTGGCGGCCTGAGCGTCAAAGTCCACCAGACGGTTCATCAACACGTCTGCCGAGGCATTGGTGGTACTGAGCGAGTTGTACTGCACCACATCAAACCCTTCCGGGCTGGCCTCGGTACATACACTCAACGTAGCCGCCTGCACCAGAGGGCTTAGGCATAAAGCGAGCAAAAAGGGGGCAGCAGCGAGGTGCATGGTCTATTTTCCTTCGCAAGTCATTGACCCATCTGCGTGTGCAGTCTGGAAAAGGACTACCCTAGTAGGGCCATCATCAAATGACTACTTTTAATCGTTGTCCGTTCCCGCTTCTGCGCGTATGAAGGGCCGTTGAACGCATTTTAGCCACCCTTCACGCTGCCAGCGCCAGCGAGCGCCACGCGCACAACAACCGCTGACGAGGGTTTTGCTGCCTGAAACCTTTCACCCAGCGACGAGCGGTAAAACCCCGCCACACACAGGCTTCAAGCTGAATGCGGGTTAAAATACCGGTTCAATTAATCACGGCAAATCACACTGCTTGTTGTTGCGCTTTAGTCTTTCTGGTATAAAGCAGCGCTCTTTTCTAGGGGCCCGGTTCCTTCGTTTGTAGGTGTAACCGGTAAGACCCTTAAAGAAACGCGGCGCCTAGCGCCAAATGACTGAGAGATTAAGCGGCCAACCCATGCCGGGTTGGGCATGTGGTTTTAGAGGGCTGAGGCATGTCGAGAGTCTGTCAAGTTACCGGTAAGGGTCCGGTGACTGGGAATAACATTTCCCACGCAAATAACAAAACCCGTCGTCGTTTCCTGCCGAACCTGCAGCATCACCGCTTCTGGGTTGAAGAAGAGAAACGTTTCGTGCGTCTGCGCGTATCTGCTAAAGGCATGCGTATCATCGACAAGCGTGGCATTACTGTCGTGCTGGCCGAAATCCGCCGTGCTGGCAAGATCTAAGGGAGCTAATCATGCGTGAATTGATCCGTTTGGTGTCGAGCGCTGGTACAGGCCATTTCTACACCACTGATAAGAACAAGCGCACCACTCCGGACAAAATCGAAATCAAAAAATTCGATCCGCGGGTTCGCAAGCACGTGATCTACAAAGAAGCCAAAATCAAGTAATTGATTTTTGTCTCTTTAAGAAAAAGCCCGCTTCGGCGGGCTTTTTCTTGCCTGAAATTCAAGCGTTCTGCTCAAACACGACATACGTCTTGCGGCATTTTTCCAGTACTTCCCACGTTCCGCTGAAGCCGGCCGGAATCACAAAGCGGTCTCCCGCCCGCAGGGTTTTGGCATTGCCTTGCTGGTCGCGCAGGACCGAAACACCTTCAATGATTTCGCAGTACTCGTGCTCGGTGTAGTTCACCGTCCATTGACCCACTGCACCCTCCCATACACCCGCATTCATCTGCCCGCATGGGCTGGCATAGTGGTTGTGGATAACTTGTTCGGGATTCCCCTTGAGCACCTTTTCCGGTGCCGGACTGAAGCGCTCAGCCTGGGTGTTGGCAGTGTTGAAATCGACGATGGTTGTGATACTCATGGTGCTTATCCCCCCGGAATGACGGTGTGTAGAGCCAGAAAGTCCAAATACTATGTTTATTAAAACGAACAAGCCATGTCGTTTACGACACATATGTCAAATATATTGAAAGTCCCCGGGACACTGGTTTAGGGTGGCGCATGTCTCGTGCCAATCACTCTAGTCGATTGGACAGCATCCCTGACGCGCCACGCGAAAGCCGGGGCGCTTCTATTTTTAATAAGAGGAGGACACTCGAATGACCACCCTGACCCGTGCTGACTGGGAACAACGAGCCCAACAGCTAAAGATCGAAGGCCGCGCGTACATCAACGGTGAATACACCGCCGCAGTCTCCAATGAAACATTCGAGTGCCTCAGCCCGGTCGATGGCCGTTTGCTGGGCAAGGTTGCCAGCTGCGATGCCGCTGATGCCCAGCGTGCCGTCGAAAACGCGCGCAAGACTTTCGACTCCGGTGTCTGGTCGCGCATGGCCCCGGCCAAGCGCAAAGCCACCATGATCCGCTTTGCCGGCTTGCTCAAGCAAAACGCTGAAGAGCTGGCTCTGCTTGAAACCCTGGACATGGGCAAGCCCATTACCGACTCTCTGGAAATCGACGTACCTGGCGCGGCCAACGCGCTGAGCTGGAGCGGCGAGGCCATTGACAAGATCTACGACGAGGTGGCTGCTACGCCGCATAACCAGCTGGGCCTGGTGACCCGCGAACCCGTGGGTGTTGTCGCGGCGATCGTGCCATGGAACTTCCCGCTGATGATGGCCTGCTGGAAACTCGGGCCTGCGCTGTCCACCGGTAACTCGGTCATCCTCAAGCCATCCGAGAAATCTCCGCTGACCGCCATCCGCATTGCTGCACTGGCCGTTGAAGCCGGTATTCCAGCCGGTGTGCTGAACGTACTGCCAGGCTATGGTCATACCGTCGGTAAAGCGCTGGCGCTACACATGGACGTCGACACCCTGGTGTTCACTGGCTCGACCAAAATCGCCAAACAACTGATGGTGTACTCCGGCGAGTCCAACATGAAGCGCGTCTGGCTCGAAGCCGGCGGCAAAAGTCCGAACATCGTGTTTGCAGATGCTCCCGACCTGCAAGCCGCCGCCGAATCGGCTGCCAGTGCCATTGCCTTCAACCAGGGCGAAGTCTGCACGGCCGGTTCGCGCCTGCTGGTCGAGCGCTCGATCAAAGACCGCTTCCTGCCGCTGGTCATCGAAGCCCTCAAGGGCTGGAAGCCTGGCAACCCGCTGGACCCGGCTACCACCGTGGGCGCACTGGTCGACACCCAGCAAATGAACACCGTGTTGTCGTACATCAAGTCCGGCCACAGTGACGGCGCCAAACTGGTGGCGGGCGGTAACCAGATCCTGCAGGAAACCGGTGGAACTTATGTTGAGCCGACCATTTTCGACGGCGTTAACAACGCGATGAAAATCGCTCAGGAAGAGATTTTTGGCCCGGTGCTGTCGGTCATCACCTTCGACACGGCTGAAGAGGCGATCCAGATTGCCAACGACACACCCTACGGCCTCGCCGCTGCCGTCTGGACTGCTGACATTTCCAAGGCTCACCTGACAGCCAAAGCCCTGCGCGCCGGCAGTGTGTGGGTCAACCAATACGATGGTGGCGACATGACCGCACCGTTTGGCGGTTTCAAGCAATCGGGCAACGGCCGCGATAAATCGCTGCATGCTTTCGACAAATACACCGAGCTGAAATCCACCTGGATCAAGCTGTAACAGCACACACGCAACACACGGTGGGAGCGGGAGTGCCCGCGGTGCAGGCCTGGGGGCTGACTCAGACTCTAGGCCTGCACCGCGGGCAAGCTCGCTCCCACTGTTATTTCCTCTCTCGAAAATTGAGTTATCCACAGGAGCGCAGACATGCGTTGGGCGACTTATTTCGCGGTGCTGGCTTCAATTCTCAGTGTCGGCCTGGCACTGGGCGTCAGCATGCCGCTGGTCTCCTTTCGCCTTGAAGGCTGGGGCTATGACGGATTCGCAATTGGCGTAATGGCGGCCATGCCTGCGGTGGGTGTGCTCGTGGGAGCCAGCGTGGCCAGCAAGCTGGCTGCCCGTTTTGGCACACCTGGACTGATGCGCCTGTGCCTGTGGGGAGGCGCACTGTCCATCGGTTTGCTGGCGCTACTGCCCAGTTACCCGGTGTGGCTGGTCTTGCGTCTGCTTATCGGCGTGGTACTCACGGTGATTTTTATTCTCGGCGAAAGCTGGATCAACCAGCTGGTGGTCGAACAGTGGCGCGGTCGCCTGGTGGCACTGTATGGCTGTGCCTATGCCTTGAGCCAATTGTCCGGCCCTCTGCTACTGGGCCTTATCGGTTCGGAGGATGACTACGGGTTCTGGATCGGCGTCGGCTTGCTGACACTGGCTCCCTTGCTGCTGATGGGTCGTGACGGAGCGCCGAGCACAGAAGCGTGCAGTGTGACATTCAAGGATTTGCTGGGGTTCTGTCGGGGAATGCCGGCCATCGCTTGGGCCGTGGCGCTGTTTGCAGCCTTCGAGGCGATGATTTTGACGCTGCTGCCCATTTACTGCCTGCGCCAGGGGTTCACGGCGGACATCGCACTGGCGATGGTCAGCACGGTGGTGGTGGGCGACGCCCTGTTGCAGCTGCCGATTGGCGCACTGGCCGACCGCCTGTCCCGCCGCTCGCTGTTTACCGGCTGTGCCGTGATGTTGATGGTGTCGAGCCTGGCAGTGCCATTGCTGCTCAATACGCTGCTGATCTGGCCGCTGTGGGTCATTTTCGGCGCCAGCGCTGGCGGGCTGTTCACGTTGTCGCTGATTCTGATCGGGGAACGCTACCGCGACGACGCGCTGGTGCGCGCCAATGCCCACGTGGCGCAACTGTGGGGCATCGGCTGCCTGATCGGCCCGCTGGCCGCCGGAGCCGGTAGCCAATGGATAAGCGGGCATGCGTTACCGCTGTTCATGGCCGCCGGAGCATTGGGGCTGGTCATCCTGGTATCGCGCCAGGGCGCATTCGGGACAGAAGCGGGCACCGGGGGGTGATTCAGAGCATCTTCTCCAGCCCGACACTTTTACTGAACCACGCATTGACCCGGCGCCACCAACTGCCCGGCTCACGCTTCAGCGTATGCAGCTGGCCGTTGTCTTCGGTCTCCCAGACGATTTCGCCCTGCTCCAGTTTCGGCTGGTAACTCAACGCCGGTGCCATACCTTGCAGGGCGAGCTTACGGGCTTCAGCAGCCAGTTGCGGGCTATCGACCAACACCCCGACCTCCGTGTTCCACAAACCCGAACGCGGGTCGAAATTGAACGATCCGATAAATGATTTTTGCTGGTCAAAAATCATTGCCTTGCTGTGCAGGCTCGAGTCCGAACTCATCCCTTTTCTGAACAGGTGCGGGCCACTGCCTCCGCCCACGCCCGGCTGGCGCCGCAGCTCGTAGAGCTTGACGCCGTGCTCGAGCAACGCCTTGCGATAAGGTGCATAGCCGCCGTGAACGACCGGCACGTCCGTGGCTTCCAGTGAATTGGTCAATAAACGCACATCGGCCCCGGCATCTGCGCGGCCGGTCAGGTACACAAGGCCGGTTTCGCCGGGCACGAAATAAGCCGAAATCAGGATCAACTCTTTGGTGACATTGGCCATGTCGGGCGCCAACTGCGTGGTCAGCAGTAAATGCGGGTCGGGCTCGCCTCTGGCCAGCACCTTGCTCGGCGCATCCCACAGCGCCTGATTCCAGGCCCATATCAGCTCTTGGCGCCATACGTCCAGCCGAGGATCCGTTTCATAGGAAGCCAGTTGCTCATACAGTGCGCGGTTGCGTTGTTGCGCCACCTTGAGGGAAGCCTCCAACTCGCTGCGCGCCTTGGACAGCTCACGCCCGGACAGGCGTGAAGACACAAAATCACCAATCGGCTGACTCAGGGCGCTGTTCCAGTATTGATCGAAGCTGTGCCCCAACTGCTCGGCCACCGGGCCGACGCCGAGCAGGTCGATGTCCGTGAAGTTCAGCTCAGGCTTGGCATCGAAATACTCATCGCCCAAGTTGCGCCCCCCGACAATCGCCACGCTGTTATCGGCCAACCACAGCTTGTTGTGCATCCGTCGATGCTGGCGCGAAAGATTGAACAGCCGCCCAAGGGCCCGTGTCACCCCGGTGCTGCGCCCCAATTGCAACGGGTTGAACAACCGGATATGGATATTGGGATGGGCACCAAGGGTGGCAAGCAGCCCGTCCAGGCTATCGCTGGCCGTATCATCGAGCAAAATCCGTACACGGACCCCGCGATCAGCGGCTTTGAGCAACTCGTCCACCAGCATGCGGGTGCTCAGCCCGTCATGGACGATGTAATACTGCAAGTCGAGGCTGCTCTGCGCATTGCGAATCAACTCGGCCCGGGCGCGAAACGCTTCACCGCTGTTGGGCAACAGGCGAAAGCCCGAACGCCCCATGTATGGTGCAGCTTGTGCTTGAATCGAACGGCCAAAGGCCGAGTCCGATGCAGGTAAAGCCTGTGTCGATTCACGGGGTACGTCCAAAGTGGCACAACCTCCCAGCCATAGGGTCAACAGCAGTACGCCGAGTGGTTTCATCGAAAGAGTCATCAAACGGTCTCTGCCAACAATTTGCTGGCCGCCATGGCAACCTTGCGCACAGCATCTTCGATCTGCGGCGTAGGCTTTGCAGCGTAGTTCATGCGCAAGCAGTTACGGTACTTGCCCGAGGCTGAAAAAATACTGCCCACCGCAATTTGCACCCCTTGTTCCAGCAATATTCGGTTGAGGCGCAAGCTGTCAAAACCATCAGGGAGCTCCAGCCACAGCATAAAACTGCCTTGGGGGCGGCTCACGCGCGTGCCCACCGGAAAGTAACGACTGACCCACCCCAGCATCAAATCGCGATTACGCTGATATTGACTGCGCATTCGGCGCAGGTGCGGCTCGAAATGCCCCTTCCTCAAAAAGTCGGCAATCGCCAGCTGCGGCTGCGGCGCGGTCGAGCCGGTGCTGATGTATTTCATGTGCAGCACCCGCTCCAGATAACGTCCCGGAGCGACCCAGCCAACCCGTAAACCGGGGGCCAGGGTCTTGGAGAATGAGCTGCACAGCAAGACTCGCCCATCATCGTCGAAGGATTTAATCGTGCGCGGGCGGGGGTAGGTATAGGCCAGCTCACCGTAAACATCGTCTTCGATAATCGCCACATCAAACCGCTGCGCTAACGTGACCAGCGCCCGCTTTCGAGCCTCGGGCATGATGTAGCCCAAGGGATTATTGCAACTGGGCGTGAGCTGGATCGCTTTGATAGGCCATTGTTCAAGTGCCAGCTCGAGGGCTTCCAGACTGATGCCGGTCAGTGGATCGGTCGGGATCTCGAGTGCTTTCATGCCTAACCCTTTCAAGGTTTGCATAGCCCCATGAAAGCTTGGCGAATCGACCGCTACGATGTCACCCGGCTCGCACACCGCGCGAATGCTGCACGACAGGGCTTCATGGCAGCCGGTGGTAATCACCAGATCGTCCGGCCCGAGATGACAGCCGGAATCGAGCAACAGGCGCCCGATCTGCTCGCGCAAGCTCAAGACGCCGTAGATATTGTCGTAATACAGCCCGGGCAAATCCTGGCGGCGGCTTATCTGAGCCAGGCTGCGCAATAACGGCTTGATGGTCGGCGTGGTGACGTCCGGCATGCCGCGCCCCAACTGAATTACATTTTTTTGCGGGACCGAACGCACCAGCTCCAGCACCTGCTCCCATTGCGAAATTTCCACCGGCCGTTGCGCTGGCCTGCTCATGACCGGCAAAGCGTGAAGCTCACGCTCCACTGGCACAAAGTAGCCGGATTTCGGGCGAGGCGACGCCAGCCCGTTGTCTTCCAGCAAGCGGTAAGCCTGCTGCACCGTGCTCAGACTGACGCCATGTTCGGCGCTTAACGCCCGTACCGACGGTAAACGGTCGCCGGGGCGATAAAAGCCCTGTTCGATACGCGTGCCAAGTAAGTCGGCGAGATTAACGTAAAGGGTCATGGCAGAACTCTCGGCAGATAGACGAACGACGAACCAGTACAGATGGTGCAAAAACAGAGGATTCAGCAGCTAAAAACGCTATCTGTATGAGCGTAAAAGCACGCTGTTGAATCTGTCATGGTTTTTGGTGCAGCGCCATCATGCTGACTCATGACATTTGAGTCAAAAGGGAGCGTCCAATGAATGGTTTGAGCGATGTACGCCTGACACTGCATAACCCGCAACTTCAAGCCGAGCACGAGCTCGGCCACGGAGTCTATCCAACTACCAGTGCGCCTCAAGGGTTAAGCCGTTGGGCCTTGTTCTGGCACCGCTCGCGCACCCGCCGCGCCTTGCTCAACCTCAATGAACAGCAACTGCGCGACGTGGGCCTGAACCGCCACCTGGCGCAATGTGAAGGGCTAAAACCGTTTTGGCGCTCTTGACCCGCGCACACGCTGTAAATGTCGTAGCCACTGCCGAACGCTACGCCCGATTGCGAAGCGGTTGTAAATGCAAAGGTGTCGGACTTAGCTGACACACCGCCGGACGCAGCCTTCGGCAGCGGCTCCGTTTTTTAGCGCAGCTCTTTCAGCCGGTGCCAGAGCATCCCTAACGCCAGCAAGGGTGAGCGCAGGTATTTGCCGCCCGGGAAGGTGATATGCGGGACTTGGGCAAACAGATCAAAGCCATCACTGTGCTGCCCGCTGATGGCCTCGGCCAACAACTTGCCAGCCAGGTGGGTGGCGTTCACCCCGTGCCCTGAATAGGCCTGTGCGTAATACACATTGGGTTGATCCGGCAGTCGACCGATTTGCGGCAACCGATTGGCGCCAATACCGATCATCCCGCCCCACTGGTAATCAATTTTCACGTTGGCCAGATGCGGGAATACATCGAGCATTTTCGGACGCATATAGGCGCCAATATCCTGCGGATCCCGTCCCGAATAATGACAAGCGCCACCAAACAGCAAACGCCGATCAGCCGAAAGCCGGTAATAGTCCAGCGCTACACGCTGATCGCACACCGCCATATTTTGCGGCAGCAAGGCATGGGCCTGGGCTTCGCTCAATGGTTCAGTGGCGATGATGTAGCTACCGGCTGGCAGCACCTTGCCGCTGAGCTGAGGGTTCAAGTCCTTGAGATAAGCATTGCAACCCAGCACCAGGCTCTTGGCCCGAACCGTCCCCTGCGCCGTGTGCACACGGACTTCAGAACCATAATCGATACGGGTCACCGCTGAGTGCTCGAACAGGCGTACACCCAGCTGTGCCGCGGCAGCAGCTTCGCCCAGCGCCAGATTCAACGGATGCAAGTGCCCCGACCCCATATCAACGAGCCCTCCGACATAGCGATCCGAGCCCACCACACTGCGCACCTCATTCGCTTGCAGCAGGCGGAGTTCGTGACGATAGCCCAAACCTCGCAACTCTTCGGCTTCCTCGGCAAAGCCCTCAAGGTCACGCGGCTTGTTGGCCAGGTCACAATAGCCCCACGTCAGGTCACACGGGATATTGAAACGCTCGACACGCTGGCGAACGATTTCCACCGCCTCCAGCCCCATCAGTTTCATGTGCCGCACACCGTCTTTGCCGATGATGCCTTCAAATTGTTCGAGGCCATGACCGACACCGCGAATCAGTTGCCCGCCATTACGCCCGCTGGCCCCCCAGCCGATCTTGTGCGCTTCGAGCAGCACCACGCTCATGCCACGCTCGGCCAGCTCCAGTGCTGTGTTCAGGCCCGAGAAGCCACCCCCGACCACGCACACATCCGCCACATGCTCGCCTTGCAACACCGGGTGGTCGGGTTGCGGCAAGCTGCTGGCGGCATAGTAAGAGGCGGTGTGCTGGCTGCGCTGAACCGGGGCGTTCATGTGCGTAATCCTGATATTTGTGTTTGGAAAATTTTACGGAGCATAAGCCGGGCCATTCCCAAGGAGCAAGAACAGCCGGACGGCGCTGTCTAGAGCAGGCGTTTTCAGGCAGACTTTGCGGCCTTTACACATCCGGTAAGCTTTAGATGAGCTGTAACAGTCACAAGATCCACTTTCTCAGGCAACAGATTCCGTCGTTTGAATGCGTACCGGGTTGCCACGACTGCTGCGGGCCCGTGACCACCTCATCCGAAGAAATGGCCCGCTTGCCGCGCAAAACCGCGGCCGAGCAAGAAGCCGCCATGGATGAACTGAACTGCGTGCACCTGGGCCCCAACGGCTGCACCGTGTACGAAGAGCGGCCGCTGATCTGTCGCCTGTTCGGCACCACGCCGACCTTGCCGTGCCCTAACGGACGCCGCCCCGTGGAACTGATCCACCCAAGCGCCGAGAAGTTGGTACATGAATACATCGCCAGCACCCGGCAGGTCCTGGTTTAAGGGCAGAGTGCAGGTCAGTCCGGAATTGGCAAGTTCAGGCTTTCCTTCACTTCCTCCATCACGATGTAGCTCTTGGACTCCCGTACGTGGGGCAGCTTGAGCAAGATATCGCCCAACAGTTTGCGGTACGAGGCCATCTCGCTGATCCGCGCTTTTACCAGATAGTCAAAGTCGCCTGAAACCAAATGGCATTCCAGAACATGGGGCAGTTTCAGCACAGCCCGTCGAAATTCTTCGAATGTATCGCCTGACTTGTAATCGAGGCTGATCTCAACGAATACCAGCAAACTGCCCTGCAGATGCTGCGGATTGAGCCGTGCGTTGTACCCCATGATGATCCCTTCGCGTTCCAGCCTGCGTACCCGCTCGGTACAAGGCGTGGTCGACAGTCCCACCTTGTCTCCGAGCTCGGTAAAAGAGATCCGGCCATCAGCCTGCAGGATGCGCAAAATATTCCGGTCAATCTTGTCCAGTTCCCGCTTGGTTTGATGATTTGTACGCATAGGAGATTCTCCTTTGTCAAAAGCGTTTTGGCCGAGAATTGTCGCCAAATATAGCTGGTTATATAGTGAAATTCACTGGCCAATGCTTCTTATACTGCGTCCATCTTCGCTTTGAACAATAAACGTCAGCGGCTGGCCGCGATGAGGGAAATAAATATGCGAGTTATGGTACTGGGTGGCGGCGTTATTGGTACTGCCAGCGCCTATTATCTGGCCCGAGCCGGTTTCGACGTTGTCGTTGTGGACCGTCAGCCAGCCGTTGCAATGGAAACCAGTTTTGCCAACGCCGGCCAGGTGTCCCCAGGCTATGCTTCGCCGTGGGCAGCGCCAGGCGTTCCGCTCAAAGCCATCAAATGGCTGCTGGAACGCCACGCCCCTTTGGCGATCAAGGCCACCGCCAATATCGATCAATACCTGTGGATGGCGCAGATGCTGCGCAACTGTACCGCCAGCCGCTATGCCGTCAACAAGGAGCGCATGGTACGTCTGTCCGAGTACAGCCGTGACTGCCTCGACGAATTGCGCGCCGAAACCGGCATTGCTTATGAAGCCCGTAACCTCGGCACCACCCAATTGTTCCGCACACAGGCGCAACTGGATGGTGCAGCCAAGGACATCGCGGTACTCAAGGAGTCCGGCGTTCCTTTCGAGCTGCTCGACCGTGCCGGGATTGCCCGGGTTGAACCGGCATTGGCCAGCGTCACCGACATTCTGGCCGGAGCCCTGCGACTGCCGAATGACCAGACGGGCGACTGCCAGATGTTCACCACGCGCCTGGCGGAAATGGCGAAGAACCTTGGCGTGGAGTTCCGCTTCAGCCAGGACATCCAGCACCTGGACTTCGCGGGCGACCGGATCAATGGCGTCATGATTGACGGCAAGCTCGAAACTGCTGATCGCTATGTACTGGCCCTGGGCAGCTACTCGCCGCAAATGCTCAAGCCGCTGGGGATCCGTGCGCCGGTGTACCCGCTCAAGGGTTACTCGCTGACCATCCCGATTACCAACTCGGACATGGCACCGACTTCGACCATTCTCGACGAAACCTACAAAGTCGCGATTACCCGTTTCGACAACCGCATCCGTGTCGGTGGCATGGCTGAAATCGCCGGCTTTGATCTGTCGCTGAACCCGCGTCGACGTGAAACCCTGGAGATGATCGTCAACGACCTTTATCCTCAGGGCGGCGACCTGACCCAGGCCAGCTTCTGGACAGGCCTGCGTCCGACGACGCCGGATGGCACACCGATTGTGGGCGCAACCCCCTACAAGAACCTGTTTCTGAACACCGGTCATGGCACACTCGGCTGGACGATGGCCTGCGGTTCCGGTCGCTTCCTCGCTGACGTGATGGCCAGAAAGACCCCGCAAATCAGCACGGAAGGCCTCGATATCTCTCGTTACGGCACCCACAAGGAGACTGCAAAAAATGGCAATCCAGCGCCAGCTCACCAATGAACGCATGAGCCAGGTCGTCGCTCATAACGGCACCGTGTACCTGTCCGGCCAAGTGGGTGACGACATGAATGCGGGGGTTGAGCAGCAAACCCGCGAAACACTGGCCAATATCGAACACTTGCTGGATCTGGCGGGCACCGACAAAAGCCAGATCCTGTCGGTCACCATCTACCTCAAGGATATCGATGCCGACTTTGCCGGCATGAACAGCGTGTGGGACCAGTGGCTGCCTAAAGGTGTAGCACCGGCTCGCGCCACAGTTGAAGCCAAGCTGTGCGAACCGGAGATCCTGGTCGAGCTGTCCGTCATCGCCGCGCTGCCTTAACATCGGGCATCGAGTACCGCCTCTGTGCGGCACAACGCGCGGTTAAACCTGCGCGTCAGTGCCGCTTTTTCTTCCTCCGCCGTTAGAAGCCCGCCGCCATGCGCCCAGCCCGTGCCCTGATCGATCTTCAAGCCCTGCGTCATAACTACCAACTGGCCCGCGAAGTGTCGGGAGCCAAGGCCCTCGCCGTGATCAAGGCCGATGCCTATGGACACGGCGCGGTACATTGCGCCCAGGCTCTGGAAGCCGAAGCCGATGGGTTTGCCGTGGCCTGTATCGAAGAGGCGCTGGAACTGCGTGCCGCCGGCATTCAGGCTCCGGTTTTGCTGCTCGAAGGCTTTTTTGAAGCCGATGAACTGCCGCTGATCGTCGAGCACGGGTTTTGGTGTGTCGTGCATTCGCTGTGGCAACTCGATGCAATCGAACGCGCCAACCTCGCCCAGCCGATCCAGGTGTGGCTTAAACTCGACACGGGCATGCACCGTGTCGGCTTGCACCCCACCGACTACAAAATCGCGTATCAGCGCCTGCAAGCCAGCGCCAACGTGGCCAAAATCGTCCTGATGAGTCACTTTGCCCGCGCCGATGAGCTGGACTGCACCCGCAGCGAAGAGCAACTCGCGGTCTTCCAGGCCGCACGCGCCGACCTGTCTGCTGAAATCAGCTTGCGTAACTCTCCATCAATCCTCGGCTGGCCTGCCGTGCCTAGCGACTGGGTGCGCCCAGGCTTGATGCTGTACGGCTCCACGCCGTTCGAAGAAGCCCAGGCTCAAGCCTCACGCTTGCAACCGGTGATGACGCTGGAGTCCAAAGTGATTTCCGTGCGTGAATTGCCCGCTGGCGAACCGGTAGGGTATGGCGCGAAATTCATCACATCGAAACCAATGCGCATCGGCGTCGTGGCCATGGGTTATGCCGACGGTTATCCACGTCAGGCACCTACCGGCACACCCGTATTGGTTGCCGGTCAGCGCAGCCAGTTGCTGGGGCGGGTCTCGATGGACATGCTGTGCATCGACCTGACGGATATTCCGCAAGCCGGCCTCGGTTCGAGCGTTGAGTTGTGGGGTAAAAATATCCTGGCGAGTGAGGTGGCAGATAAAGCGGACACTATTCCTTACCAGATTTTCTGCAACCTGAAACGCGCGCCACGCCTCTATTCCGGGAGCTGATGGGTTGTAGCCAAAATGCGGGGCCAAAAGGGCACGCAGGTTTGAAGTCGAAGTGTTGTAAATACTGAACGCTATCGCCATGATGGCGGCTTCTCGACTTGAATCTGATCCCTAGGAGGCTCCCGCATTGGACGTCGGTGAACGACTGCAATCCATCCGCAAACTGAAAGGCCTGTCACAGCGTGAACTCGCCAAGCGCGCGGGCGTCACCAACAGCACCATTTCGATGATCGAAAAGAACAGTGTGAGCCCTTCGATAAGCTCCCTGAGAAAAGTGCTGAGTGGCATCCCCATGTCCATGGTCGAGTTTTTTTCCGAAGAAATCCTTCAGGAAAAGCCGACACAGATTGTCTACAAAGCCAATGAACTGATCGATATTTCAGATGGCGCCGTGACCATGAAGCTGGTCGGCAAGGCGCATCCCAGTCGAGCCATTGCATTCCTCAATGAAATTTATCCACCGGGCGCAGACACCGGGGACGAAATGCTGACCCATGAAGGCGAAGAAACCGGAATTCTGGTCGAAGGTCGTCTCGAGTTGACCGTAGGTCTTGAGACCTTCGTGCTTGAAGCAGGTGACAGCTATTATTTTGAAAGCTCCAAGCCACACCGCTTCCGTAATCCGTTCGACGTTGCGGCGCGACTTATCAGCGCAGCAACACCGGCTAACTTCTAATAACCAGAGGCACCCTGTATTTACAGAGGTACCCGGCGCTGCATTTCGCCACCTCTATTCCCCCTTTGTCTTTAGGGTTGTTTCAGAGTGGCGGGCTAACCGTTATACTTTCGCCCGCCCGCGAAACCGTGGTTGTGGGCGTGACTAGCCACCATTGAGGGTGTACGCGTGAACCTAATTATGAAAATGCTGGCCATACCAGCAACAGTAATGGCCCTTTGGGCAGTCAACGCTCAAGCAGCGACCAACGATGACATCGCAAAACGCCTCGAGCCCGTTGGCAAGGTCTGTATCCAGGGCGAAGAATGCAAAGGCATGGACGTTGTGGCCTCTGCAGGCGGCGGCGGTGGAATGACCCCCGATGACATCATTGCCAAGCACTGCAATGCATGCCACGGCACCGGTCTGCTGGGCGCACCCAAGATCGGTGACACCGCAGCCTGGAAAGAGCGCGCCGATCACCAGGGAGGCCTCGACGGCATCCTGGCCAAGGCCATCACCGGTATCAACGCCATGCCGCCAAAAGGCACGTGCATGAGCTGTTCCGATGAAGACCTCAAAGGTGCCATCCAGAAGATGTCTGGCTTGAAGTAAGCCGACCTTCTCCAAAAAAGCCGCTGATGGGCGGCTTTTTTGTGCCTGAAGGTTTTGATCTGCTCTCTGGTCTTTGCAACCAACAACCGTCACTCTCTGTCACATCTCTATTCACGGATGGTTTTGGAGGCTCAGATGGTGCAATCCTGTTCGATCGAGAATGCAGTGGATGATGTGCTGGCGCGTTTACCCGCACATATCCACCTCGGTCTGCCGCTGGGTCTGGGCAAAGCCAACCGCTTCGTCAACGCGTTGTATCAGCGGGTCAAGCGATTACCCGAACGTCAGTTGACGATCTACACCGCTTTAAGCCTTGGCCGTCCCATGCTGGGCGATGGGTTGCAGCGACGTTTTCTGCAGCCCTTTATTGAGCGGGTATTTGGCGATTACATTGAGCTGGATTATCTGGCGGATCTGCAGCGTGATGCCGTGCCCGACAACATTCAGATCGAGCAGTTTTTTTTGCAACCAGGCAGCTTGCTGAACAGCCCCACCGCTCAACAAAATTACGTCAGCAGCAACTACAGCCACGCTGCCCGCGACATCAATGCTGCTGGCTTGAATCTTGTGGCACAACTCATCGCGCGTCATCCCCGAGACGCGAACCGCCTGAGCTTGAGCTGCAATCCCGACATCACCCTCGATTTATTGCCAATGATCGCCAAACGGCGAGATGCCGGTGAAACCATTCTGATGCTGGGCCAGATTCACCGCGACTTGCCCTATATGCCGGGCGACTCAGAACTCAGCGCCAATGATTTTGACCTGCTGATCGAGGACGAAGAGTGCACCACGCTGTTTTCTACGCCCAATATGCCGGTGAACACCCAGGACCACTTCATTGGCCTGCACGCCAGCACGCTGATTCGCGACGGCGGTACGTTACAAATTGGTATTGGCGCCATGGGCGATGCCTTGAGCGCAGCGTTGCTGGCACGGCATGCCGACAATCCGCGCTATCGCGCCCTGCTCGACGAGATTGATACCACACCTTGGCGCACGCTGATTGAACACCAAGGCGGCGTCGAACCGCTCGCTCAGGGCTTGTATGGTTGCAGTGAAATGTTTGTACACGGGCTAATGATGCTGGTGGATGCCGGCATTGTACGGCGCAAGGTTTACCCGGATGCCGAACGACAGGCCCAAGCCAATGCTGGCACTCTGAATGAAAGCCTTCACACCGATGGCGTCAGTGTTCACGGCGGCTTCATTCTGGGGCCAAGCAGCTTTTACCAACGCCTGCGGGATCTGCCCCCTGACAAGCGCGCCGAATTCAACATGACGGCTATCAGCTATATCAATGAGCTGTATGGTCAGGAAGATCTGAAGCGCCTGCAACGGCGTGATGCACGCTTTGTGAACAGCGCCTTTACCGCCACCTTGCTGGGGGCCGCCGTAGCCGATCAGCTGGAGGATGGGCGGGTGCTCAGCGGGGTCGGCGGGCAATATAACTTCGTCGCCCAGGGTCACGCCCTGCATGACGCACGCTCCGTCATCATGTTGCGCAGCTGGCGCGAGTCGGGTGGCGAGGTGAGCTCGAATATCGTCTGGGAATATGGCCATTGCACCATTCCCCGGCATTTACGTGACATCGTGGTGACCGAGTACGGGATCGCCGATTTACGTGGCAAAACCGATCGCCATGTCATTGAAGCGATGCTGAACATCAGCGACTCACGCTTCCAGACCGAACTGATCGAGCAGGCACAGCAAATCGGCAAGCTGCCCAAGGACTTTTGCCTCGATCCACGCTTTGCCGATAACAGCCCGGAACGCTTGCTGAAGATTGCCGCGCGCCATGCCCCCTTGTTCCCGGAATACCCGCTGGGCAGCGATTTCAGCGCGCAGGAGCAAGACCTGCTACGAGCGTTGAACTGGCTCAAAAGCAAATTCAAACTCACGCAGATCTACACGCTGGGCAGAGCTACGCTCGACGCACCTTCGCCGCAGGCATTCCCCGAGCATCTGGCGCGCATGCAGCTCGCGCAGCCCGAAGGGCTGCGCGAGGAGCTCTACCAGCGTCTGCTGCTGGCCGGGCTACAGGCCACCGCTAAATAACGGGGCCAATCTCCTGCAGGAGCGAGTTTGCTCGCTCTTACAAAAAGGTCACAACGCCGCCAGCCAGAGATTTAACCCGTGCCAGGGACTCAACGCGATAGCCTTGAGCGTCCAGCTCGGCACGGCCGCCCTGGAACGACTTCTCGATGACGATACCCAGGCCCGCAACGGTCGCGCCGGCTTGTTTGATGATCGAAATCAGCGCCTGCGAAGCTTTGCCGTTAGCCAGGAAATCGTCGATAACCAATACACGATCGCTGCTGGTCAGGTGTCGCGGAGAAATCGCTACAGTGCTTTCAGTTTGCTTGGTGAACGAGTAAACCGTGGCCGACAGCAGGTTCTCAGTCAGGGTCAGCGACTGATGCTTGCGTGCGAAAATCACCGGAACGCCCAGATTCAGGCCTGTCATCACAGCCGGGGCAATACCCGAAGCCTCAATGGTGACGATCTTGGTGATGCCCGCATCTTTGAACAAGCGCGCGAACTCGTCGCCGATTTCTTGCATCAGCTTCGGATCGATCTGATGATTCAAAAAGGCGTCAACCTTCAAAACCTGATCGGAAAGCACGATGCCTTCTTCGCGAATTTTCTTGTGCAGTGCTTCCAACGTAACGTCCTCAAATAGCGCCTATGCGCTGAAGGTAGAGTAAAAAATAGTCAAGTTTAGCGTTTTAGCATCGCGCGTATATCGGCCAATGCCGTATTTCCGCGAACCGCTTTCACTTCGGTGGGGGTATCGTCGTTGCCTTCCCAGGCCAAATCGTCCGGCGGCAACTCATCGAGAAAACGACTCGGTGCACAATCGATGATTTCGCCGTACTGCTTGCGCTTGGCGGCAAAGGTAAACGCCAGCGTCTCGCGTGCACGGGTAATCCCCACGTACGCCAGTCGACGTTCTTCTTCGATGGTATCGGCCTCGATGCTGGAGCGGTGCGGCAGAATCTCTTCTTCCATGCCCATGATGAACACGTAGGGAAATTCCAGGCCTTTGGAAGCATGCAGCGTCATCATCTGCACACCTTCGGCACCGTCTTCCTCTTCCTGCTGACGCTCAAGCATGTCACGCAACACCAGCTTGCCAATGGCTTCTTCGATGGTCATGCCACCGTCTTCGTCTTTTTCGAGGGTGTTTTTCAACGCCTCAACCAAAAACCAGACGTTGGACATGCGGTAGTCCGCGGCCTTTTCGCTGGAGCTGTTGGTACGTAGCCAGTTCTCGTAATCGATGTCCATGATCATGCTGCGCAGCGCTGAAATAGGGTCTTCACCCGAACACTGCTGGCGAACACGGTCCATAAAGCGCTTGAAACGGCCCAGACGGTCAGTAAATCGTGCGTCCAGATGTTCACCCAGGCCTATTTCATCGGTCGCGGCATACATCGAAATTTTGCGTTCGGTGGCGTAGTTCCCGAGCTTTTCGAGCGTGGTCGAACCGATTTCACGACGCGGAACATTGATCACCCGCAAGAAGGCGTTGTCGTCGTCCGGGTTCACAATCAGCCGAAAGTAGGCCATCAGATCTTTAACTTCCTGACGCCCGAAGAAGCTGTTACCGCCTGACAGGCGATAAGGAATCTGATGGTGCTGAAGCTTCAGCTCGATCAGCTTGGCCTGGTAGTTACCGCGGTACAGGATCGCAAAGTCGCTGTAGGGCCGATCGGTCCGTAAATGCAAGGTGAGGATCTCGACCGCCACGCGCTCGGCTTCAGCGTCTTCGTTACGGCAGCGAATGACCCGAACCTCATCGCCGTGCCCCATTTCGCTCCACAGTTGCTTCTCGAACGCGTGTGGGTTGTTGGCGATCAGAATGTTGGCGCAGCGAAGAATCCGGCTGGTGGAGCGATAGTTTTGCTCCAGCATCACCACTTTCAGGGACGGGTAATCGTCCTTGAGCAGCATTAGGTTTTCCGGGCGGGCACCGCGCCAGGCGTAAATGGACTGGTCGTCATCGCCCACCACAGTGAACTGGTTACGCTTGCCGATCAGGTACTTCACCAGCAAATACTGGCTAGCATTAGTGTCCTGGTATTCATCCACCAGCAGGTAGCGGACCTTGTTCTGCCACTTCTCGAGAATGTCGGCGTGTTCCTCGAACAGCTTCACCGGCAGCAGGATCAGGTCGTCAAAGTCCACAGCGTTATAGGCTTTGAGCGTGCGCTGGTAGTGGGTGTAGACGATGGCCGCCGTCTGTTCCTTGGGGTTGCGCGCGTTTTCGAGCGCCTCGGGCGGCAGGATCAGGTCGTTTTTCCACGAGCCAATCATGTTCTTGATTTCGTCGACCCCATCATCGCCCGAGTATTCCTTTTGCATGATGTCGGTCATCAGCGCTTTGACATCTGCTTCGTCAAAGATCGAGAAGCCCGGCTTGTAGCCCAGCCGGGCATGCTCCTTGCGGATAATGTTCAACCCCAGGTTGTGGAACGTGCAAACCGTGAGCCCCCGACCTTCGCCCTTCTTGAGCAAAGTGCCCACTCGCTCTTTCATCTCGCGCGCGGCCTTGTTGGTAAAGGTCATGGCGACGATGTACTGGGCACGGATGCCGCAGTTCTGAATCAGATGCGCAATTTTGCGGGTGATCACGCTGGTTTTGCCGGAGCCTGCGCCGGCGAGCACCAAAAGAGGGCCGCCGACGTAGCTCACGGCTTCTTGCTGCCGGGGATTGAGTCGGGACATGACGAGTCAGGGGGTCGTATATAAAAAGGGCAGGCATTTTAACAGGCTGAGCAGATAATGCTGCCTCTGTGCGACAGTGTGACGTAGCCCTCTATCTAAATTTTCCGCTTTTGTTACTTTCGCGCAGGATGCCGGACAGATTTAAGGTTAATGTTGGAATAAAATCGGCAATATGTATTTGATAATCCATGTCATTTGCCCCCTGTAAACTTGCACGTCATACTGCCCATCGCCTGTTTTTTTGCAGAGTCTAGGGAGCTAGCTTGTCTACGCCTGTCGAACCCTTGCGTTTGCTGCTACTGGCCGAAGAGCCATTTTGGGCAGCGTTATTGCGCGAGTGTCTGGCGCCCATGGGAAGCACGGTTTTACTGATTTGCGCGCCGGACTGGGAGTCTGTGAACTACCTGTTCGAGGCCGATCGAAATGCCCTGCTCCTGACCACCCCGGCCCTGCAACCCGCGCCGGGCCGTTGCCGCTTGTCCAGCGTATTGCTGCTGGATACCGAGCCGGATGTTCCGCCCCAAGGGGTCAGCGACTGGTTGGTGGCGGCCACCCTGAACACCGATGTCCTGCGGCGCTGCCTGCGTCATGTGCGCGAACGCGGTGTGCTTGAACACACTTTGCAGCGCCTGGCCGAGGAAGACCCCCTGACCGGTATCGCCAACCGGCAAGGTTTCCAGACACTGCTGGCGGTGCGTCTGGCCGAAAATGAAGGCCGTGGCATTGCCCTGGGTCACCTGGATCTGGACAACTTTCGCCATGCCAACGACGCCTTGGGCCATCAAGCCGGCGACCGCTTGATCCTGCAAGTGGTGGCACGCCTTAAAAGCCAGCTCGAAGCCGGTGATCAAGTGGCCCGCTTGGGCAGCGACGAATTTGCCCTGGTGATCGACACCCGGCGAGCGCCCGAGCGCGCGGAGTGGATGGCCGAGCGGATCATCGAAGTGATGGCTGAGCCTTACTGGGTCGATGGCGAAAGCCTGCTGATCGGCTGCAGCCTGGGCATCGCCCACGCACGCGCCAACGCGGGTGCCGACCCTTTGATGTGGCATGCGCATATCGCCATGCAGCAGGCCAAAAACACCCAGGGCTGTACGTTTTACCTGTTCGACGAGCGTATCAACCGCAACGCCCGCAGCCTCGCAGACCTCGAAAGCGAGCTGCGTCGCGCCTTGCGACGCAACGAACTGGAACTGCATTACCAACCGCGCCTGGACCTCAGCAGCGGGCAGATTGTCGGACTTGAAGCATTGGTGCGCTGGCGCCACAGCGAGCGCGGCTTGCTCGCACCCAGCGAATTCGTACCGCTGGCCGAGCAAAGCGGCCTGATCGTGCCTTTGGGGTACTGGGTTATTTCGCGGGCCCTGCGTGACATGCAAACCCTGCGTGAAAACAAGCTGGCACCGCTGCACATGGCAATCAACCTGTCGTTCCGCCAGTTCCAGGACAGCCAGCTGCTCTCGACCCTCAGCCGCCTGATCACCGAGCGGGGTGTCGACGCTCAGTGGCTGGAATTCGAACTGACCGAAACTGCCGTCATGCGCCGCAGCGAACTGGTCAAGCAAACGATGGATGCCCTGGGACGACTCGGCGTACGCTTCTCGCTGGATGACTTTGGTACCGGGTTTTCATCGTTCGTGCACCTCAACAGCCTGCCGATCACACTGCTCAAAATCGATAAAAGCTTCGTCGGCGGCATGGAGAGTCGCGAAGAGAACCGTAAGCTGGTGCACGCCATGATTAATCTGGCTCACAACCTCCAGCTGCAAGTCGTTGCCGAAGGCGTCGAAACCCCCGAGCAGTTAGCGTTGCTACGCGATTTTGGCTGCGACCAGGTGCAAGGCTACTTCATCAGCAAACCATTGCCGCTGGTGGAGCTGGTTGAATACTTGACCCCACAAGCAGGACAGCAGGTGTCATACGCGATCTGAGCACGGCACGCCAGCGCCTACACCGTCATGGCCGCTGCGTTCGCCGCCTTGCGCTCCCGTTTGAGCATACGCCGTACTTTCCACTCGAATGCCAGCGTCAAACTCACAGAGGCGCACGCCAGGCCCAGGGCCAGGCCCCACCACACGCCGGTTGGCCCCCACTCGAAAGTAAACGCCATCAGCCAAGCCATTGGCGCACCAATGACCCAATAGCAGAAAAGCCCGACCAGGAAGGTCGTCTTGGCATCCTTGAGCCCACGGATAGCACCCATGGCAATGGTTTGCGCACCATCAAAGAGCTCAAACCAGGCCGCCACCGCCAACAGGCTGACCGCCAGTTCAAACACCGGGCGAAACGCGGGATCGTTGTAGCCCAGGAACAGGCCGATCAGCTCCTTCGGCCAAAACCAGAACACGAATGAAAAACCAAGCATCACCGCCGCACCAAAGCCGATCCCGACCCGCCCTGCCAGCCGCGCCCGCACCAGATCACCACCGCCATAATGCTGACCGATGCGCATGGTAATGGCGTACGACATGCCCGCCGGGACCATGAACGCCACCGATACGATCTGCAACGCAATTTGGTGGGCGGCCAGTTGCGTACTGCCCATGGTGCCCATGCAGAGCGCAGCGAAGGCAAACAATCCGACCTCCACCGCATAGGTGCCACCAATGGGCAGACCGAGGCGCCACAACTCACGCAGATAGGTCAGATTAATCCGCGACAGCCCCTTGCTGATCGGATAAGCCTCGTAGGCCGGATGCCGATGAATATGCCAGGCCAGGCCCAGCGCCATGCAGGTCGCCACAATGGCCGTCACCAGGCCAATCCCCATCAGGCCCAGTTTTGGCAGGCCGAACATGCCGGTAATCAGCGCGTAATTGAGCAAAAAGTTGGCTACCGTGCCGATCAGGCTGATCACCATCACCGGCGTTGCACGCCCCATCGCACTGGTAAAGCCGCGCAAGGCCATGAATGTCATGTAACCGGGCAGGGCAAATGGCAATAGCAGCAAGAATTGCCCTGCCGCCTCTACGTTCGTGGGCGTCTGGCCGAACAGCAACAACAACGGCTTGATGTTCCACAGCATGACCGCGCCCGCTAATGCCAAAGCCCAGGCCAGCCACAGCCCGGCCTGGGTCAAGCGCGTCGCGCCCTCAATATCACCGGCGCCCTGACGAATCGACACAAGGGTGCCCACGGCAGCGATCACACCAATGCAGAAAATCGACACGAACGAATAACTGGCGGCCCCAAGACTTCCGCCGGCCAGTGCCTCAGGACTCAAGCGAGCCATCATCAGCGTATCGGTCAGTACCATCAGCATATGTGCCAACTGCGAGGCAATCAGCGGCCCTGCCAGCCGCAAAATGGCCCGGAGTTCGATACGTGCAGAATGCTGTTTGATCATCAGTTCGATTTCTTTAGATACGTTGAAAGGCTTGATTCTCGGCGCCTTGAGTGTTTTAAGCAAAGGGATAAAAACGATCCCTGACATAATTAAAACTCATGTATTAGTACAGATATGCTGCCTTTTCCTGCTGAATTGTCGGAATAAACCTCATGCCTCGTAATCTTCCTCCACTTTATGCCTTGCGTGCCTTCGAGGCCGCCGCTCGCCATAGCTCGTTTACCCGCGCGGGCGAAGAGCTGTCGATTACCCAAAGCGCTGTCAGCCGCCATATCAAAACCCTGGAGGCGCACTTTGCCTGCCGGTTATTTCAGCGCAACGGCCGTACTTTGCAACTCACTGAAGCCGCCCGCTTGCTCCTGCCCGGGGTTCGCGAAGGGTTTAGCGCCCTGGAACGCGCCTGCACCACCTTGCGCGCCGAAGATGACATCTTGCGCATGAAGGCCCCCTCAACCCTGACCATGCGCTGGCTACTGGCCCGACTCAGTCGCTTTCGACATTTACAGGCCGGCAACGAAGTGCAACTGACCAGTGCCTGGATGGACATCGACCATGTGGACTTCAATCAGGAACCCTTCGACTGCGCCGTGCTGCTGAGCAATGGTCACTTTCCGCCAGACTGGGAGGCTACGTTGCTGTTCCCGGAAATGCTGATCCCGGTGGGCGCGCCCAATTTGCTGAACGAGCAACCGTGGGATGCCAAACGGCTGGCGGCGACCGAATTGCTCCACCCCACGCCTGACCGCCGGGACTGGCGTCGCTGGCTCGATTGCATGGGCCTCGGCGGGCAAGTTTCGCTCAAGGGCGGACAAGTGTTCGACACTCTGGAACTGGGCATGATCGCCGCCGCCCGAGGCTACGGAATTTCGATGGGAGACCTGCTGATGGTCGCAGAAGACGTTGCCCAGAATCGCTTGAGCCTGCCGTTCTCAGCAGCCGTGGCCAGCGGCGAGAACTACTATCTGGTATGGCCAAAGACCCGCCCCGGCGGCGAACGCTTGCGCCGCTTGAGTGATTTTTTGCAGCAAGAAGTCGCCGCCATGGAATTGCCGGAGGTAGAACGGCTGGGCTAACAGCTCTGCCGACATAATTATCTATTTGCCTAGGCAATTTCAGAATCCACCTACAAAGCCGCCCCGGCAACCCGCCATAGACTGCTCGCTTCCACTCAAGGCGAAGGCGAGCAGCTCATGGCGAATAACAGTTACATGACCATTACCGGGACCACCAGCGGTCTCATGTCGGCCGGTTGCTCTACGCCCGCCTCCATGGGCAACAAATGCCAAGCCACCCACGCCGACGAAATCATGGTGCTGTCCGTCGACCACAACCTGTTCAGCGGTCATAACACCAACCAATTTGGCAGCAATGCCAAACACCAGCCCGTCGTCATCAGCAAATACATCGACAAGTCCTCGCCCTTGCTGGCCAAGGCCCTGGACGACGGCGAAAGCCTGAACTGCATCATTCACCTTTACCGTTCCTCACCCACCGCCACAGGCGAAGAGAAGTACTTTCGCATCGAACTGCGCGAAGCACGCATTGCCCACATCAACCTCAGCGTGCCCACCGCAACCTCAAAGGGCGACTCACAACCCATCGAATACGTGGCCATCCGCTATCAGGACATCATCCTCGAACACATCGCCGCCCGCACCAGCGCTGGCATGTCCTGGCTGACCAAAAATGAATGATCCGCGCTGCACCCAGGCAGACGTCGACCAGGCCGGCGAAGAACTCATCGCCCTCGGCCGCAAAGCCTGCGCCCTGCACATCAATGACGGCGTTGCGCGGCTCAGTTTCATGAGGCAAGTAGACGCGTTTGTCGACGAGATTGTTCAAGATGTTGTGGACGGGGTTATCAGCGCGCAAGAAGGGCTGGAGACGTTATGGGAAGAGTATGAGGCGCTGAGGGGGAAGGTGGGGTTTTATATGCAGAATGGGATTACTGTGGCGGGTGGGGCTGCACAAGTTGGCACGGGGGTTGGCATAAGCTGGGGATCTTCTGGAGTTGCAGTTCCTCTGGGGGGCCTCTACGTCAGCCACGGCTTGAACAATATATACGAGGGAGCTGGAAACATTCATAACGGGTCGAGCATGAGTAGCACCACAGGACCTTTGAGAAAAATCTACCAAGACACCATGGGCGGGGTCCACGAAGGAAACATTTTATATGGCATTAATGACTTAGGCTTGTCAGTGGGCGGACTGGCGTGGCTGGTACGTAAACCAAATTCGTTCCAATTATTCAGACAAGACCTCATAAATTACACGCGTGCATTCAGACAAATGAGCAAACCAGCCTTAACCTTTGAAATTATCGTTAACATCTACACGATACAATCAATGAAGCAAGAAGAGCCTCCCGAATAAAACGCTTGGGCCACTACCAAAACTTACGTAATCGTGGAGCATAAAAAAGCACAGCCCATGTTGCTACCACCGAATAAACCACTCCAAGTAAAATACGTCTAGGACCTACGTCTATGGGAATTAATTGTGCAAGGCACCACACAATAATCACCGAAAAGGTCATAGCGCCAGCCAAAACAGCCAAATACATACCTGCTACGGACAGCTTGTTTTTTAAGTCCATACATACACCCAAGAAAAATTCTTTGAAAATCTCCGAACCCATTAAAACATTCTGCGCAACAAGTATTTATTGCACTTAATTCACCCACAGCCGCCATCCTGCCAATGATTTTTTCTCACGTTGCGGTAATAGCTTGCGCATCACCGGCATCAAGCAGTAATAAATCACGAGCGCAAGCACAACAAATGCAATCGTTCTAACAGCAAAAATTGTACCCCCACCAACCGGCATAAAACGGTCAATCCAAAAAACAATAGGTGCTGTATAAAACACGCTGGTCGCCAGCACTATTAAATACACCCCAGCTCGGGTACTAAGCCTAATATAAACATGACTGCCCACACCCCCAATAAATCCACCACACTATACCTGCCCTTGGTTATGCCTTCCCACCTCCAAAACTTTCATTTACCACAATTACTGCGAGTACTACTTATATAAAAGAATCACCTCATCCCACCAAAAGACATTTCTTACAAATAACAAACATATTCCACACCCATCACCCACTCACCGGCCGGTACTGCAACGCTTCCGCCAGGTGTTTGCGCTCAATGCATTCCACCTGTTCCAGGTCCGCCAATGTGCGCGCCACTTTCAGCAACCGATGCGCCGCCCGAAGTGACAAGGTCATGCGCTCGCAAGCGGTCTCCAGCCAGGTGTTGTCCACTTCGCTCAGACCACACTGGGTTCGCACACCCGGTAGATCGAGGAAGGCATTGGCGCACCCTTGGCGTTGCAACTGCCGTTCACGTGCCTTTGCCACTAACGCGGCGGCGTTGGCGGTGGTGTCGCCAGAGGCGAGCGGGGGGTTGAGTGCGGTGGTTTCACGGGCCACGGTGAGGTGCAGGTCGATGCGGTCGAGCAGGGGGCCGGAGAGTTTGTTGCGGTAGCGCTGGATCTGCTCCGGGGTGCAACGGCAACGTCCGGTGGGTTCGCCCAAGTAACCGCAAGGGCAGGGGTTCATCGCAGCGACCAGCTGGAAGCGCGCCGGGAAGCGCATCCGGTCCCGGGCGCGGGCAATCACGATAAACCCGGACTCCAGGGGCTCTCTTAAGACTTCCAGCACTTTGCGATCAAACTCGGGCAGCTCATCAAGAAACAACACGCCATGATGGGCGAGAGTGATTTCCCCCGGCTGCGGTTTTGAGCCGCCTCCTACCAGCGCCGGGCCGGACGCTGAGTGGTGCGGCTGCCTGAACGGACGCTTCGGCCAGCAACTCAAGGGCACATGACTGGCCACCGACTGGATGGCTGCCACCTCCAGCGCCTCTTGCTCGTTGAGCGGTGGCAATAACCCCGGCAGGCGGCTGGCCAACAGGGTTTTACCCGTACCGGGCGGGCCGGTGAACAGTACATTGTGGCTGCCCGCTGCCGCGACCAATAACGCCCGCTTGGCCGAGAGCTGACCTTGTACATCGCTCAGGTCCGGATAAGGTTGGCTCACATGCAACAAACCACTGGCTGCATAAGGCTCAATCGCCCCACGGCCTGCAAAGTGCGCCACGACCTGCAATAAATGCTCGGCTGCGATGACGGTCAATCCGGACGCCAGACAGGCTTCTTCCGCATTCGCCAGCGGCACCACCAGGGCCCGACCTGCCGATCGCGCGGCCAAGGCAGCCGGCAATACACCCTGGACTGGCTTGATGGCCCCCGACAATGCCAGCTCACCCAAACATTCCACGTGTACCAGCGCCGGTGCGGGTAATTGCCCGCTGGCCGCCAAAATGCCCAGTGCAATAGCCAGATCAAAGCGCCCGCCATCCTTGGGCAGATCGGCAGGTGCCAGGTTGAGGGTAATGCGCCGGGCAGGGAAATCCAGCCCGGAATTGAGAATCGCACTGCGCACACGATCCTTGCTTTCCTTGACCGCGGTTTCAGGCAGCCCGACCAGTGTCAGCGCCGGTAGGCCATTGGCCAGATGCGCCTCGACCGTGACACAGGGAGCTTCGACGCCCACTTGGGCACGGCTGTAAACGATAGCCAGCGACATGACTCATTCCTTGAGTTCGCAAAAAGACATGGTGCGCGAATCAGGATCAAAGAGCAGGGCGGGAATGGATACGGAATGTGTGCTCGATCGTCTGCCAAACGGCTACTCACGTGACGACTACAAGGCTTTCGTTCTCAGATCTTCGGCAAAGCGCAGCAAGTAGCCATCAGGATCGGGCACCAGGAAGTTTCGCTCGCCAAACTGCAGGTCGTTACTGCGATACCAGCACTCTTCCAGCGGTTTGCGCAGGCGGTGTCCGGCGGCTTCAAGACGGGTGATCAGGGTTTGGGCGTCTGGGCATTTGATCGATAGGTTCATGCCTTGACCAAAGGGCGCTTCGAGCGGGCCGACACGCCAGGCGGACTCTTCAAGATCGTCCTGCTCCAGCATCAACTGGCTGCCATGAAAGGAGAGAAAGGCGAATAGATGCTCGGGCCGCTGGTATTCAATACCAAAGCCAAGTACCCCGCAGTAAAACTGCAGGCTGCGCGCCAGGTCCGAGACAATCATCTCGGGCACCAAGCGGTTCATGACCAACATATAAAAACATCCTTGTTTAGAGAAACGCACCGCGGTTGAGCATTACTCGGTCGGCGGCAACATCCGGGCTTCCAGTTCTGCCACTTTGGCTTCAAGGCTTTCGAGGCGGGCACGGGTGCGGGCTAGGACGACCATTTGGCTGTCGAATTCCTCACGGCTCACCAGGTCCAGTTTGCTGAAGCCACTTTGCAGCAAGGCTTTGAACTGGCTTTCTATTTCGTTGCGCGGCAGCGGAGTTTCCCCACTGAACAAACGTGAAGCGTGGCCACTCAGGGTGTCGAGAAGATCTTTGGGCGCGAGCATGGTTAAGGTCCTGAAAACTGATGGCAGGAGTGTATCACGCAGTGTCAGGGCCCATTTATCGCCTGCCCGCGCACGTTTTTTGGGCGTGCCGCCCGCAAACCATGCACCGTTTATGTGCACAAATAGCCTTCAAAATCAGGCTAAAAGCCATCAACTGCGGATAACTTGCTGTAATTGCTGGCTTTCCCAGACATGGCAAGGTTTCTGCTTAGTTGCCTGAGACTCATGCACTGATGCGGTAGCTGTGACGAAAGCAGTGCGGCAAGTGGTTCAAGGAGTGTTTTCGTCACCAGCGATTTATACACGTCGTGCTGCCTGCAGAAGGCTGACGACGCGTTACAAAGCCAGGCACTGCGCTTAGACTTGAGCCGGGTTTGTTTTCCTGGGGCAAGTCCACTATTTCGGGAGAAGTTTCATGAAGCTAGTCACCGCCATTATTAAGCCATTCAAGTTAGATGACGTGCGCGAGTCGCTGTCTGAAATCGGCGTGCAGGGCATTACCGTTACTGAGGTTAAAGGCTTCGGCAGACAGAAGGGTCACACCGAACTGTATCGCGGCGCGGAGTACGTGGTCGATTTTCTGCCAAAGGTGAAGATTGATGTCGCCATCGACGACAAAGACCTTGACCGGGTTATCGAGGCGATAACCAAGGCCGCCAACACCGGCAAAATTGGTGACGGCAAGATTTTCGTGGTCAATCTGGAACAGGCAATTCGCATCCGTACCGGCGAAACCGATACCGACGCAATCTAAGCCGCCAAACCCCAACGCCCCAGGAGAAAACACTATGACTCTGCGTAAATTCGCAGGGCTCGGAGCCCTGTTGTCTGTCGTAATGCCTGGCCTGGCCATGGCCGCCGACGAAGTGGCTGCTCCAGTCCTGAATTCCGGCGACACTGCCTGGATGCTGACTGCAACGGCATTAGTGCTGTTCATGACCATTCCCGGCCTGGCACTGTTTTACGGCGGCATGGTTCGCTCCAAAAATATTCTTTCGGTCATGATGCAGTGCTTCGCCATTACCGGCCTGATCAGCATCCTGTGGGTCATTTATGGCTACAGCATCGCGTTCGACACCACCGGGATGGAGCAGGGCGTCACCAACTTCAACTCGTTCATCGGCGGGTTCTCCAAGATATTTCTCAACGGCGTCACCCCCGACAGCCTGACCTCCGCCACGGCGCTGTTCCCTGAAGCGGTATTCATTACCTTCCAGATGACTTTCGCCATCATTACCCCGGCACTGATCGTCGGTGCGTTCGCTGAGCGCATGAAGTTCTCGGCCATGCTGATCTTCATGGGTATCTGGTTCACCCTGGTGTATGCGCCGATTGCGCATATGGTCTGGAGCGGTGACGGCGGTCTGTTGTGGGACTGGGGTGTACTCGACTTCGCAGGTGGCACCGTGGTGCACATCAACGCCGGTATTGCAGGGCTGGTGGCGTGCATCGTGCTCGGCAAGCGTAAAGGCTACCCGACCACCCCAATGGCTCCGCACAACCTGGGTTACACCCTGATCGGCGCCGCCATGCTGTGGATTGGCTGGTTCGGCTTCAACGCAGGCTCCGCAGCAGCCGCTAACGGCACTGCAGGCATGGCGATGCTGGTTACCCAGATCGCGACAGCTGCTGCCGCGCTGGGCTGGATGTTTGCCGAGTGGATTACCCACGGTAAACCCAGCGCGCTGGGCATCGCCTCGGGTGTCGTCGCCGGTCTGGTTGCAATTACACCGGCCGCAGGTACTGTCGGCCCGATGGGCGCGATCGTGATCGGCTTGGCCTCTGGTGTGATCTGCTTCTTCTGCGCCACCAGCCTCAAGCGCAAGCTGGGTTATGACGACTCGCTGGATGCCTTCGGTGTTCACGGCGTCGGCGGTATTGTCGGGGCGATCCTCACCGGCGTATTCGCAGCGCCGGTATTGGGTGGCTTTGGCGAAGTGACCGATATCGCCACCCAGGTCTGGATTCAGTTCAAAGGCGTAGCCTTCACCGTGGTCTATACCGGGATCGTGACCTACGTCATTCTCAAGGTGCTGGATGCCGTGATGGGCCTGCGTGTGGCTGAAGAGGTTGAGGCGGTCGGCCTCGACTTGGCAGAACACAATGAGCGTGGCTACAACTTGTAATTTTCCTGCAGAAAAAATACCCGGCTTGCCGGGTATTTTTTTGACTGAAGTGCGGCATCACTCACAGCAATAAAATGGTTTTTCCCACATCTTCAAGGGAATATCAGGCGCACACCTGTTTGTGAGATGAACACTTACAACACAACTCGACTATTAGCCGCTTTGCTTTTTTATTCAGCACGCTAGAATGCGCGCCGAAGGGCAAAAAACTGCGCCCGGGCAAGACGAAGGCGAGGATGACCTCCCGACGCTTTCAAGGCCAGCGGGCCGAGTGCCAGAACAACTGGCACCAGGCTCCCGGCAACGTGTTTATGTGAACGAACACCGTGCTTGCGGCGGTGTCCGTAAAGCCCTCTTCACCCTCACCGATGAGGAGGCGTGAGCCGCGGTTTACCCAAGGCTACTTTTTCACCAGCGGCGGTCGACAGTTGGCGCAGCTGGTCTATAACTAATCTGCTTTACGTAAGTCATGGGGTAGAACATGAGCGACGACGATCTGGAAAATGATGACCTCGAAGTAGGCGACGAAGACGAGACTGAAGAAGGTCTTGAGGCCGCTGCCGATGATGTGGCTGACGATGATGACAGTGGCGACGATACGCCGGCCCCTGTGGCCAAGGGCAAATCGAAAGCCGCAGTCTCGGTTGATGACCTGCCAAGCGTAGAAGCCAAAAACAAAGAGCGTGATGCTCTGGCCCGTGCCATGGAAGAGTTTCTGTCCAAGGGCGGCAAGGTGCAGGAAGTCGAGGCCAATGTGGTGGCAGACCCACCCAAGAAGCCTGACAACAAGTACGGCAGCCGCCCTATCTAAGGGTCGATTGTCCGCTTGAAAGAAAAAGCCCGCCGTCGCTGCGGGCTTTTTTGCAGGTGGCTGTAGTCGCCCGCATCAGGGCTACAGACGTTTCAATACTGCCGGCAACTCGCTCAAACAGCCAATTTCGGCATCTGGAGGGGTTGCGCCGTCCCAGTGCTTGCCGCCAGGGTTGAACCAGATGGCACGCAAACCGGCTTGCTGCGCCCCGGCGATATCGTCACCCGGGTGATCGCCCACATGCACAGCCATATCCGCCGTCACTCCTCCGCGTAACAACGCTTCGTGAAACAGCCGTGCATCCGGCTTGGCAATGCCAATGTCTTCGGCGCACAACACGAACGCGAAATGGTGACCCAACCCGATCCGCCGCACATCGGCATTGCCATTGGTCACGACGCCCAAGGCGTAATCCCGGGCCAGAGCGTCAAGTGTCGGCTCCGCCTGCGGGAACACCTGCAGCGCGTGCCGAGCCTCGATAAACACTTCAAACGCCTGATCCGCCAACGTTGCCGCATTCCCATAGCCCACACCGTGCAGGGCCCGGAACAGCACCCGGCGACGCAATGCACTGATTCGGTGCTTGAGCTGCGGCTCTTCGCGCAAAACCTGCTCGCGAACCGTCTGAAAAAGCCCGGGTTCAATAACGCCCAATTGTGGTGCGTTATGGGTCAACCACTCGTGCAACGCGGACTCGGCGCTGGCGATCACCGGCGCGGTGTCCCATAGCGTGTCATCGAGGTCGAAGGTAATCAGCTTGATCGTCATTCACTGCCCTTACTGCGTTTGGCCCGTGGATGGGCGCTGTCGTAGACCGATGCCAAATGCTGGAAATCCAGATGAGTATAGATTTGCGTGGTTTTGATGTCCGCATGCCCGAGTAGCTCTTGTACCGCCCGCAAGTCCTGGGAGGACTCCAGCAAATGACTGGCAAATGAATGACGCAGCATGTGCGGATGCAGATTTTGTCCCAGCTCGCGCTCACCTGCGGCCTTGACCCGCAACTGAATTGCCCGTGCGCCAAGACGCCTGCCGCGCTGGCTGACGAACACGGCGTCATCCTCAGGGTTAGCCAGTGCCCGTAAAGGCAACCACGCCTGCAACGCTTCACGGGCCTTTTTACCCACCGGTAATACGCGGGTTTTACTGCCCTTGCCGAGCACCTGAACCAGCCCGTCAGCCAAATCCAGCTGATCCAGATTGAGCCCGGTCAGTTCCGACAGTCGCAGCCCCGACGAATAAAAAAGCTCCAGGATGGCCTGGTCTCGCTGGGCCAGAAAGTCATCTTCGACCGCGCCCTCCAGCAATTGCAAGGCACGGTCGGTGTCGAGGGTCTTGGGCAGGCGTCGTTCACCCTTGGGCGGCGCCAGACCGTTGGCCGGGTCGTGATCGCACAGGCCTTCGCGATTGAGGTAGTGATAAAGCCCGCGTACTGCCGACAGCAAACGGGCAATGCTGCGTGAGGACTGGCCTTGCTGATGCAGGCGCGACACCAGTTGGCGCAGACGCTGAATATCCAGCGTGGACCAGCTGACAATGGATGCTTTGGTGCAAAACGCCACCACCTTGTTCAGGTCGCGGCGATAGGCTTCAAGCGTATGGGGCGACACCTGGCGCTCACTGCGCAGGTGAGTGCAGTAAGCCTCCAGCTGCCGCTCCAACGCTAACGTACCGAACGCAAAGCGTTGGTAAAACGCGGCAACACGCGACCCAGCACTTCAGCGATATAGCCCAGGAACAGCGTGCCCACCGAGCTTTTGTAGTGCTGCGGATCACGACTGGCAACTGCGAGTACCCCGTGCAGCCCCAAGTGATTGAGCGCTACCACCGCAGTGGAGCCAATCTCTTTGCGCTGCTCTTCACCGAACAGGAAGTCCAGCTCATGTTCACGCAGGCTGCCGCTGACTGTCTTGCCTTCAGCCAATAGACCGCCCAGCGCACGCTGGGCATCGGCACTGCTCACCCACCGACCGACCGGCATCGGATTATCGCCAAACAGGACCAGGCTGACGAAAGGCACCTGAAAGTCCTGACGCAAGCTGTCCTCAACCGCAATCACCAGCTCTTCAAGGCTGGTGGCATCCATCAGAGCCAGGTTGAGACGACGGGTTTTTTTCAAACAGGCGGTCGTTATCACGTGCCACGTCCATCAACTGCGACAAGCGATGACGCATCTCGATATTACGGCCGCGCAACAGTTCCAGCTGGCGTTCTACCAGTGATACCGTATCGCCACGCTGATGAGGAATCCGCTGCGTCAGCAGCAGCTCCTCGCGCTGGCTGAAAAAGTCAGGATGCGCCTGCAGGTACGCCACGACGGCCGCAGCCTCAGGGCTTTCAACAGGTGTTTCGAGATCTGAGGGCTGTGCCTGGTCGGTCATCGGTTACGCTCGCTCATAAACGGACTTGTCCTTCGTAAACACGCATCGCCGGGCCGGTCATGATCACGGAATGGCCTGGGCCTTCCCACTCGATGGACAAACGGCCGCCGGGTAGATCAAGGATCAGTGGCGAGTCCATCCAGCCTTGACTGATGGCAGCCACCGCGGCGGCACAGGCGCCAGTACCGCAGGCCTGGGTTTCCCCGGCACCGCGTTCCCAGACACGCAGCTGCCCGCGCTGACGGTCGATCACATGCAAAAAACCGACATTGACCCGTGCCGGAAAGCGCGGGTGATGCTCGATTTTCGGGCCCAGCTCATGCACCGGTGCGGCATTGATATCGTCCACACGCAGTACCGCATGCGGATTGCCCATTGATACGGCAGCCAGCTCGACGCGCTGACCGTCGACGTCTACCTCATAACTCAAGGCTTGAGCATCGGCCACAAACGGAATGTCAGCCGGAACCAGACGGGGCGGCCCCATGTCGACACTGATTTGCCCATCACTGCGCACATTGAGCTCGATGATGCCGCTTTTGGTTTCGACCTTGATCTGGCGCTTGGTGGTTAAACGCTTGTCGAGCACAAAGCGCGCAAAACATCGCGCACCGTTGCCACATTGCTCAACTTCCGAACCGTCGGAGTTGAAGATCCGATAACGGAAATCCACTTCCGGGTTACTCGGTGCCTCGACAATCAATAGCTGGTCAAAACCGACGCCCGTGTGCCGATCACCCCATTGTTTGGCGTGCTTGGGCAAAATATGCGCGTGCTGGCTGACCAGGTCGAGCACCATGAAGTCATTGCCCAGACCGTGCATTTTAGTAAAACGCAGCAACATGGGCTTACTCCGCCAGCAGGCTTTCGCCAGCAAACAACTCGGCGATGGTCTCGCGACGACGCACTTCAAACGCTTGATCACCGTCCACCAGAATTTCGGCGGCGCGGCCACGGGTGTTGTAGTTCGAGCTCATGACAAAACCATAGGCACCCGCCGAATGCACGGCCAGAAAATCACCTTCGGCCAGCGCCAGTTGACGGTCCTTGGCCAGGAAATCGCCCGTTTCGCAAATCGGCCCAACGATATCGTAAGTACGTGTTTCGGTGTCGCGCGGGCGAACCGCGGTCACGTCCATCCAGGCCTGATACAACGCCGGGCGAATCAGATCGTTCATCGCCGCATCAACAATGGCGAAGTCTTTGTGTTCGGTGTGCTTGAGGTACTCGACCCGGGTCAGCAGGACGCCCGCATTGGCCACAATAAAACGGCCCGGCTCAAACACCAGTGCCAGATCACGACCGTCGATGCGCTCGCGCACAGCCTTGATGTAATCCGCAGCCAGTGGCGGCTCTTCGTCACGATAACGGACGCCCAGGCCACCACCCAGATCGATGTGACGCAGGTAAATACCGCAATCACCCAAACGGTCGATCAGCGCCAGCAGGCGATCGAGTGCATCGATGAACGGCTCAAGGGTGGTCAATTGCGAACCGATATGGCAATCGACGCCCACCACTTCGAGGTTCGGCAACTGCGCAGCACGGATGTACACATCTTCGGCATCGGCGATGGCAATACCGAACTTGTTTTCCTTGAGGCCGGTGGAGATGTACGGGTGCGTGCCCGCATCGACGTCCGGGTTGACCCGCAACGAGACCGGCGCACGAACGCCCAGCCCGGCGGCGACCTCTTGCAGGCGCTCCAGCTCATCGGTGGATTCAACGTTAAAACAGTGAACCCCGACTTCCAGGGCACGGCGCATGTCGTCGCGCGTCTTGCCAACACCTGAAAACACGATTTTGTCTGCCGAACCGCCAGCGGCCAGTACACGCTCAAGTTCACCACGGGACACGATGTCGAAACCAGCGCCCAAGCGCGCCAGGACATTGAGTACACCCAGGTTGGAGTTGGCCTTGACCGCAAAACAGACCAGATGCGGCGTACCGTTCAGGGCATCGGCGTAGGCGTTGTATTGCGCTTCGATGTGCGCCCGGGAATAGACATATGTCGGTGTGCCAAAACGCTCGGCGATAGCCGTCAGCGCTACACCTTCGGCGAACAGCTCGCCGTCCCGGTAATTAAAAGCGTCCATGGTGTTCCCTTATTGGTGCTTGTGCGATTGCGATTGCGACGACTTCGCTTGGTCTTCAGGGGATTGGCTGTCATCAGGCAGATACAGCGGTCCTTTTTGACCACAGGCAGAAACAAGGCAGGCGACCGCGACGAGCGCAGCAATAGAAGAGATCAGGCGCTTCATGGCGAAATCCTTTGAAAAGCATTAATTGCGCCCGAGTATACCGAGCACCTACCAGCTTGCCTATGCAGCAGAGCGGCCGAACGGGGGGCCTGTGTGGATAATCAGTGGTGCTCCGACAGCTGGTGCCTTAGGGTTTGCAATCAGTCTGGAGCGCCCGTATCTTGCGAGTTCCGAGCATGACTAGATACTACGAGGTTCCACCATGAGTTTGAATGAAGCCCGTTTTCACGATCTGGTCGATGCCACCCAGGAAAACCTGGAAGACATCTTTGACAACTGCGACCTGGATGTCGATGTAGAGAACTCGGCCGGTATCCTTACGGTCAAGTTCGAAAATGGCAAAGCACTGATTTTCAGCCGTCAGGCCCCCTTGCTCCAGCTCTGGCTGGCGGCCCCCAATGGCGGTTTTCACTTCGATTACGATGAAAAACGCAGCGCGTGGAAGTGCGATAAAAGCGACGAACTGCTCAGCGAAATGGTTGAACGCCTGACCCGGGAACATGCGGGTGCTGAGCTGGAATTTGAAGAGATCTGATTGTGACTGCTCCTGCAAAACCCGCAAAACCGCTGTACAGCAACGTCAGTCCGGCAGTTGCATCGCCGTGCATCAGCACCTGCCGGCTGGATGAGCACAAAGTCTGCCTGGGCTGTTTTCGCCACGTCGAAGATATCCGCGAGTGGCGCTCGGCAGACGACCAGCGGCGCAGAGTCATTTGTGAGCAGGCCCGGCTCAGGCAATCGATGTAGCCGCTGTCTCAGGCTGCGACAAGGCCCGCACAGCCTTCAAAATCTGAGGGCTGCTGCGTAACCCGTCGCGACCTTCGGCAGCGGCTACAGCCTTGACGGCGCCCCCGCTCGCTTGTGTATTTATTCTGCTGTGGTAGTGTCCGGGTTCGCCTCGCACTAACGAGGTTCGTCAAAACCCCGCCATTTTCCGGCGGGGTTTTGCTTTTTCGTGCAGAAAAAAGGAGTCTGCCAGGTCATGAGCACTACACCTTCCATCATCCTCACTCGCCTGGACGTACAGCGTCTGGAGCGCTTGATCGACAGCCTGGACGAATCGACTCCTGGCATTGCCGCGCTGCAAGCCGAACTCGATCGGGCCGAAACCATCGTCGGCCACGAAGAAATCCCGTCGGGCGTCGTGACCATGAACTCGCGTGTACATTGCCGTGAACAAAGTAGCGGCAAGGACTACCACCTGACGCTGGTGTACCCGAAAGACGCCAATGCCGATGAAGGCAAGGTCTCGATTCTGGCACCTGTGGGCAGCGCACTTCTGGGTTTGCAGGTCGGCCAACACATCAACTGGCCAGCACCGGGTGGCAAAACCCTGAAGCTGGAGTTGGTAGAAGTCGAATACCAGCCTGAAGCAGCTGGCGACTTCAACCTTTAAGCCTTACCCCGGGTACGCCCCAGTCAGACCTATCACAGCGGTAGCGCTCGATTTTGCGGCGCTGCCCCATGTGCAGCCGGCTCGCCTGACACGTGTTCATCACACGCCTGCAGGCTCAAGAATCGATAGCTGCCATTGAGTTCACGCGCCAGTGCCATTCGCTCACGACAGATCTGCTCGTCCGTCCACTGGCCGCGATTGTCCAGCAACGCCAGCTGGCGCTTATCCCAGCCCCATTCAATCGTCAGGCGCTGCAGCAACCGTCGCTGCCACTGGGCACCCTGCGGTGCGGTAGTGTCTGTCAGCTTGCGGTTGACCTTGAGGTACAAGCTGCGACGAACGATTTCCAGGCGCTGCAGATCACCCTGCTCCTTCAGGTAATGCTCGATACGGCGGTAGACCATCAGATACGGATCCAGCTCATCGAGGTCCAGTTGATTGGCGTACACCGCTCGCTTAAACCCCAAGGCCAGGCACTCCACCTGCGGTTGCTCGCTGGCGTACACTTCGATCAGCAACAGTTTGAGCACCGATTTGTAGGGCGACTCTGCGCCCTTGAGCAACTGCCACAGACCCGCGCCTAAAAAATCGCCGGCCGGTATGTGCGCCAGATGCCCGAAATCAATGACCTCATCAGGGTCGATCAAATGCCGGCTCAGCAATGAATCAGTAAACTCGGCAGAACGCGCCTCTTCATGCTCCGGCACCCACCACCACAACGGTGTTCTGCCAGCAAGCCAGATGGCGGTTCGATAGAACTCATCGAGCAACAGGCAATACGGCGTCATTGCGCAATCCTCACGGCGCAATTGAGCCTTACTGGCACGCACTGCATCCATCAGGAAAAAGTGCGCTTCGCAGCCCTCACTCGCCGCCCAGATTTCAAGCCGGTGACATTTTTCGCGCAATGCCACCAACGCCGGCTCATCCAGATCCGGGGCGTGGCAAATCCACACGTCCATATCGCTTTGATCGGTCTGGGCCAGCGAGCCCAGGCTGCCCATCAGAAAAAGCCCATGAATCGGTCGACCCGGACTCGGGAGACGACAACGTGTGTATGAGAAGACGCCAGCCAGGCGCTGCGCCGTAGTGAGCGTCGACGCATCCGGTTCATAACCCGAGACCCCGGCCGGAGTACAGGCAGTCACATAGCCGGGTAACTGCGGGTGATTCACATGGAACAACAACGCCAGAAGGCTCAGTAACGTTTGCTGACGCGGTGCGAGCCCCTCTATTGCACGGGCTCGTCGGTACTGATTAACGGCCAGAAAGCGTCCACGCAATTGACTGAGAATCTGCCGGTCAATTCCCTCGCTTTGCGCAGGACGTACTTCATGGGGACGCGTCATTTCACTCAGATCGGCTCGCCAAACGAGAAAGAGGGGGGGAGAAACGAAAGGGGAGTTTACAGCCGGCGGCATGAAAGGCTTAGGAGGAATGTATTTTTGACGTCAGATTTTTTACTTGCTGCAGAGAATGAGCCCTCGGAATCATCAATCCTCATAAGATCCCGGGGGCGCGACAACTCGACGTTAAGCGATCTCTGCCAGTTTTTCACCCAACCGGGACTCAGAGTTGAGAATCAGCAGCAGGCCCTGTACATGCTCGGCCGCATCACGGCCCAGGCTCGTCAGGTAGCCACCATCGGGCTGGTTGATCAGATCTTTTTCATAGAGACGCTGGGCTGCCGCAACGACTTTTTGGTCGGCGGATTGATGGATTTTCAGGCCCTCCAGAGTACTTTCCAAGTCAAACAGTGCAAGGACTTCCAGTTCGGCAACCAACTCAGGGGTAAACGACATAAAGACTCCAGACTATGCAGGAAAAGACGACAGCCGCTCTAAGGTGATCGCACTCGCGCCAACTGTCCAGTAACAGTTCACACCTTGTCCACGCTACTTGTCGCACCTGCCCCAAATTGAACCGTTAGGGGGGCAATTGGAGTGTAGTCCGAGTCCTCAACCCCGTGCGTCCAAATGAATAAACGAAGCAGGAAGGCTTGCCGACAGCCATTACTTCATCGAGCCAGCAATTCGGTTATATAAACATTCTTAAATAGTATTTTTAAGAATATCCGAGGCTCACTAGTATTGCCCTACGCCAGCAACCCAGTCGGCCACCACCTTTCAAGGAGCAGCACCATGAGCGCATCCCTGCGTAGCGTTGACGGTCAGGACGAAGCCACCATTCTGCGGGAAATCCAGAGCGCGCTTCGAGATCTGCGCTTTGGTGCCGTAGAAATCACCGTCCACAACGCCCAAGTGGTTCAAATCGAACGCAAAGAAAAATTCCGGTTGCAGAACCCAGGCCAGAAGAACACCTGATTCGCAACCTGCGCACTCGCCCGGGTGTGCTCATAACACTAAAAAACGCTTTGGAGCCTCACCTATGTCCCTACGCCGTTACGCTTTGGCCGCGCTGGCCAGTGCCATTTTTGCTGGCTCCGCTGTGGCCAAAGATTACGAACTACTCAACGTTTCCTACGATCCGACCCGCGAGCTGTATCAGGATTACAACGCTGAATTCACCCAATTCTGGAAGCAAAGCCACCCGGACGACACCGTCAAAATCCAGCAATCCCACGGGGGCTCCGGCAAGCAGGCACGCGGTGTGATCGACGGGCTGCGGGCAGATGTCGTGACTCTGGCGCTGGCCGGTGACATCGACGAAATCTCCAAGCTGGGCAAGTCACTGCCGGCAAACTGGCAAACCCGCCTCCCGCAAGCCAGCACACCCTACACCTCGACCATCGTGTTCCTGGTTCGCAAAGGCAACCCTAAAGGCATCAAGGATTGGGGCGACCTGACCAAAGAGGGTGTGTCTGTCATTACACCCAACCCTAAGACCAGCGGCGGCGCACGCTGGAACTTCCTGGCCGCTTACGCCTATGGCCTCAAAGCCAACGGCGGCGACGAAGGAAAAGCCAAGGAATACGTTAAAAACCTGTTCAAACATGTTCCCGTTCTGGACACCGGTGCCCGGGGTTCGACCATCACCTTTGTCAACAACGGCCAGGGTGACGTATTGCTGGCCTGGGAAAATGAAGCCTTCCTGGCCCTTAAAGAAGACGGGGGCGGCGACAAGTTCGACATCATCGTGCCTTCGCTGTCGATTCTGGCCGAGCCTCCAGTGGCCGTGGTCGACAAAAATGCTGATAAAAAGGGCAACGCCGAGATCGCCAAGGCTTACCTTGAACATTTGTACAGCCCGGCCGGTCAGGAGATCGCAGCCAAAAACTTTTACCGCCCTCGTGACGAAAAAGTGGCGGCAAAATATGCAGAGCAATTTCCAAAGCTGGACCTCGTGACTATCGACAAAGACTTCGGCGGCTGGAAGACTGCGCAACCGAAATTTTTCAATGACGGTGGCGTGTTCGACCAGATCTACCAGGCGCAATAACCTGTGGGGCGAGGGTTCAAGCCTCGCTGAAAGCTAGAATATAAAGCCCGCAATCACGTTGCGGGCTTCGTGCGTTAACCAAGGACCCTTATGTCACGTCGTATCTCCCCCGTCATACCCGGCTTCGGGCTGACGCTGGGCTACACCTTGGTGTACCTCAGCCTGATTGTGCTTATTCCTCTGGCGGCGATGTTCGTGCATGCCGCTCAACTGACCTGGGACCAGTTCTGGGCCATCATCACCGCTCCCCGGGTTCTGGCCGCACTCAAACTGAGCTTTAGCACCGCCTTTGTCGCCGCGCTGATCAATGGCGTGATCGGTACCGTGCTGGCCTGGGTGCTGGTGCGCTATACCTTCCCGGGGCGCAAGGTCATCGATGCCATGATCGACCTGCCGTTTGCGTTGCCCACAGCAGTGGCCGGTATCGCACTGACCGCGCTGTATGCGCCCAACGGCTGGATCGGCCAGTTTGCTGCCGACCTGGGCTTCAAGATCGCCTACACCCCGATGGGCATCACCCTGGCACTGACATTCGTCACGCTGCCGTTTGTCGTGCGCACGGTGCAACCGGTATTGGCCGATATCCCGCGGGAAGTCGAAGAGGCCGCCGCCTGCCTGGGTGCCAAACCGCTGCAAGTATTCCGTTACATACTGATGCCGGCCTTGCTGCCTGCATGGCTGACCGGTTTTGCCCTGGCCTTTGCCCGGGGCGTCGGCGAATACGGTTCGGTGATTTTCATCGCCGGCAACATGCCGATGAAAACCGAGATCCTGCCGCTGCTGATCATGGTCAAGCTGGACCAGTACGACTACACCGGCGCCACCGCCATCGGCGTGATGATGCTGGTGGTTTCCTTCATCTTGCTGCTGCTGATCAACCTGATCCAGCGCCGCATCGAAACCCCTTGAAGGAGGCGTCACCATGTCCAACTCAACATTGAGTGCCTCATCTGCAGCCAACGCGGCACGCCGTGGCAGCCCGCTGTCGCGGCGCATGCTGATCGGCTTCGGCTGGTTGTTCTTCGTGATCTTCCTGCTGCTGCCGCTGCTGATCGTGGTGTCTCAGGGATTGAAACTCGGTTTCGGTGCATTCTTCGAAGCGATCCTCGAACCGGATGCCCTGTCGGCCCTCAAGCTGACCGTCATTGCAGTCTTGATTTCGGTGCCGCTCAACGTGGTATTCGGTGTCAGTGCCGCCTGGTGCGTCAGCAAATACAGCTTCCGCGGCAAAAGCATCCTGGTCACCCTGATCGACCTGCCATTTTCGGTCTCGCCCGTGATCGCCGGTCTGGTCTACGTGCTGATGTTCGGCGCACAGGGCTTCTTCGGGGAGTGGCTGCAAGACCACGACATCCAGATTGTCTTCGCACTGCCGGGCATCGTGCTCGCGACGATTTTCGTCACCGTGCCGTTTGTGGCCCGTGAGCTGATCCCGCTGATGCAAGAGCAGGGCACCCAGGAAGAAGAAGCCGCCCGGCTACTGGGCGCCAACGGCTGGCAGATGTTCTGGCATGTCACCGTGCCCAACATCAAGTGGGGGCTGATCTACGGCGTCGTACTGTGTACAGCACGGGCAATGGGCGAATTCGGCGCGGTGTCGGTGGTTTCCGGGCACATCCGCGGGGTCACCAACACCCTGCCGCTGCACGTCGAGATCCTCTACAACGAATACAACCACGTTGCCGCTTTCGCTGTGGCCACCCTGTTGCTGATCCTGGCGCTCTTCATCCTGCTGCTCAAGCAGTGGAGCGAATCCCGTATTAACCGCCTGCGCGCCAGCGCCGCGGAGGAATAAACCATGTCGATCGAAGTCCGTAACGTCAGCAAGAACTTCAACGCCTTCAAGGCCCTGAACAGCATCAATCTGGACATCCAGAGCGGCGAACTGGTTGCCCTGCTCGGGCCATCCGGCTGTGGCAAAACCACTTTGCTGCGCATCATTGCCGGCCTCGAAACCCCGGACCAGGGCAACATCGTTTTCCACGGTGAAGACGTCTCGGGCCACGATGTTCGCGATCGCAACGTCGGTTTCGTGTTTCAGCATTACGCCTTGTTCCGTCACATGACCGTGTTCGACAACGTGGCCTTTGGCTTGCGCATGAAGCCGAAAAACCAGCGCCCGAGCGAAACCCGCATCGCCGAAAAAGTCCACGAACTGCTGAACATGGTGCAACTGGACTGGCTCTCTGACCGTTATCCCGAGCAGCTTTCCGGCGGGCAACGCCAGCGGATCGCCCTGGCCCGCGCCTTGGCGGTCGAACCCAAAGTACTGCTGCTGGACGAACCGTTCGGTGCGCTCGACGCCAAGGTCCGTAAAGAACTGCGTCGCTGGCTGGCCCGCCTGCATGAAGACATCAACCTGACCTCGGTATTCGTGACCCACGACCAGGAAGAAGCGATGGAAGTCGCCGACCGCATCGTGGTGATGAACAAGGGCGTTATCGAGCAGATCGGCTCACCGGGCGAAGTCTACGAAAACCCGGCCAGCGATTTCGTGTACCACTTCCTCGGTGATTCCAACCGTCTGCACATCGGCGAAGACCAGCACGTGCTGTTCCGCCCGCACGAGGTGTCGCTGTCACGCAGCGAGCTCGAAGACCATCACGCCGCCCAGGTACGCGACATCCGCCCACTGGGTGCCACCACCCGGATCACCCTGAAAGTCGAAGGCCAAAACGAGCTGATTGAGGTCGAAGTAGTCAAAGACCACGACAGCCTCACCGACCTGACCCGTGGCGAGACGTTGTTCTTCAAGCCGAAGGTGTGGCAAAAACACACCCGTCTCTAACGGCTGACTGCACTGCCCAAGGCCTGACATCTGCTGATGTTCAGGCCTTTTTAGTATTCCTGCATGCCTTGTAGGAAGCACCCTAACTGCCCACGGCAAAAAGCTCTAATTCCCTCGCAATCTACCCATTCACTCCTACATCCGCGGCGCCTTCATACGCTTAGAGTCCAGACCTTTAGCCCACAACAGGTTGCAAAAGGACTCGCATGGCAGACACAGGAAAAATCACCCAGATCTGGCGCCATGCAGGCGGCGAGGGCAGTTATTGCTACCTCGACGACATGACCACCAAGGAACTCACCGAACAAGAAGCCGAGCACCGCAGCTATGACGCCATTGCTGCTGCCGATGCCGCCAACGACCAAAAGCGCTTCGAGCGCTACACGCAACAGCAGCAGGATGAGCGCGCGCAAAAGTTCGACCTCCACCTGCGTATCGGGGTGTTCTTTGACGGCACAGGCAACAACGCCAGCAATGCAGCAGACGGACAACGCTGCGGTGCACATCATCCCGTAAACCTCGAAGACCTGGACCGCAGCTGCAAGCCGTATATGTCAGAGCCGGACAGCAGCTATGGGAATGACCCGAGCAATATTTCCAAGCTGCATGATTTGTATGAGTTCTCGAAGGAGTTAACAGGCGGCGGTCAACACAAAAGCATCAGACGACGGCTTTACATCGAGGGCATCGGTACCCAAACCGGCAAGGCGGATAACACGTTCGGGCTGGGCACCGGTCGCGGTGAAACGGGGGTAGAGGCCCGGGTCGAAGATGCGTTCAAAAAAATACGCAGCCTGATGAACGAGCTTCACCAGGATCACCCCAACGCTGAAATCCGGAGCCTGACCCTCGACACCTTTGGCTTTAGCCGTGGCGCCGCTGCCGCCCGGCATTTTGCCAATCAGGTCGCAAACCGCAACAACGGCCCGCTGATCGAGGTGTTGCGCACGACCAAGGCCAGGCTCAGCCCCCACTTCCTGGCGGACTCTTGTGATGTGAGCGTGCGGTTTATCGGCTTGTTCGACACCGTGGCGTCGATTGCCGCACTAAGCAATCTGGGGAATTACAGCAGCAGCCACGTCCCCCGCCTGCAGCTGTACCTGAACCCACAGTTGTTCCCCTGCGTGGTGCAATTGGCCGCCCGCGATGAAAAACGCTTCAACTTCGCCTTGAGCCACGTCGGCCCCGACCATTTCGAGGTGACCTTGCCTGGTGCCCACTCTGACCTCGGGGGCGGGTACCGGGCGCTGACTGAAGCAACGCAGATGGTCACGCCCATGCAATCACTGGAGGTGGCCCGCGAACAGGATGTCAGTGAAACCTCGATTTACCGCGATGCGGAACAAGCCAGGGCACGCTGGATCGACGAAGGGTGGCCGGCGGATACCTTGCATATCGTGACGCCGCAGGCGCTGCCGCTCCCGGCGGACACCCAGGACCGAATGGGGCCGGCCCGCAAAAAAGTCTACGCCGGCGTGCAAAGTCGGCGAGAGGTCAGGGGGGGAACTGTCCCGTGTGTATTTAAGGGTGATGCATGCACTGGCCAAGGCTAAAAACGTGCCCTTTCAGGAAATTCCGGATAAGGAGGCGTACCGAATACCAAGCGAACTTCAAGCGTTATCTGACAAGTTTGTAGCGGGGGACTACAGCATCACACCTGCAGAGGACACGCTGTTAAAGCGTCGTTATATCCACATCTCGGGGAACTGGAACCACCCGCATGGCAGAGAAACGGGCGATGGCTTAACGCTGCGCTACATCAACTCACCGATGGAGGACGGAATCCGCGTCCGCCATCCTCACATACCGAGCTGACTATGACCCGACTTAAAACCGCTGCGCTCCTGCTCGGCCTGCTACTGCTCAGTGCCTGCAAACACGACCCGTTGTCTGCAGATAACGACCCGAAGCTGGACTCATGGAGCCTGGACATTGACGCACCCTTTTATATGCAAGGGATGATCGAATTCATTATCGTCGAGGACATCCATGGGCGTTATTTTAGACGTCCCGGAGGAGGGCCCGTCGGTGGGGGCGATCCAGGCCTTGATCGCGAGTACGCACGGGGGTGGGGCCCGGTTGGAGGAAACATTTACTCCATCAGCAGTATCGACTTGCCCAAACGGATATTCGTACGCTGGCAGTCCATTGTTGAGCAGAAAACCTACAAAGGCTGGGTCGACATTCCCGAGAGTGGCCGCAGCATCATGCGCGGCTCGACGGCACGCCGCTGCCCGGACTGGCCCGATTACCCTGCGAATCCCATGATTTCCGCCGTTCTAGGCGTTGCCCCGGGCGGCGTTATCCGAGTCTGGGCAAACGATAACTGCCTGAACGACAACCTGATCGCAGGTGCTCAAGCCGAAATTGAGCCGTTAGGACCTGATCAAGGCTTAAGTGAAGGGCGCTTCGCATACCCGATCACGGAACACTCCAAACGCTACATCGAACGTTATGGAATCCCCTATGGCAGTTGGTAACGTGAGAGGCACCTTGGGCCTGAAATTTACGGCCCTGATGCTGGGCCTGCTACTGCTCAGTGCCTGCGAACACGACCCGTTGTCTGCAGATAACGACCCGAAGCTGGACTCATGGAGCCTGGACATTGACGCACCCTTTTATATGCAAGGGATGATCGAACTCATTGTCGTCGAGGACATCCATGGGCGTTATTTCAGACGTCCCGGAGGGGGACCGTCGGTGGGGACGATCCAGGCCTTGATCGCGAGTACGCACGGGGGTGGGGCCCGGTTGGAGGAAACATTTACTCCATCAGCAGTATCGATTTGCCCAAACGGATATTCGTACGCTGGCAGTCCATTGTTGAGCAGAAAACCTACAAAGGCTGGGTCGACATTCCCGAGAGTGGCCGCAGCATCATGCGCGGCTCGACGGCACGCCGCTGTCCGGACTGGCCCGATTACCCTGCGAATCCCATGATTTCCGCCGTTCTAGGCGTTGCCCCGGGCGGGGTTATCCGAGTCTGGGCAAACGATAACTGCCTGAACGACAACCTGATCGCAGGTGCTCAAGCCGAGATTGAGCCGCTAGGGCCCTTCCAAGGGAAATCCAACGGCCGCTATCGCCTGCATAAAGAACACTCCAAACGCTACATCGAACGTTATGGAATCCCCTATGGCAGTTGGTAACGTGAGGGGCACCTTGGGCCTGAAATTTACGGCCCTGATGCTGGGCCTGCTACTGCTCAGTGCCTGCGAACACGACCCGTTGTCTGCGGATAACGACCCGAAGCTGGACTCATGGAGCCTGGACATTGAGGCGCCCTCTTATATGCAGGGGATGATCGAACTCATTGTCGTCGAGGACATCCATGGGCGTTTCTTCAGGCGACCTGGTGGAAGCTCAGTCGGCAGTGGCAATCCTGGCCTTGATCGCGAGTACGCACGAGGCTGGACAACCATCGGCGGAAACATTTACTCCATCAGCAGTATCGACTTGCCCAAACGGATATTCGTACGCTGGCAGTCCATTGTTGAACAAAAAACCTACAAAGGCTGGGTCGACATTCCCGAGAGTGGCCGCAGCATCATGCGCGGCTCGACAGCACGCCGCTGCCCGGACTGGCCCGACTATCCTGCGAATTCCATGGCTGCCGCGGTTATAGGTGTCGCCCCGGGTGGCGTGATTCGGGTCTGGGTTGACGATAACTGTCTGAACGACAACCTGGTCGCAGGTGCTCAAGCCGAGATTGAGCCGTTAGGGCCTGATCAAGGCTTAAGTGAAGGGCGCTTCGCATACCCGATCACGGAACACTCCAAACGCTACATCGAACGTTATGGAATCCCCTATGGCAGTTGGTAGATCCGGTTATCCCGCCATGAACTAACAGTGGCTGGCCCTGAGGCGCCAGCCACTGTTACGGGGGGGGTTATGGTTTTTTCAGCTTGGGGTTGGGGAAGAACTGCACCGCTTGCACTTTAGGATCAGGTGTTTTTTTCAGGGCGGAGGTGTTGACCCGTGTACCCAATTCCTTGGGTACGGACAGGCCTTGCTCGTTCAGCGTGTCGGCATAACCGCAGGCCACGCATTCGCGGTGCGGTACGTCGTTTTCATTCCACATCATCAGCTTGTCAGGCTCGCTGCACGCCGGGCAGACAGCCCCGGCGATGAAGCGTTTTTTGGTCACGTTCACAGGGGCATCACTCATGCTGCTGCGTCCTCGGTCAGGCCGCTGTGACGCAAGAGTGCGTCAATCGACGGCTCGCGTCCGCGGAAGTCGACGAACAGTTGCATCGGTGCCAGTGAACCACCCCGAGCCAGAATCGCCTGACGGAACGCCTTGCCGGTTTGCGGGTTGAATACGCCTTCTTCCTCAAAGCGCGAAAACGCATCGGCCGAGAGCACTTCAGCCCATTTATAGCTGTAGTAACCCGCCGCGTAGCCGCCTGCAAAGATATGCGCAAAGCTGTTAGGAAAGCGGTTATAAGCCGGTGGACGCATCACCGACACTTCGTCACGGATGCCGTCCAGCACCTGCGCAACGCTGCGACCATCACCGTGGGTGGCGTGCAGTTCGAAGTCGAACAACGAGAACTCCAGTTGGCGCACCATCATGAGGCCGGACTGAAAGTTCTTGGCGGCCAGCATCTTGTCCAGCAGGTCTTTGGGCAACGCCTCACCGGTTTCGTAATGGCTGGAAATCAACGCCAGGCCTTCAGGCTCCCAGCACCAGTTTTCCATGAATTGGCTCGGCAGTTCGACCGCATCCCAAGCCACGCCGTTAATACCCGACACGCCCGAGTGCTCGATCTCGGTCAGCATGTGGTGCAGACCGTGACCAAACTCGTGGAACAGGGTCGTGACTTCATCGTGAGTCAGCAACGCAGGCTTGCCTGCAACGGCCGGGGTGAAGTTGCACACCAGGTTGGCCACCGGGCTCTGCAGCGTACCGGCGGCAGTTCGGCGACGGTCGCGGGCGCCGTCCATCCAGGCACCGCCACGCTTGTTGGCTCGGGCGTAGAGATCAAAGAAGAAACGCCCGATATGCTGGCCGTTTTCCTTGATTTCAAACAGGCGGACATCCGGATGCCAGGTGTCGAAACCTTTGATTTCGGCAATTTCAATGCCGTACAGACGTTGCACAATGGCAAACAGGCCGCCCAGTACCGTGTCGATCGGGAAGTACGCGCGCAGGGCTTCTTGCGACACGCTATAGCGCTGCTCACGCAGTTTCTCGCCAAAGAACCCGCTGTCCCAGCTTTTCAGCTCAGGGCAGCCCTGTTCGGCGGCATAGGCCTGCAGTTGCTCAAGGTCACGTTCGGCAAACGGTTTGCTACGCTTGGCCAGGTCGCGCAGGAAGCTCAGCACCTGATCCGGTGTCTCGGCCATTTTGGTGGCCAGGCTCAGTTCGGCAAAGCTGCCGAAACCCAGAAGCCTGGCCAGCTCCTGACGCAGGTCGAGAATTTCTTCCATCACCGGGCCATTATCGAACTTGCCGGCATTCGGGCCTTGGTCCGACGCACGGGTGCAATACGCGGCGTACACCTCTTCGCGCAGGGCACGGTCCTCGGCGTAGGTCATTACCGGGAAGTAGCTTGGGAACTCAAGGCTGATCAACCAGCCGTCCAGACCTTTGGCCTGGGCCGCAGCTGCCATTTGAGCCTTGGCCGAGTCGGTCAGGCCTGCCAGCGCGGCTTCATCGGTAACGTGCTTGGTCCAGGCCTGGGTGGCGTCCAGCAACTGGTTGGAAAACTTGCTGCCCAGCTCCGAGAGTTTGCTCTGCACTTCGGCATAACGCTTTTGCTCGGCTTCAGGCAGGTCGATACCCGACAGACGGAAGTCACGCAGCGAGTGCTCCAGAATGGTTTTTTGCGCCTGGTCAAAACCCGCCACTTGCGGGCTGTGGGCCAGGGCTTCGAAGGCCTGGAACAGCTCACGGTTCTGGCCCATCTCGGTGGAGTAAGCGCTCAATGCAGGCAAGCAGGCCTCATAGGCTTCGCGCAGTTCGGCGCTGTTGCACACGGCGTTGAGGTGGCTGACAGGGCTCCAGGCCGCGCCCAGTCGGTCGTTCAGCTCATCCATCGCCAGCACCAGGCCGGCCCATGTCGGGTTCTGGCCTTGGTCTTTCAGAATTTTTTCGATGCCCGCGCGGTTGTCGGCGAGGATCTGTTCAATGGCCGGCTGTACGTGCTCAGGACGGATCGCCGAGAACGGCGGCAGGTCGTACGGCTGCAATAGAGGGTTGTTCTCGCTCACGTTTGGCACCTTGGCTTAAAGAAACATTGGGCCATCTTAATTACAATCGACGTTCGGCGCAGCACTCAGCCCCGCTATCACTGCTAAAGAAGGAAGCTATTTGTGTCCATCCGTCCGTTCCAGCAGCACACACCGACCTTGGGCGAACGCGCCTTTGTCGACCGTTCCGCGGTGGTGATCGGAGACGTCGAGATCGGCGCCGACAGTTCGATCTGGCCGCTGACCGTCATTCGTGGCGATATGCACCGTATCCGCATCGGTGCGCGCACCAGCGTGCAGGACGGCTGCGTGCTGCACATCACTCACGCCGGACCGTTCAACCCGGATGGGTTCCCGCTGCTGATCGGCGATGACGTGACCATCGCCCACAAAGTGATGTTGCATGGCTGCACCGTGGGCAACCGGATCTTGATCGGTATGGGCAGTATCGTGATGGATGGTGCCGTGATTGAAGACGACGTCATTGTCGGTGCAGGCAGCCTGGTGCCGCCGGGCAAACGTCTGGCCAGCGGCTTTCTGTATGTGGGTAGCCCGGTCAAACCCGTGCGCGAGCTGACTGAAAAAGAAAAAGCCTTCTTCACCTACAGCGCCGGCAACTACGTAAAACTGAAAGATCAGCATTTGGCCGAAGGCTATCACCAGCCGATTTGAGCCCTCTATTGATTACGGCTTAGGAGCCTTGCATGCACTATCAAAACGTACTGTTCGACCTTGACGGCACCCTGACAGATCCACGTGAAGGCATCACCCGTTCGATCCAGTTCAGCCTGAGCAAAATGGGGATCGACGAACCCGACCTGAGCCGGCTTGAGCACTTTATCGGCCCGCCCTTGCTGCAAGCTTTTATGGCCACATACGGTTTTGACGAGGCCCGCGCCTGGGAGGCCATGGGCTTTTACCGCGAACGCTTTGCCGTGACCGGGCTGTATGAAAACGAAGTGTTCGAAGGGGTCACGCCCTTGCTCGAAGAGCTGGTGGGGCAAGGCCGCCAACTGTTCATCGCCACTTCAAAACCGCAGATCTACGCCCGCGAAATTGCCCGTCATTTTGATTTTGCCAAACACTTCAAAGTGATTTACGGCAGCGAACTGGACGGCACACGCACCAACAAGGTCGAGCTGATCGCTCACTTGATGACCGAGCAAGGGCTGGAGCCGGCACACACCCTGATGATCGGCGACCGCAAGCACGACCTGATCGGCGCCCGCGACAACGGCATGGACGCCGCAGCCGTGGGTTACGGCTTCGGCAGCTTTGAAGAACTGAACTCATTTGCGCCGAAGTATCACTTTGAGACGCTGGCCGAGCTGCACCAGGCCTTCAAAGCGTAAAGCCCAATTCCTCGCAGGTGCTGACTTCGTCCCGCCTCAGCACCTGCGGAGGCTTCGCAAACCATCTTTTTAGTTATTAATAAATAGCTTCTTATTCCTTAGCGATTCTAAAAAGCGTCCCTATACTGACTCGGTAACGTACATACCGCAGGAGACGCACACCCATGGGCAACGAGTCGATTCGCTATCTGATAGTGCCGGGCTGGCAAGGTTCGTCCGACGATCATTGGCAGACCCACTGGCAGAACAGCCTGCCGAACAGCGCCCGGGTGGAGCAGGCCGACTGGTTGACCCCGCGTCACGAAGACTGGATTGCGGCCCTGGCCGAAGCGATTGCCGCTGACAGTACGCCCGTGATCCTGATTGCCCACAGCCTGGGCTGCATCACCGTTGCGCACTGGGCGCAACGCGCACCGCAGAGTCTGTTGAGCCAGGTACGCGGCGCTTTGCTGGTGGCACCGGCCGATGTCGAACGTCCTGCGTGTGCACCGGCCTTGCGCAATTTTGCACCGATCCCGGATCAGACCCTGCCGTTTCCGAGTCAGGTCGTCAGCTCCGACAATGACCCGGCCGTAAGCGCGCCACGGGCCATGGAGCTTGCGCTTCAGTGGGGCGCCGAAATCGGGATTATCAGTGGCGCCGGGCATATCAACGTCAAGTCCGGACACCATCGCTGGGAGCAGGGTTTCGCCTATTTGTATCGCCTGCAAACCCGTATTGAGCATAGCGCCCTGCGCCGCGCCTGAATTTTCTGTAACGCCCGCGCCCTCTCTTCGGCAGCGGGCGGGAGCCTGCCATGAGCTTGCATGAAACCTTTGGCCAGCCTTTGCTGACCTTTCCCGACGCTGAAAAAAGCCCTCTCAGTATTCGCGCCAAGGCGCTGGTGTTCGTCGACCCGCGCTCGCGACAACTGCGCAATGACCTGGAACTGCTGGCTCCCCGTGCCTTGCCGGTGCTGATTCGCGGCGAAACCGGCAGCGGCAAGGAGTTGCTCGCCCGGCATATTCACCGCGCCAGCGATCGCACCGGTCTTTTTGTATCCGTTAACTGCGGTGCCATTAGCCCCACGTATGCCGACGCCGAGTTATTCGGCTACGCACCCGGCGCGCATAACAGCTCACCGAGCAGCCGCGCCGGGTGGTTTGGTTCGGCCAATGGCGGGACGCTGTACCTGGATGAAATCGGTGATTTACCGCTGGCGATTCAGGCCAAATTGCTGACGGCGCTGGAAACCCATGAAGTCACCCGCGTTGGTGCCCCTCATCCAAGCCCGGTGGATGTGCGCCTGGTGGCCGCCACCAGTATTGATCTGGCGCAAGCGGTACAGGCCGGAAAATTCAACGAACGCCTGTATCACTACCTCAGTGAAGGGCGACTGGATTTACCCGCCTTGCGCGAACGCGTGGGGGATATTCTGTCGCTGGCCGAATACTTTTTGGGGATCTACAGCCAGCGCCTGAATCTGCCCGTGCCGTTTATCAGCGAAAGCGCGCAACGGATGCTGGAGCGCCACAGCTGGCCGGGTAATACCCGCGAACTGGAGAACGTCATCCATTTTGCTTTGCTGGTGAGCACGGGTGACGAGATATTGCCCGAGCATTTGAACCTGCCGGATACCCTGGGACACATTGAGCTGTTTATTAAAGGTGCAACGCCTCAGGAGCTGGCCGCACTCAAGCAACTGCTCTGACCCGGTCGCCGCTGCCGCCAGTTGCAACGGAGTGCGCAACATGGCCGATGCAAGTGAACAAAATGGCATAAGAAGCTGAATAAATATTATTGTTCGGGAATAAAGAATCCCGGTATTGTTTCGTGCGTCTTCCAATAAAACCGTCATTGAACGGGCACACTCCAATAAGGGCATGGCATGAAAAAGGTTCTGTTGTTTACCGCACTGGCGGCTGCTTTGACGGCAGGCCTGGCACACGCTGGCGAAAAACTGGTGGTCGCCGCCACCCCGGTTCCCCATGCCGAAATCCTTGAACTGATCAAACCCGCCCTCGCTAAAGAAGGCGTGGATCTGGAAATCAAGGTATTCACCGATTACGTGCAGCCGAACGTGCAGGTCGATCAGAAGCGTCTGGACGCCAACTACTTCCAGACCCTGCCGTACCTCACCAGCTTCAACGAAGGCAAAGGCACCGACCTGGTCACCGTGATCGGTGTTCACGTTGAACCGTTCGGTGGTTACTCGAAGAAGATCAAAAACCTTTCCGAACTCAAAGACGGCGCGACCGTGGCGATTCCTAACGAAGGCAGCAACAGCGGCCGTGCGTTGATCCTGCTGCAAAAAGCCGGGCTGATCGAGCTCAAAGACCCTAAAAACGCGCTGGCCACTCCTAAAGACATCGCCAAGAACCCACACAACCTGAAATTCAAAGAGCTTGAGTCGGCGATGCTGGCACGGGTGCTGGATCAGGTCGACCTGGACATGATCAACACCAATTACGCACTGGAAGCGGGCCTCAACCCGGCCAAAGACGCACTGCTCATCGAAGGTGCAGATTCGCCGTACGTGAACTTCCTGGTAGCCCGTCCGGATAACAAGGACAGTGTTGCCATACAGAAACTGGCCAAGGCGCTGACCAGTCCTGAAGTCAAAGCCTTCATTGCCGAAAAATACAAAGGTGCGGTGCTGCCTGCGTTCTGACCGAACTCCGCGCCACACAAAACGCCGACAGCTTTTAAAGTGTCGGCGTTTTTTATTGCCGACTCACGGAGCCCCACCGCCTTGTGCAGAAGGCTGCGGCGACAGGAAGCCGAGCAACACTTAAAATTCCCACACTCAATGAGCCCTGTTCTACGCTATGTGTCGTATCGTCACGCTAATCAGCATCACGCAAAGGAGCTTGCATGGCTGGTCCACGAAACAAGGGGGTTTGGGGCTTAAGCCTGTGTCTCTTCCTGACCGCTTGCGGCAAAGAGGGCCCTAAAGAGCCTTTGTCCCCACGGGTGTATGTCCAGCAGGTCAGCTCACGCGAGTTTGCTCAGCCTATTCAACTCAGTGGCGATATACAGGCACGGGTCGAAACGCAGCTGTCATTCCGGGTCGGTGGCAAGGTTATTGAGCGCAAGGTCGATGTCGGGGATCACGTCCAGGCCTATCAAGTGCTGGCACGCCTCGATCCCAAAGACCTGAAAATCCAGGTCGAGACCGCGCAGGCCAGCGTCAATGCGCAACAAGCCCAAGTGGTGCAAACCCGAGCGGCCTTTGTCCGCCAGCAAAAGCTGCTGCCCAAGGGCTATACCAGCCGAAGTGAATACGACGCCGCCAACGCCGCCCAACTCAGCGCGCAAAGTGCTTTAGCCGCAGCCCAGGCGCAGTTGGCCAACGCCCGCGAACAATTGAGTTACAGCAACCTTGTGGCCGAGGCTCCGGGCGTGATCACAGCCCGCCAGGCTGAAGTCGGGCAAGTGGTGCAGGCTACCATGCCGATTTTCACATTGGCCCGTGATGGTGCGCGGGATGCAGTATTTAACGTGTATGAATCGCTGTTCATCGAGCCGCCCAAAGACCCCACCGTCGAGATCACGCTACTCAGCGACCCGACAATCAAGGTCAAGGGCCAGATCCGCGAAATCACGCCCACCGTCGCGGCGCAAAGCGGCACGCTGCAAATCAAGGTGCAGCTCGACACACTCCCCAAAGGCATGGAGTTGGGCGCGGTGGTCAGCGTTATTCTGAATTCGGTGCCGACTCGCAGCATGGAGCTGCCATGGTCGGCGCTGACCAAGGAGGTTAGCGAACCGGCCGTGTGGGTGGTCGACGAACACAACAACGTACGCTTGCAGCGGGTCAGGGTCGGGCGTTACCTGACCGGCAGCGTCATCATCAGTGAGGGGCTCAAGGACGGAGACAAGGTGGTGATCGCAGGCGGGCAACTGTTAAACCCCGGCATGCATGTCGAAATCGCGCCCCTGCCAGCCGAGGGAACACAGCTATGAGCCGGATCTGGATCATGCCACTGGCGGCCGCGCTGTTGATCGGCTGCTCCGAAGAGAAAATCCCTGAGCCCGCTCGCCCGGCATTGTATGTCGTGGCACAACCCGAACTGGCGCAAAACCTAGGGCGCTTTGCCGGCACGATTGAAGCCCGGTATGAAAGCACATTGGGTTTTCGTGTACCGGGACGGATTGTGCGCCGCTATTACGACGTGGGCGCCGTGGTGAAACAGGGCGATATTCTGGCCAGTCTCGACCCCACCGATCAGCAAAACAACCTGCGTGCCGCCCGGGGTGACCTGGCCAAAGTGCAGGCACAACTGATTAACGCCAAGGCCAATGCCCGACGCCAGCAGGAGCTGTTCGACCGGGGCGTGGGCGCTCAGGCCCAGCTCGACATTGCCCAAACCGACCTGAAAACCACCCAGGCCTCAATGCAACAAGCCGTGGCGGCGGTCAATCAGGCTCAGGACCAACTCAGCTACTGCACCCTGCGTGCTGACCATGATGCGGTCATCACCGATTGGCAGGCTGAAGCCGGCCAGGTGGTGAGTGTCGGGGAAGAGGTGGTCACACTGGCCCGCCCCGACATCAAGGAAGCCGTCATCGATTTGCCGGGGCCGCTGGCCGACGCATTGCCCACGGGGATCGAGTTCCGGGTTGCCGGCCAGCTCGACCCGAACGTCAATACCGCAGCGCATGTGCGCGAAATCGCGCCCCAGGCCGACAGCGCCACCCGCACTCATCGCACCCGCCTGACACTGAGCCAGACACCCGCAGCATTCCGGCTCGGCAGCTCCGTCAGCGTGACGGTCAGCAGCCCGATAGCCGAGCATTTCAAAATTCCGCTGAGCGCGCTGCAAGAAACCGACAACCACAGCCAGGTGTGGGTCATCGACCCGACTACCCATGCCGTTAATCCCCGTGACGTGACAGTACTGCGGCGCGATGCACACAACGTGTTGCTCTCGGGTGGCGTAAAAAGCGGTGACAAAATTGTAAGCGCCGGCGTTCACAGCCTAAACCCCGGACAGACAGTCAGACTTGATAAGGAAAGCTCACAATGAATGGGAAATTCAACCTGTCCGAGTGGGCCCTGAAACATCAGTCGTTCGTCTGGTATTTGATGTTTATGGCGGTGGTCGCCGGAATTTTTTCGTACATAAATCTAGGACGCGAAGAGGACCCGTCCTTTGCCATTAAAACCATGGTGATCCAGACCCGATGGCCTGGCGCAACCGTCGATGAAACACTGCTGCAGGTCACCGACCGGATTGAGAAGAAGCTGGAAGAGCTCGACTCACTCGACTACGTGCAAAGCTACACCCGACCCGGTGAGTCCACGGTGTTTGTGTTCCTGAAGGACACCACCAACGCCAAGGCCATTCCGGAAATCTGGTACCAGGTTCGCAAGAAAATCGACGATATTCGCGGCGACTTCCCCCAAGGCATCCAAGGCCCGGGCTTCGACGATGAATTCGGGGATGTGTACGGCACCATCTATGCCTTTACCGGTGACGGCTTCAGCATGCGTCAACTGCGCGATTACGTGGAGCAGGTGCGCACCGGCATTCGCGACATTCCCAACCGCGGCAAAATGCTGACCATTGGCGAGCAGGACGAAACCTTCTACCTGAGCTTTTCGACTCGCAAACTGGCGGCATTGGGCCTCGACCAACAGCATGTGCTGCAAAGCCTGCAAGCACAAAATGCGGTTACCCCGGCCGGGGTCATTGAAGCCGGGCCCGAGCGTATGTCTGTGCGCACGTCGGGGCAGTTCGAAAACGTTGCAGACCTGGAAGCCGTCAACCTGCGGGTCAACGATCGCTTCTACCGGCTGGCCGACATTGCCGACATCACGCGCGGCTACGTCGATCCGGCCGCGCCGATGTTCCACTACAACGGCAAGCCGGCGGTCGGCCTGGCAATTGCGATGATCCCCGGCGGCAATATCCAGGAATTCGGCAAGCAACTGAGCCAACGCATCGCAGAACTGACTGCCGAACTGCCGGTCGGGGTCGGGGTACACATGGTCTCTGACCAGGCGCAGGTGGTTGAGGTCGCCGTAGGCGGTTTCACCAGCGCGTTGTTTGAAGCGGTGATCATCGTGTTGGCCGTGAGCTTTATCAGCCTCGGCTTACGCGCCGGCCTGGTGGTGGCCATCTCGATTCCCTTGGTGCTCGCACTGGTCTTCGTCTTTATGGAGTTCACCGGCATCGCCATGCAGCGGGTGTCGCTGGGCGCGCTGATCATTGCGCTCGGCCTGCTGGTGGACGACGCGATGATCACGGTGGAGATCATGATTACGCGCCTCGAACTGGGAGAAACCAAAGAACAGGCGGCAACGTTTGCCTATCACTCGACGGCTTTCCCGATGCTCACCGGGACCCTGGTCACGGTGGCGGGCTTCGTACCCATTGGGCTCAACAACAGCTCAGCGGGCGAGTACACCTTCACCCTGTTTGCCGTGATTGCCGTAGCGATGCTGGTGTCATGGGTGGTGGCGGTGCTGTTTGCGCCCGTTCTGGGGGTGCATATCCTCAGCGCCAAAGTGAAGCCCAAGCCTGAAAAACCAGGCCGCCTGGCGCAGACATTCGACTCGGCGCTGCTGTGGTGCATGCGTCATCGATGGCTAACCATCGGCGGCACGGTGTTGATGTTTGTGCTGTCGATTTTCGGCATGGGCCTGGTGCAAAACCAGTTCTTCCCGTCATCAGACCGCCCCGAAATCCTGGTTGATTTGAACCTGCCGCAAAACGCCTCCATTGCCGAAACTCTGAAAGTCACGCAGCGCTTTGAAGCAACGCTCAAGGACGACCCGGACATCGTGCGCTGGAGCACCTACGTGGGCGAGGGCGCGATCCGTTTCTACCTGCCGCTCGACCAGCAACTACAGAACCCGTTCTACTCGCAGCTGGTGATCGTCAGCACCGGCCTTGAAGCCCGTGGCCCCCTGATGGAACGCCTGGAAAAACGCCTGCGCGAAGACTTCGTCGGGGTCGGTGGCTTCGTCCATACGCTAGAACTGGGCCCACCAGTGGGCCGACCGCTGCAATACCGCGTCAGTGGCAAAAACATTGATGAAGTGCGTAAACACGCATTGAACCTGGCCACTGTGCTCGACGCCAACCCCAACGTCGGCGAAACCATCTTCAACTGGAACGAACCGGGCAAGGTACTGCGCATCGATATCGCCCAGGACAAAGCCCGCCAGTTCGGCCTGTCGTCTGAAGACGTGGCACAGGTGATGAACAGCATCGTCAGCGGTGCTGCCATCAGCCAGGTTAAAGATGATATCTACCTGATCAACATCGTAGGCCGCGCCATCGGCAGCGAACGCGGCACACCCGAAACCTTGCTCAACCTGCAAATCACCACCCCGAGCGGTACCTCGATTCCGCTGCTGGCCTTTGCTTCAGTGCGCTACGCCCTGGAACAACCGTTGATCTGGAGCCGCGACCGCATCCCGACGGTCACCCTCAAGGCTTCGGTACGTGGCGACATGCAACCGGTCAATCTGGTGGATGAACTCAAACCGGCCATCGATAAATTCGCCGCGAACCTGCCTCAGGGCTACACCGTGAAAACCGGCGGCACGGTCGAGGAGAGCGCCAAAGCCCAAGGCCCGATTGCTCAGGTAGTGCCGTTGATGCTGTTTTTGATGGCCACGTTCCTGATGATCCAGCTGCAAAGCGTCCAGAAGATGTTCCTGGTGGCGAGCGTCGCACCGCTGGGCCTGATCGGCGTGGTGCTGGCGCTGGTTCCGACAGGAACGCCCATGGGCTTTGTCGCGATATTGGGGATTCTGGCGCTGGTGGGGATCATCATTCGCAACTCGGTGATCCTGGTGACGCAGATCGACCAGTATGAACGTGACGGTTACGACCCGTGGCATGCGGTGGTGCAAGCCACCGAGCATCGTCGCCGGCCGATCCTGCTGACCGCTGCGGCGGCCAGCCTGGGGATGATCCCGATTGCACGTGAAGTGTTCTGGGGCCCCATGGCCTACGCCATGATTGGCGGCATCATCTCCGCGACCTTGCTCACGCTCCTGTTCCTGCCCGCGCTGTATGTGGCCTGGTACAAGATCAAAGAGAACAAGGACAGCTCGAGCACCCTGCAGGGCAAACCGGCTTGAAGACAGTGCCAGCCGCCTGGGGTTGCTTCCATCGCGAACAAGCTCGCTCCTGCAGAGGGTCTGTGGCGTTCACAGACCTGTAGGAGCGAGCTTGCTCGCGATGGCCTTTCCACGGTGACTCAGGCCAACCGCGCTGCCTGAATCAACGCACCAAGTGCAAGAACTGCATGTGGCGTTCGTACTGGTCGAGGATGTCGTTGATGATCTGCTCTTTGGTGTAGCCAGTCAGGTCATAGTCCTGACTGCCTTCCGCCAAATGCACCTCGGCACGGTAGTAACGGCGATTACGCAGTTGCTCTTTTTTGCCGAAACCACCACGGGCGAAGGAGGGCGTGAAGTAACCCCGCATCTGCACCTGGTAGATGAACGGATGCTCTTCGCCGTGGCCGATTTCAAGGCTCACGTTGTCATTGGCCGGGTCCGGCTGGGTGACGACGTTAAGGCCCTTTTCGACAAACACGGCGCTCACTTCTTCAATCGCCGGGCGCACGGTGGTGTCCATAAAGCGGTACACCTCGTCACGCGACGGGAAATGCACGGCCTGGCTCAAGCGCTGGCGCCAACCGCCACGACGCGAGTGCGAAACCGGTGCCAGAGAGTGCATCTGCGCAATCTGCTTCTGCGACTCGAGGTAGAACGCCTTGTGCAGCCCCCACATCATCAGCAACAGAATCAGCGAGAACGGCAAGGAGGTCAGAACCACCGCCGATTTGAGCGCATCGATGCTGCCCGAGAACAGCAGGGCACTGGTGACCAGCGCGGTCATCGCCCCCCAGAACACACGCAACCATTTAGGCCCGTCTTCATCGGCGTTGTTACCTCGCGCCGAGAGGGTGGACAGCACCACGGTGCCGGAGTCGGCCGAGGTCACGAAGAACACAAAACTGATGAACACCGTCACGGCGATCACAGTTTTGCTCCACGGGTAGGTTTCGAGCAGCAGGTACAGCGTGCGCGACGGATCGTCGATGGCCGACTGGCCAAGAGCAACCATGCCGTGATTGAGCACCTGATCGATGGCACTGTTGCCGAAGATCGACATCCACGCCAGGGTGAAACCCAGCGGAATCAGCAACACGCCAAACACGAACTCACGGATGGTCCGGCCACGGGAGATACGCGCAATAAACAGGCCTACGAACGGCGACCATGCGATCCACCAGGCCCAATAAAACACCGTCCAGCCGCCCAGCCAGTCGCTTGGCTTGTCGTAGGCGTAGACATCAAAACTCTTGGTGGGCAGTGCGCCCAGATAATCGCCGATGTTCTGCACCAGGGTATTGAGCAAATGCTGGGTAGGGCCGGCAAACAACACGAACAGCAGCAGCGCACAGGCCAGCAGCATGTTGATATCGGACATCACGCGCACGCCTTTATCGACGCCCGCGATGGCCACCAGGATCGCGGCACCCATCATCAAGGTAATCAATCCCACCTGCACCCACTGGGTATGTGGCAGGCCGAACAGATAGTCGAGCCCGGAGTTAAGGTGCAGCACCCCAAAACCCATGTCAGCGCCCAGGCCAAACACGGTGGCGATGATGCCGAAGCCATCCACCGCATAGCCGATGGGACCGTTGATGCGCTTGCCGATCAGCGGGTAGAGCGCTGAACGCAATGCCAGCGGCAGATTATGGCGATAGGCAAAATACGCCAGCGCCATACCGACAAAGGCAAACACCCCCCAACCATGCAAACCCCAGTGCAAGAACAGCAACTGCATGCCCTGGCGCGCAGCCTCGGACGTACCGGCCGGGCCTTGAGGCGGGGCGAGCATGTGGGTCAAGGGTTCGGAAACACAGAAGAAAAATAGCGTGATGCTGATCCCGGCGGCGAAAAGCATGCCCGCCCAGGACAGGTAACTGAACTCAGGTTCGTCGTGGTCGGCACCGAGCTTGATCTTGCCGTAGCCGGACAAGGCGGTGACGACCACGAAGATCAGATACAGGGTCATCGCTAGCATGTAGTACCAGCCGACCGTATTGGCTGCCCAGTTCTGCGCAGCTAACAGCCATTCACCAGCGGCCTGTGGCAGGGTGATTACGACCAGGCCAAACGCCAGAATAAAGGCGGCGGCAAAGTAGAAAACGGGCGGGTTCATACGGATCTGAGACGTCTGCGACGTCATGGGTACACTCATTGGATGTGCACCTTATAGAGAAAAAACATGAGCAAAAAGAGCGGGTTCGGCAAAGGTAAGCCTCCTGTTGTGAGCGGGCAGCGGACCACTGGTTTAACTTGAACAAGCATTCAAGTTAAACATGAATGACCCTTCAGCACTAATCGCCACCCTCAGCTTCACGTGTCATACGTTAGCTCATGACCAGCTATGACACATGGCCATGATCAACGTTCAGCCGTTATAGCTTGGGGCTGTCAGCGATGTGCTGGCGTCTGGCTTTCAAGGGCATTCAGGGAGGTGAAAAAAATTATCCACAGGCTAAAAATCCCCGAAAAGCCAAGCCAAATCGTGGGCATTACGCGATCCCGGCTCACCCACCGGTTGTTTCAGGCTCATGCCAACCAGGTGTGCCGTTGTTCAAAAAACAGACACATTCAACGGCCGTATCGCGCCCATCCAGATCGCATGCTCTGTGTGGTCCAGCAGGTCATTGCCGGTCTCGGGGTGCAGAAACACCACCAGTCCTTGGCGATGGAGCGCCAACCACGGCACGAGCCTGCCAAACAGTTCGGGGCCAAAGGCCAGTTGGCAACTCCAGTCCGGGTGCGGGCCAACAGGACGCTCATGAACGCGTCCCATCTTGACGCCAAACAGTTGCGCCGCCTCTTCGCACAAGGCCCGGGCCTGATCAATCGTCGTCGCGTCGAAATAGACGTGGGCGTGGTAGCCCTTGATACGCTGCATGAAAGGTCCTCGAGAAAAAGGGTATCAGGCCCCGCTCACGCCGCCGTTGCCGAGGACAGCGGCTTAAGCTCCTGCATGGGCATTTTGCTCCGCCAGCATCCAGTCGACAAATACCTGGGCGAGTTGATTGCGGCGTTTGCGAGGGGGCTGAATAACGTAGTAACCGAACGCAGAAACCGCCGACTCAGTGAACGGGCGGCACAACACGCCTTGATCCAGCAAGTTATCCACAAGGTGCTTCCAGCCAATGGCCATGCCTTGGCCCGCAATGGCGGCTTGGATGAGCAAAGTGTAGTTGTCGAAGCGCAGCGGGCCGGGCGCAGGCGGCGGGCCCAGTTTCAGTGCATCGAACAGCCGATACCAGTCAAACCACTGACGGGCGTGTTCGCCGCGCAATTGCAGCAGCGGAAAATCGCCCAACGCCCGGGCTGATAACGGCAGCGCCTGGCCAGCCAGCAGATGCGGGCTGCACACGGGAAAGACTTCTTCATTGAACAGCCATTGGGCATCGCCCTGAATGAATCGCCCCTGACCAAACAACACCGCCACATCACTGTCGCCGTGCAAGGTGTCATGGCTGCGTTCGCGAGTGACCAGGCTGACATCAATCTGCGGGTAGGCCGCATGGAATCGCGCCAGACGTGGCATCAACCAATAGGCCGCAAAGGCAAAGTCGGTGGCGACCTGCAGCACCTCACGGGCCGGTTGCTCGATCAGCGCTTGCAGGCCGGTATTGATTTGCTGCAAGCCCGATTGAACGTGTAAAAACAGGCCCAGGCCAGCTTCCGTCAGGGCAATGCCGCGATAAATACGATCAAACAGGCGAATGCCCAAGTGCGATTCCAGCCGCTTGAGTTGCTGGCTGATCGCCGGCTGTGTCGTGCCCAGCTCGAGAGCCGCGGCCGTGAAACTGCGATGGCGCGCCGCCGCTTCAAAGGTGCGCAGCAGGTCGAGGGACACGTCACCCAGGGCTTCATACATTAGCTGTGCTTATCCTAGTCATTGCGGTACATGGGTTTTACCACGCCAGAGGTGAGCGCCATGCTGAACATCAGCACTTTCGCATAAATTTTCACTCTGAAAGGCCACCGCTCATGTCGCGCAAAAACATTCTATTCATCATGGCCGACCAAATGGCCGCTCCGCTGCTGCCGATCTACGGACCGTCCCCGATCAAACTGCCGCACCTCAGTCGTTTAGCCGACCGGAGCGTGGTATTTGAGGCCGCCTATTGCAACAGCCCTCTGTGTGCGCCCTCGCGCTTTACCCTGATGAGCGGCCAGCTCCCGAGCAAAATCGGCGCCTATGACAACGCGGCTGATTTTCCGGGTGATGTGCCCACCTATGCCCATTACTTGCGGCGCTTGGGGTATCGCACGGCGCTGGCGGGCAAAATGCACTTTTGCGGGCCAGACCAACTGCATGGTTTCGAAGAGCGCCTGACCAGTGACATTTACCCTGCGGATTACGGCTGGTCGGTCAATTGGGATGAACCGGATGCCCGGCCCAGCTGGTATCACAACATGGCCTCCGTGCTGCAAGCCGGGCCGTGTGTGCGCACCAACCAACTGGATTTCGATGAAGAGGTGGTGTTCAAGGCCCAACAATATTTGTTCGATCATATTCGCCAGGACAGCGATCAACCGTTTTGCCTGACCGTCTCAATGACGCACCCTCACGACCCGTACACCATCCCCAAACCGTTCTGGGACATGTACGACGAAGACGACATTCCTCTGCCCGACACGCCACCACAGGCCAGCCTCGATCCACACTCACAGCGCCTGCTCCATGTGTACGACCTGTGGGACAAACCGCTGCCTGTGGATAAAATCCGCGATGCACGCCGGGCCTATTTCGGCGCCTGCAGCTACATTGACCAGAATGTCGGCAAACTTCTGCAAACCCTTGAAGACACCGGGTTGGCCAACGATACGGTGATCGTATTTTCCGGTGATCACGGCGACATGCTTGGTGAACGTGGGCTTTGGTACAAAATGCACTGGTTCGACATGGCTGCGCGAGTGCCCTTGCTGGTGTATGCACCGGATCAGTTTGGCCCTGCACGTGTGGGGGAGGCCGTTTCGACCGCCGACCTGCTGCCGACGTTTGTGGAACTGGCGGGCGGTACGCTGGAAGCTGGTCTTGCGCTGGATGGCCGTTCGCTGGTGCCGCACTTGCGCGGCGAAGGCGGGCACGACGAGGTGTTTGGCGAATACATGGCTGAAGGCACCCTCAGCCCGCTGATGATGATCCGCCGCGGCGCCTATAAATTCATCTACAGCGAAGACGACCCGTGCCTGCTGTTTGACCTGCACAATGACCCGCACGAACGCGAAGAACTCAGCCAGTCGCCAGACCATCAGCCTTTGGTTGCAGCATTTCTGGCCGAGGCACGGAGCAAATGGGATATTGCACAGATTCACCAACAGGTCCTCGCCAGTCAGCGACGCCGGCGGCTGGTGGCTCAAGCACTGGCTATCGGCAAACTGACCAGTTGGGATCATCAACCCTGGGTCGACGCCAGCCAGCAATACATGCGCAACCACATCGACCTCGATGATCTGGAACGCAAGGCCCGTTATCCACAGCCTGCTTCAGCCTTGCACCCTGAGACCTAAAACGACACTCTGCCCACACACCGATACCTGATGAGGGATACATGGCTCGGCCCAAAAGCCAACGCTGGCTGCCTTTTTTAACCTGGCTGCCCAAACAGACGCGTTTCAGCATCAGTCGCGATGCGCTGGTGGGCCTCAGTGGCGCCGTACTGGCACTGCCACAGTCCATCGCGTATGCGCTGATCGCCGGGCTACCCCCTGAGTACGGGTTATACGCGGCGATTGTGCCCGTCATCATCGCGTGCCTGTGGGGTTCGTCATGGCATTTGATTTGCGGCCCGACGGCGGCGATTTCTATCGTGCTGTATGCCAGTGTCAGCCCACTGGCGGTGCCCGGCAGCCAGGATTATATCGGCCTGATTTTGCTCCTGACGTTTCTGGCCGGGGTGTTTCAGTGGCTACTGGGGATGCTGAAATTTGGCGCGCTGGCCAATTTTGTTTCGCACTCGGTGGTGCTCGGCTTCACCTTGGGCGCGGCGGTGGTCATTGCCTTGGGGCAACTGCCCAATGTGCTGGGGATCAATGTACCCAGCCAGGCCACAGCACTCGATAGTCTGCTGAGCTTATCGGCGCATGTACGTGAATGGGATGGCGCCTCGCTGGGGTTGGGGCTCGCCACATTGCTGCTGGGGGTTGCACTCAAACGCTGGCGGCCACGCTGGCCGACCCTGTTGATCACGCTGGTGCTCGCCAGCCTGATCGTATGGCTGTTGCCTCAGGTATTCGGGCATGTACATCGGGTGCAATCGTTTGTCGGCCGTTTGCCACCGTTCAGCCCGCTGAAACTGGATGTTGAAACCGTCCTGCGGTTGCTGCCCAGCGCCGTGGCGGTGGGCATGCTGGGGCTGGTCACCAGTTTGTCGATTGCCCGCTCGTTAGCCGCACGCTCGCAACAGATGCTCGATGCCAATCAGGAGGTACGCGCACAGGGTTTGTCCAACGTGGTGGGCGCCCTGTTCTCGGGCTACCTGTCTTCCGGCTCGTTCACCCGCTCCGGGCTGAGCTACGAAGGGGGCGCGCGTTCACCGCTGGCCGGCGTGTTTTCAGCACTCTGGGTGGCATTATTTGCGGTCACCGGAGCCACCCTGATCGCGCATATTCCAATCCCGGCGATGGCCGCCAGTATTCTGCTGATCAGTTGGGGACTGGTGGACAGCCGGGCGATTGCCGGGTTGTGGCGGGTCAGCCGTCCCGAGTTTGTGGTGATGGCGCTGACCTGTGTTGCGACCTTGCTGCTGGAACTGCAGACGGCGATTTATGCCGGGGTACTGGCCTCGCTGTTTTTCTATCTGAAACGCACGTCACGACCGCGCATTCAGCAGTGGCACGAAGGTGACGAGGAAATCCTGCGGGTGGGCGGTTCGATTTTTTTCGGCGCCAGCCATTACTTGCAGGTGCGCTTGCAGCGTAGTCAGGGCTCGCTGGTGGTCATCGACGCGCAGCACATCAACTTCATCGATTATTCGGGGGTTGAAATGCTGCATCAGGAAGCGCGACGACTGCGAGGATTGGGCCGCAGTCTGACACTGCGCCGGGCCAGGCCGCAGGTCATTGAAGAGTTGAGGAAACTCGAGGGCCCCGATAAGTGCCCGATACAGTTCGAGACTTGATGACCCACCTTGCAGGAGCGAGCGTGCTCGCTCCTGCAGAAGTTATTGGGCTAACAACCTGCGCAACTCGACCAGCGCCGGCCCGGTGTCCGGGCGCACGCCACGCCACAGATAAAACGCTTCGGCGGCCTGTTCGGCCAGCATCCCCAACCCATCCATGACCTGACCCGCACCCTGTGCCGCAGCCCACGCGCAAAAAGGCGTCTGGTCTTTGCCATACATCATGTCGTAACACAGGGTTTTGCCCGGTTCGATCAAACTGCCGGCAATCGGCGGCACTTCGCCTGCGAGGCTGGCCGAGGTGGCATTGATGATCAAATCCACCGGCTCATGCAGCCAGTCAAATCCGCTGGCCGCTACTGGCCCCAGGTCACAGAACAGCTCAGCCAGTACTTCGGCCTTCTCAACCGTGCGGTTGGCGATGGTCACAGAAGCAGGGCCCTCGGCCAATAATGGCTCCAGAGCGCCGCGCACTGCACCGCCCGCACCCAGGACCAGAATGCGTTTGCCCTTGAGGCTAAAACCCGCATTCACGGTCAGATCACGAACCAGGCCGGCACCGTCGGTGTTATCCCCCAGCAAGCGGCCATCGGCCTGCTTGCTCAGTGTGTTGACCGCGCCCGCCCGCTGGGCCCGGTCGGTCAGTTGGCTGGCCAGGCGATACGCCTCCTCCTTGAAAGGAACCGTCACATTGGCGCCTCGTCCTTGCTGGAAAAAAGCAGCGGCACAGCCGGCAAAATCCTCCAGCGGCGCGAGCAGGGTGTCGTACTGCATGACCTGACCGGTTTGCTCGGCAAACAGGCGGTGCAATACCGGGGATTTGCTGTGGGCAATCGGGTTACCAAAAACGACGTAACGGTCCATCAGGCAGGCTCCTCGGGCGATATCAGGCGTTGGCTAACCAGTCGCGGTCTTGCAGGAAATAGTCGGTGAGGCGCGCTTCTTCGCTACCCGGCTCGGCCTTCCAGTCATAACCCCAGCGAACCTGCGGCGGCAACGACATCAAGATCGACTCGGTACGTCCCCCCGATTGCAGGCCAAACAAGGTGCCACGGTCGTAGACCAGGTTGAACTCCACGTAGCGCCCACGGCGGAACTCTTGGAATTCACGCTGCAGGGCTGTGTATTCCGTGGCTTTGCGGCGCTGAACAATCGGCAGGTAAGCGTCGATATAGGCGTCGCCAATGGCACGAATAAAGGCGAAGCAGGTGTCGAAATCCCACTCGTTCAGGTCATCAAAGAACAAACCGCCGATACCACGGGGCTCGTTGCGGTGCTTGATGTGGAAATACGTGTCGCACCAGGCCTTGTAGCGCGGATACACATCGGCGCCAAACGGTGCACATGCCTGCTCGGCCACTCGATGCCAATGCACGCAGTCCTCTTCAACGGCGTAGTACGGCGTGAGGTCAAAGCCACCGCCAAACCACCAGACAGGTTCTTCACCTTCTTTTTCTGCGATGAAAAAACGTACGTTGGCGTGGGACGTCGGTACATGCGGGTTGTGCGGGTGGATCACCAGCGACACACCCAGGGCTTCAAAGCCCCGGCCCGCCAGTTCAGGGCGGTGGGCACTGGCGGATGGAGGCAAACCGCTGCCAAATACGTGAGAAAAGTTAACCCCACCCTTTTCAATCACCTTGCCGTTTTCGATCACCCGGGTACGGCCACCGCCGCCCGCCGGGCGTTCCCACGCATCTTCAACAAAATGCGTGCCGCCATCTTCGATTTGCAGAGCGTTGCAAATGCGATCTTGAAGGTCGAGCAGGTAGGCTTTTACGGCCTCGGTGCGGGTAGTCATGACATCACCTTAATCGGGCAAAGCGACGCGGCACTTCGTTCAGAGCGGGGCCGGCGGCAAAGGGCCGCTAGCATAACACCGCACCCCACCTCATCGCAGTTGACGAAGGTCACGCTTCAGCGTTGGATAGAGCCTTCGTGAAATGAGCGAGGACAGTGCAGATGGCTAAACGTATCCAGTTTCGGGCCCATGGCGGCCCTGAAGTGCTTGAGTATGTCGACTTCCAACCGGCCGAGCCGGGCCCGCAGCAGGTGCAGGTGCGCAATCAGGCCATTGGTCTGAATTTCATCGATACCTATTTCCGTGGTGGCCTGTACCCGCTGCCTGAGTTGCCATCGGGCCTGGGTAATGAAGGGGCGGGCATCGTTGAGGCGGTGGGCAGTGAAGTGAACACCTTCAAAGTCGGTGACCGCGTTGCCTATGGCACAGGCCCACTCGGGGCTTACAGCGATGTGCATGTCCTGCCTGCCGCGAATCTGGTGAAGCTGCCCGACGATATTTCGTTCGAGCAAGCCGCCGCCGTAATGCTCAAGGGGCTGACGGTACAGTACTTGCTGCGTCAGACCTATGAACTCAAAGGGGGCGAAACCATCCTGTTTCACGCCGCCGCAGGAGGCGTTGGCTCACTGGCCTGCCAATGGGCCAAAGCCCTGGGCGTCAAGTTGATCGGCACGGTCAGCTCCGCAGAAAAAGCAGCACACGCCAAAGCGCTGGGCGCGTGGGCGACCATCGATTACAGCCATGAAGATGTGGCCCAACGAGTGCTGGAGCTGACCGATGGCAAGAAATGCCCGGTGGTCTACGACGGTGTTGGCAAAGACACGTGGCTTACCTCCCTCGACTGCGTGGCACCCCGCGGGCTGATGGTCAGCTTTGGCAATGCTTCAGGTGCAGTTACCGGAGTGAACCTGGGGATTTTGTCGCAGAAGGGCTCGCTGTACGTCACCCGCCCGACGCTGGCGAGCTACGCCAATAACGCTGAGAACCTGCAAGCGATGGCCGACGAGTTATTCGCGATGATCCGTAGCGGCAAGGTCAAGGTTGATATCAGCCAGCGCTTTTCGCTGAGCGAAGCGGCCAAGGCACAGACCGAATTGTCGGCACGCCGCACCACAGGGTCGACGATTTTGCTGCCTTGATTGAAATTCGTAGCAGCTGCCGGAGGCTGCGTCCAACGGCGAAGCCGTCGTAAAATCAGATCGTGCGATTTTACAGGAACATCGCATAGCCTGGTTTTACGATCGCTGCGCAATCGGACGTAGCCTTCGGCAACTGCTACAGAATCAGGTTACGCCGGGCGCACAACCTTGCCGGTGGCCAGATCACGAATCAGGCTCGGATTTTTACGTCCTCCCAGGTTGCCGCCCAACACGTGGTCGATCTGGCCCCGGAAATACTGCTCAACCTTGAGCCGCGTACGCGCCGCCGGCAAGCCCGCCGGGTTGGCCGAGGTCGACACAAGCGGCCCCACCAGCGAACACAGGTCACGCACCAGCGGGTGATCACTCACGCGCAATGCCACGGTGTCATGAACCCCGGTGATCCACTCGGGCAACAATTGCTGATGAGGTACCAACCAGGTATTCGGCCCCGGCCAGGTGCTGGCCATGCGGTCAATCCAGTCCTGCGGGAAATCCTCAAACAGGAAGTCGAACTGGTGAATGTTGTCAGCCACCAAAATCAGGCCTTTATCCACAGGTCTCGACTTGATCGCCAGCAAACGCTCAACGGCCTCTTCGTTCCACGGGTCGCAACCCAATCCCCACACCGCTTCGGTCGGGTAGGCAATTACCGCGCCTGCGCGAATGGCTGTTGCGGCTTGCTGTACGCGCCAGGTGCTGATCATTCAGAGTCTCCAGATATGTCCTGTGTGCAGTGTACTTAGCTGGCGCGGGCAAACCAACGCCCGCCCTCCAGCACCACGTGCCCTTGCAGCTCAAGTTCGGTCAAGGCCGCCAACAATTGCGGTAACTCCCAACCGCTGGCGCTGACCAGCGCTTCAGTGGTGCAGGGCGCAGCCTGCAACAATTGCACTAACGGATGACAACTTGGCGTAAACAGATCAGCAGTGGTTAACGGCATTGAGCGCCAGCCCTGCAAGCCTTCGAGGATGTGTTCAACGGTTTCGACCAAGGTGGCACCTTCACGAATCAACTGGTGGCAGCCGCGTGCGCCGGGGTGATGAATCGACCCCGGGATGGCGTACACCTCGCGACCTTGCTCTGCAGCCAGACGCGCAGTGATCAGTGAACCACTGGCCACACTGGCTTCAACCACCAATACACCCAACGATAAACCGCTGATGATTCGGTTACGTCGCGGGAAATTCCCCGCCAGCGGCCCGGCATCCAGCGGGAACTCCGACACCACTGCGCTGCCACTGGCAATCATCGCGTCCGCCAGAGCGCGATGGCGCTGTGGATAAAGTTTTTGCAGCCCCGTGCCAAGGACACCCACTGTCTGTCCGCCAGCCTCCAGCGCCGCGTGATGGGCAGCACCATCGACGCCGAGCGCGAGGCCGCTGGTAATCACAAAACCTGCCCCCGCCAGGCAACGGGAAAAGGCTGCTGTGGTGTCCAGCCCCGGCCTGGAGGCACGTCGGCTACCCACCATTGCCAGTTGCGGCTTCTCCAGAATCGAAGGCTCGCCCGCGACGAATAACAACGGCGGAGCATCGCTGAGTTCACCCAACAAGCCCGGGTAATCGGGCTGGTCGTGTAACAACAGATGTTGGCTGGAGCCCTCAAGCCAGCGCAATGCAGCGCTGGCGCCGTCACGAACCTGAGGACTGCGGCGCGCTTCGGCACAGACCGCCGGCAGCCCCAGCGCCCGCCATGCAGTGGCAGGTGCACAGAGCGCCGAACTGGCCGAACCAAAGGCACTGAACAAGGTGTAATAGCGACGCGGGCCCACCTCGGGCAAACGCTGCAAACGCAAGCGGGCTTCCAGCTCGGCGGGTGAAATTTCAGACAGCGGCATGGGAGCATCCTTGATCGGTTACGGCGCTTCAGCCAATGGAACAAGCTGTGGATAAGTCTGTTAACAAGTTGTTCGGAAAATGCTCGCAAACGTCAGCTTGAGCGCTTGAGCGGTTCTTGAAATAGCGCCTGGAAACCCAACCTTAGTTGAACGTCTCGAATGGACTGCGATCGTTGGTTTCAAATTGCGACACCCGACAACCTCATGCGTACGCCACGTGCAGCCCGGCGACTAGTCGTTTCATCCGCGGGTGAATCCCTTTATTATGTGTGCTCGCGTGAAACGCCTGAATCCGATCGGATTCTCTCTGAAAGAGACGTTTTGCACAGGTTGCCCGAGTCCTCAGGACCACCTGACAACCGTTTTCAATCTTTCATACAGTGCAGCTATAACGCCTATGGCCATTTTAAACATCCTCGAATTCCCAGACTCGCGACTGCGCACTATCGCCAAACCCGTGGCGGTTGTGGACGACGAAGTCCGTCAGTTGATCGAAGACATGTTTGAAACCATGTACGAGGCGCCAGGCATCGGCCTGGCAGCGACTCAGGTCAACGTCCATAAACGCATCGTGGTCATGGACCTGAGCGAAGACCGCAGCGAACCAATGGTTTTCATCAACCCCGAGTTCGAAACCCTGACCGACGAGATGGACCAGTACCAGGAAGGCTGCCTTTCGGTACCGGGCTACTACGAAAACGTTGACCGTCCACAGCGTGTGAAAATCAACGCGCTGGACCGTGACGGAAAACCGTTCGAAATGATCGCCGAAGGCCTGCTGGCGGTGTGCATTCAACATGAATGCGACCACCTCAACGGCAAGCTCTTCGTCGATTATCTGTCTACGCTCAAGCGTGACCGCATCAAGAAGAAGCTGGAAAAACTGCACCGCCAGAACGCTTGATCGACCTTTACATGGCACATCGCGGGCAAGCCCGCTTCTGCACCGGTTGCAGGAGCGGGCTTGCCCGCGATGGTTTCCAGGCCGGGATTGTTCCCGCGCACTTCATTCCAAGTGAGTAATTCATGACTGAGCCACTGCGCATCGTCTTTGCTGGCACCCCAGAATTCGCCGCCGAACACCTCAAGGCGCTGCTCGACAGCCCGTACGAGATCGTCGCGGTCTACACCCAACCGGATCGTCCGGCCGGGCGCGGGCAAAAGCTGATGCCAAGCCCGGTCAAACAACTGGCGCTTGAACACAATATTGTCGTGATGCAGCCGCCCACGCTGCGTGCGCCAGAGGCCCAGGCCGACCTGGCCGCGCTGCAACCCGACTTGCTGGTGGTGGTCGCTTACGGCCTGATCCTGCCGCAAGTGGTGCTCGACATTCCCCGCCTGGGCTGCATCAACAGCCATGCATCGTTGCTGCCACGCTGGCGCGGTGCCGCCCCGATCCAGCGCGCCATTGAAGCCGGCGACCGTGAGAGCGGCGTAACGGTAATGCGCATGGAGGCTGGCCTGGACACCGGCCCGATGCTGCTCAAATCCGTCACTGCGATCAGTGCCCATGACACGGGCGGCAGCTTGCATGACCGCTTGGCCGAACTGGGCCCGCCTGCCGTGATCCAGGCCATTGCCGGTCTGGCCGCCGGCACGCTGCAGGGAGAAGTGCAGGACGACAGCCTGGCCACTTATGCCCACAAGCTGAACAAAGACGAAGCCCGCATCGACTGGAACCGTCCCGCCATCGAACTGGAGCGTCTGATTCGCGCCTTTAACCCGTGGCCGATTTGCCACAGCACCCTCAATGGCGAAGCCCTGAAAGTGCTCGGCGCCACATTGGCGGAGGCGAGCGGCGCCCCAGGGCAAATTCTGGCGGCAAGCAAGGACGGCCTGATCGTCGGCTGTGGTGAAGGTGCCTTGTGCCTGACCCGGCTGCAATTGCCCGGCGGCAAAGCACTGAACTTCAGCGATTTTTTCAACAGTCGCCGTGAGAAGTTCGCCGTCGGCATCACCCTCGGTCACACGGAAAGCGCCCAATGAATCCTCGTCTGGCCGCCGCCAAGGCACTGACCGCAGTATTGAACGGTAAAGCCTCGCTTAACAGCTCGTTGCCGCTGCAACTGGACAAGGTTGAGGTGCGTGATCGCGGCCTGACCCAAGACCTGGCTTTCGGTACGGCCCGCTGGCAGCCGCGCTTGTCAGCGTTGGCCAACAAGTTGCTGCAAAAACCATTCAAAGCGGCGGATGCTGACGTTGAAGCACTGCTGCTGGTCGGCTTGTATCAACTGCTCTACACCCGTATTCCTGCGCACGCGGCCATTGGCGAAACCGTGGGCTGTGCCGACAAGCTGAAAAAGCCGTGGGCCAAAGGTCTGCTCAATGCCGTGTTGCGCAATGCACAGCGCGAAAGCGAAGCCTTGCTGGTCGAGCTGGAGCACGACCCGGTCGTGCGCACCGCGCACCCGCGCTGGCTGCAAAAATCCCTGAAGGCCTTTTGGCCTGAGCAATGGGAAGCCATTTGCGCAGCCAACAACGCTCACCCGCCCATGATTCTGCGAGTCAATCGCCGTCATCACACCCGCGATGCTTACCTGCAGTTGCTGACCGAGGCGGGCACCGAAGCACAGCCGTGCACCTACAGTCAGGATGGCATTGTCCTCGCCGAGGCGTGCGATGTGCGTAATCTGCCAGGCTTTGCCGAAGGCTGGATCAGCGTGCAGGATGAAGCCGCGCAATTGGCCGCCGACCTGCTGGATCTGGCACCGGGCCAGCGTGTGCTTGACGCCTGCTGCGCGCCCGGCGGCAAGACATGCCACATTCTTGAAGTCGAACCCGCACTGGCGGGTGTGGTGGCAGTCGATCTGGAAGCCAAACGCCTGGTGCGCGTACGCGAAAACCTTGAGCGCCTGGGCCTGAGCGCCGAGCTGATTGCTGCCGATGGCCGCGACACCGCGACCTGGTGGGACGGCAAGCCATTCCAGCGTATTTTGCTCGATGCACCCTGCTCGGCAACCGGGGTGATTCGTCGCCATCCGGACATCAAGCTGACTCGCCAGCCAGATGACATTGCTGCGCTCGCGACCCTGCAAGGCGAGCTGCTGGACGCCATGTGGCCTACGCTGGAAGTCGGTGGCATCTTGCTCTATGCCACTTGCTCGACCTTGCCGACCGAAAACACCGAAGTGATTGAAGCCTTTCTCGCTCGCACGCCGGGCTCCCGGGAACTGGATATCGCCGGCCAGTTCGGCATCAAGCAACCTCATGGACGTCAGTTGCTGGCACAAGAGGGCGGGCATGACGGCTTCTATTACGCCAAATTGATCAAAATTGCTGCCGCACGCAGCTGACCGAACCGGTTTGATTAGGGAATGACGGCATGAAAATCATCATCCTCGGCGCAGGACAAGTCGGCGGTTCGCTGGCAGAACATTTGGCCAGTGAGGCCAATGACATTACGGTGGTCGATACCGATGGCGACCGCTTGCGTGACCTCGGTGATCGCCTGGATATCCGCACGATTCAGGGGCGCGCTTCGCTGCCCAATGTACTGCGCCAGGCAGGTGCGGATGACGCCGACATGCTGGTCGCGGTGACCAACAGCGATGAAACCAACATGGTTGCATGTCAGGTGGCCTATACGCTGTTTCACACCCCGACCAAAATTGCCCGGGTGCGCGAGTCGGCGTACCTGACCCGTGGCGAGGAGCTGTTCGACAACGACGCGATCCCGGTGGACGTGCTAATCAGCCCTGAACAAGTGGTAACCAACTACATCAAACGCCTGATCGAGCACCCGGGCGCGCTGCAAGTGATCGACTTTGCCGGAGGCAAGGCGCAGCTGGTAGCGGTCAAGGCCTACTACGGCGGCCCGTTGATCGGCCAGCAACTACGCCAGCTGCGCGAGCACATGCCGAATGTAGATACACGGGTTGCAGCCATTTTCCGACGCGACAGGCCAATCACACCTCGGGGCGACACGGTCATTGAGGCTGACGATGAAGTGTTTTTCATCGCAGCCAAGGACAATATTCGTGCAGTCATGAGCGAAATGCGCCGCCTGGATGAAAGCTACAAGCGCATCGTAATTGCCGGTGGCGGCCAGATCGGCGAGCGCTTGGCCGAGGCCATCGAAAGCCGCTATCAGGTCAAGATCATCGAGATGAGCCCTGCTCGCTGTCGCTACTTGTCCGACACCCTTGATAGCACTGTGGTGCTGCAGGGCAGTGCTTCGGACCGCGACCTGATGCTCGAAGAAAACATCGCTGACGCCGACCTGTTTTTGGCCCTGACCAACGATGACGAAGCCAACATCATGTCGTCGCTGCTGGCCAAGCGTTTGGGCGCAAAGAAAGTGATGACCATCATCAACAACCCGGCCTACGTGGATTTAATCCAGGGTGGGGAAATCGACATTGCAATCAGCCCACAGCTGGCGACCATCGGCACCTTGCTGGCCCACGTGCGCCGAGGCGACATCGTCAGCGTTCACTCCCTGCGCCGGGGGGCAGCCGAGGCCATCGAAGCCATTGCTCACGGGGACTCGAAATCAAGCAAGGTCATCGGGCGCAGCATTGGCGCCATTCACTTGCCGCCGGGCACCACGATTGGCGCCATCATCCGCGACGAAGAAGTATTGATTGCCCACGACGCCACAGTGATCAACGCTGGCGACCACGTGATCTTGTTCCTTGTGGATAAAAAGCACATTCGCGACGTTGAGAAGCTGTTCCACGTAGGATTGAGCTTTTTCTAAGCATTCGCCGGAGACTCACATGCTCGACTCACTGGAAAAAATGCTGGCCAAGGGTGTGGATAACTCACTGCTGCGCTTTGGTTTGGGCAAGGGATATCTAGACCTTGGGGATAACCTCAAGGCAGCGGAGCATCTGCAACGTTGCGTGGGGTTTGACCCCAAGTATTCGGCGGCCTGGAAGCTGCTGGGCAAGGCGCATCTGGCCTCAGGTGATCGAGCGGCGGCCCGTACGGCGTGGGAACAGGGGATTGCAGCGGCACAGGCCCACGGCGATAAGCAGGCCGAAAAAGAAATGACGGTGTTTTTGAAAAAGCTGGATAAGCAGCCGTAAATACCTGTAGGAGCGAGCTTGCTCGCCATGCAGACCGGGGTGTAACCGGGGTGATGCCATCGCGAGCAAGCTCGCTCCTACAGGGGTTTGTGGGGTATCAGTACCAGCGCGCTTCGCCGGCAGGACGCTTTTTAAAGCGTTTCATGCTCCACATGTACTGGCTCGGGTAAGCCCGCACGTATTTCTCGACCACTTGGCTCATCGCAGCGCAGGACGTTTCGGTGTCAGTGCTGTACATGGCTTCGGGCGCGGCCTCGAGGATCACTTTGAAACCCGAGCCATCCGGCAGGCGCAAGGCATGCAGGAAAACCCCCACCGCTTTGCCACCCGCCAGCATGTTCGGCACAAATTTGCTGGTCAGCGCCATGGTGCCCAGAAACGGCACGAAAATACCGGCCGATTCTGCCGGTTCCGGGTCGGCCGGGATGCCCACCTGGCCACCTTTGCGCACTTCCTTGATGACACTCAAAATGCCTTCTTTGGTCGACGCCGCCACACGGTTGCCCAGTTGAACCCGTTGCTTGCGCAGTAATTCGTCCACAGCCTTGAGCTTGGGTGGACGGTAGAAAATGATCGGTTTGCACTGGCTGCAATAGAAGTGGTTGAGCACTTCCCAGTTGCCCAGGTGGCTGGTGATGCCGACCACGCCCTTGCCCGAGGCCAGCGCTTCTTTGAGCACGTCCAGGCCTTCGACTTCACGCACCAGTTCAATCGAACGCTGGGCCGGCCAGATCCAGGCGCAAGCGCTCTCGGTCAGGCTTTTCCCAATGTCCTTGAGGCTCTGACCAACCAATTGTTCGCGGGCCACAGGGTCCATCTCGGGGAAGCATTTGGCCAGGTTGATGCGCACCACATCCCGTGAGCGGTTGGGCAGTTTCCACATCAGCCAGCCGATGGCCGACCCCACGCGTTGCACCGCCCCCCACGGGAGCATGGCAAATAATCGCAAAGCCCCGACCAGCAAGGCGCCTTTAAACTTTTCCACAGGGTTTTCCCATTAAAAAACAATACGGCTTATGTAGCCGCTGACGAGGAACGAGGCTGCGATAGATTTCACAGCAGCCTCGCTGTTAAAGGTTCTACGAACCTTATCGCAGCCTTCGGCAGCGGCTACAGGGGTTCACATCAGGCCAACATTCTAACCGCCGTTGGCCAGTTCGGCGTAGCGGTCACAGGTGGTGGCGTGGTCCATGACCATGCCGCTGGCCTGCATAAAGGCGTAGCAAATAGTCGGCCCGACGAACGTAAATCCGGCTTTTTTCAGTGCTTTGCTCATGGCCTCAGCCTCTGGGGTGACGGCCGGGAACTCGTGGCGTTCTGTGAAGCGATTAATCTTGGGTTGGCCTCCTACAAACGACCATAAAAACCCGACCGGGTCCTGCAACGCCAGCCAGGCCTGGGCATTGCGGCGTGCGCCCGTGATTTTAAGGCGGTTACGAATGATCCCCGGATCGAGCATCAGTGCTTCTATTTCGGCATCGCTCATGACGGCCAAACGCTGTACGTCAAAGCCGAACATGACCTTGCGATAGTGCTCGCGTTTCTTTAATACCGTGATCCAGGACAACCCGGCCTGGAACCCTTCAAGCAATAACAACTCGAAGAGCTGATGCGCATCGCGCAACGGCACGCCCCACTCTTGATCGTGATAAGCCGCATACAGCGGGTCATCTGAACACCAGAAACAACGTGCCATGTAGGCTCCAAGAGGTGGAGGCGCGACCGAATCGGGTATACTCCCGCTCTTTAAATCGCAGCCCAAGAAACAGGTGAATTTGTGAGCCAGCCTACGCCAGCAGTGCGTACCTTCCAAGACTTGATCCTCGCCCTCCAGCAATACTGGGCCGAGCAAGGTTGTGTGGTGCTTCAGCCCTACGATATGGAAGTAGGCGCCGGCACTTTCCATACCGCCACGTTTTTGCGCTCTCTGGGCCCAGAAACCTGGAACGCCGCTTATGTGCAGCCCAGTCGCCGCCCGACTGACGGCCGCTACGGCGAAAACCCGAACCGTCTACAGCACTACTACCAGTTCCAGGTGGTATTGAAGCCCAATCCGCCTAACTTTCAAGAGCTGTATCTGGGCTCGCTGAAGCACATCGGCCTTGACCCGCTGGTGCACGACATTCGCTTCGTGGAAGACAACTGGGAGTCGCCAACACTGGGCGCCTGGGGGCTGGGCTGGGAAATCTGGCTCAACGGTATGGAAGTCACGCAGTTCACCTACTTCCAGCAAGTAGGCGGCATTGAGTGCTATCCGGTTACAGGTGAAATCACCTACGGCCTGGAGCGTCTGGCGATGTACCTGCAGGGTGTGGACTCCGTCTACGACCTGGTCTGGACTGACGGCCCGTTCGGCAAAGTCACCTACGGCGATGTGTTCCATCAGAACGAAGTCGAGCAGTCGACTTACAACTTCGAACACGCCAACGTCGACAAGCTGTTCGAGCTGTTCGATTTCTATGAAAGTGAAGCCAAGCGCCTGATCGAACTTGACCAGCCGCTGCCGTTGCCAAGCTACGAGATGGTGCTCAAGGCGTCCCACACCTTCAACTTGCTGGATGCACGCCGGGCCATTTCCGTGACCGCGCGTCAACAGTACATCCTGCGTGTGCGTACCTTGGCCCGTTCGGTGGCTCAGGCGTATCTCGAAGCTCGCGCCAAGCTCGGCTTCCCGATGGCTCCACCTGATTTGCGTGATGAAGTGTTGGCTAAGTTGGAGGCTGCACAATGAGTGCTCAAGATTTTCTGGTTGAACTTGGCACTGAAGAACTGCCGCCAAAAGCCCTCAATACCCTGGCTGATGCATTCCTGGCCGGGATTGAAAAAGGCCTGCAAGCCTCGGGGCTGAACTTCAGCGCGAAAAAAGTTTACGCCGCGCCGCGCCGTCTGGCCGTGCTCCTGACCCAGCTCGAAACCCAGCAGCCGGACCGCAGCATCAACATCGACGGCCCGCCGCGTCAGGCCGCATTCGATGCTGAAGGCAACCCGACCCAGGCAGCCCTTGGCTTTGCCAAAAAGTGCGGTGTTGACCTGAGCGAAATCGACCAAAGCGGTCCAAAACTGCGTTTCAGCCAGGTAATCGTCGGCAAGCCGACGGCCAGCCTGCTGCCGACCATTGTTGAAGACTCGCTCAATGACCTGCCGATTCCCAAGCGCATGCGCTGGGGTGCACGCAAGGTCGAGTTCGTGCGTCCGACCCAATGGCTGGTCATGCTGTTGGGCGATGAAGTCATCGACTGCACGATCCTTGCGCAAAAAGCGGGTCGCGACTCCCGTGGTCACCGCTTCCATCACCCGGAAAGCGTACGCATCAGCGCTCCGGCCAACTACCTCGAAGACCTGCGCAAAGCGCACGTACTGGCAGACTTCAGCGAGCGCCGCGAGCTGATCTCCAAGCGCGTGGCCGAATTGGCCACGATGCAGGAAGGGACTGCAATCGTACCGCCAAGCCTGCTCGACGAAGTGACCGCGTTGGTTGAATGGCCGGTGCCGCTGGTGTGCTCGTTTGAAGAGCGCTTCCTGGATGTACCGCAAGAAGCCCTGATCACTACCATGCAGGACAACCAGAAGTATTTCTGCCTGCTGGACGTAGATGGCAAGTTGTTGCCGCGCTTCATTACAGTGGCCAACATCGACAGCAAAGATCCGCAGCAAATCATCTCGGGTAACGAGAAAGTGGTTCGCCCACGTCTGACTGATGCTGAGTTCTTCTTCAAGCAAGACAAGAAGCAAAAGCTCGAAACCTTCAACTTGCGCCTGCAAAACGTCGTGTTCCAGGCTCAACTAGGCAGCGTCTTCGACAAGGCCGAGCGGGTCTCCAAACTCGCGGCGTTCATAGCCCCGCGTATTGGTGGCGATGCGCAGCGCGCAGCGCGTGCCGGCTTGCTGTCCAAATGCGACCTGGCCACCGAGATGGTGGGTGAGTTCCCGGAGATGCAAGGTATCGCCGGTTACTACTACGCCCTTAACGATGGCGAGCCAGAAGATGTCGCCCTGGCCCTGAACGAGCAGTACATGCCGCGTGGTGCTGGCGCAGAGTTGCCTGCCACCCTGACCGGTGCTGCAGTGGCCATTGCTGACAAGCTCGACACACTGGTCGGGATTTTCGGTATCGGCATGCTGCCTACCGGCAGCAAAGACCCGTACGCACTGCGTCGTGCAGCGTTGGGCATCCTGCGGATCCTGATCGACAAAAAGCTCGACCTCGACCTGACAGAAGCCGTGAACTTCGCTGTCACCGCTTTCGGGGCCAAGATCAAGCCGGCCGGTTTGGCTGATCAGGTGCTGGAGTTCATCTTCGACCGTCTGCGTGCTCGCTACGAAGACGAAGGTGTCGACGTCGCCACTTACCTGTCGGTGCGTGCCTTGCAGCCGACTTCGGCGCTGGACTTCGATCAGCGCGTGCAGGCCGTGCAAGCATTCCGTCAATTGCCGGAAGCGGCTGCACTGGCTGCCGTCAACAAGCGTGTGTCGAACCTGCTGAGCAAGGTTGAAGGCAAAGTTTCGACTCAGGTCGAAGCCAAGTTCTTTGATAACGCCAGCGAGTTCTCCTTGTACTCAGCCATCCAGAAGGCTGACGAAGCGGTACAGCCAATGGCCGCAGCCCGTCAGTACAACGAAGCACTGACCCGTCTGGCCGCGTTGCGCGAGCCAGTGGACGCGTTCTTCGATGCGGTGATGATCAACGCTGAAGACGCCAGCGTACGAGCCAACCGTTACGCGCTGTTGGCGCGTTTGCGCGGTCTGTTCCTCGGCGTGGCCGATATTTCACTGCTGGGCTAAGGAGCGACTGTTGAAACTGCTGATTCTCGATCGGGACGGAGTGATCAATTTCGACTCCGACGCTTACATCAAGTCTGTCGAGGAGTGGATTCCACTTCCCGGCTCGATTGAGGCCATCGCGCAGTTGAGCAAAGCGGGCTGGACGGTCGCCGTCGCGACCAACCAGTCCGGCATTGCCCGCGGTTACTACGATGTCGCCACCCTGGAGGCCATGCACGAGCGTTTACGCTCGCTAGTGGCCGAGCAGGGGGGTGAGCTTGGCCTGGTGGTGTATTGCCCGCACGGTCCCGATGAAGGCTGCGCATGCCGCAAGCCAAAACCAGGCATGTTGCAGACTATTGCCGCGCATTACGGCGCTGATTTGGCCGGATGTTGGTTTGTCGGTGACAGTTTGGGTGACTTGCAGGCTGCGCAAGCCGTCGATGCTCAGCCAGTTTTGGTAAAAACCGGAAAAGGCCTACAAACGTTGGCTAAAGAATTGCCGGTAAATACCCTAATATTTGACGATCTGGCGGCAATTGCCGCAGACCTTATCCACAAATAAAACAGGCTTGAACGCTCGTTGGCACATCGTGCACGGGCCAGTTCAGGCGTGTCTTATTACGCAACGGTAAAAGCCGCTATGTCGATCCTGCAGGCCATCAGAACCTTCTTCTTTTACCTGCTGCTGGGCACCAGTTCTCTGCTGTGGTGCTCGCTGAGCTTTTTTATCGCTCCTTTCCTGCCTTTTCGTGCGCGCTATCGGTTCATTAACGTGTACTGGTGCCGCTGTGCACTCTGGCTGACGCGGGTGTTTCTGAACATTCACGTTGAGGTAAAGGGCGCTGAAAACATTCCGCAGCAACCTTGCGTGATTCTGGCCAATCACCAAAGTACCTGGGAGACATTCTTTCTCTCCGCCTACTTTCAGCCGTTAAGCCAGGTACTCAAGCGCGAACTGCTGTATGTGCCGTTCTTTGGCTGGGCGATGGCCATGCTGCGGCCGATTGCCATTGACCGTGACAACCCCAAGGCGGCGCTCAAGCACATCGCCAAGAAGGGTGATGAGCTGCTCAAGGACAACATTTGGGTACTGATCTTTCCGGAGGGTACCCGCGTGCCATTTGGCCAGGTGGGCAAGTTCTCCCGGGGGGGGACGGCACTGGCAGTCAACGCCGAGTTGCCGGTATTGCCGATTGCCCACAACGCGGGCAAATTCTGGCCCAAGACTGGCTGGGCTAAAAAACCCGGAACGATCGAGCTGGTGATTGGCGAGCCAATGTACGCCAACGGCACCGGTCCACGGGCGATTGCCGAGCTAAACGACCGGGTCCAGGCCTGGAACGAACAGACCCAGCGCGACATGGGTTCACTCCCGCCTTTAGCGGCTCCCGCAGACACAACAACGAGCTAAGACGTTTTGTGGATAACTTGTGCACAAGTTTTGGATTTCTTTCTAATTAACGCCGTAAGTTAATGATTTAAATACTTATTTCTAGACAATGGCTTTTGATGGAAAACGTGCATAAGTTTTTCTAAGCACAAAAAAACCGGCTGATATGCCGGTTTTTTTGTGTCTTGCAGTCCTTCTCCTCATTCACTCCTGATCATGTGTCAGACCTTGTCGATATTTACGTCCTTGGTTTCCTTGAGACACATCATCCCGACGACCAGGCTGACCCCGGTGATCACCACCGGGTACCACAATCCGTAGAAAATATCCCCGGTGTAAACCACCAACGCAAAAGACACGGTTGGCAGGAAGCCACCGAACCAACCGTTACCGATGTGGTAGGGCAGGGACATCGAGGTGTAGCGGATACGGGTCGGGAACAGCTCAACCATCACCGCTGCCAGCGGCCCATAGGTCATGGTTGCGATAAGGGTCAGCAGCACCATCACCAATACCACCATAGGCTGGTTTACCGCGCTCGGATCAGCCTTGGCCGGATAGCCCGCCTCAGTGATCGCCACGCGCATCGCCGCTTCGTCAAACCCTGTGATCTGTTGCTCACCCACCGACACCTTCACTTCGGCACCCGGCTCGGCAGACTCGGAGGTGTACGGCAAGCCTTGTTTGACCAGGAAGGTTTTGACCTTGTCGCAAGGGCTGTCAAAACGTGCCTTGCCCACCGGGTCGAACTGGAAGGTGCAGGTCGACGGATCAGCCATCACCACAATGGGCGACTGCCGGCTCGCCGTATCAATCTGCGGGTTGGCGTAATAACTCAGGGCTTTGAACAACGGGAAGTACAGCACCGTCGCCAATAGCAGTCCGAGCATCAAAATCGGCTTGCGTCCTACACGGTCCGACAACCAACCGAAAAAGATAAAGAACGGGGCACCGATCACCACGCTGATAATCAGCAAGGTGTTGGCTTGGGCCGGGTCCATCTTGAGCATCTGTGTCAGAAAGAACAGCACATAGAATTGCGCCGTATAGAAAGTCACGGCTTGACCGGCGTTAATGCCGAACAGGGCGATCAGAACAATCTTGAGGTTTTCCCATTTACCGAACGATTCACGAATGGGCGCTTTACTGGTTTTACCTTCGGCCTTCATTTTCACGAACGCGGGCGACTCGTGCATGCTCATGCGGATCCAGGTCGAGATGCACAGCAGCACGATGGACAGCAGGAACGGCAGGCGCCAGCCCCAGACTTCAAACTGATCACCGGTCAGGTAGCGGCAGCTCAGGACCACCACCAACGACAGGAGCAAGCCCAAGGTGGCCGTGGATTGAATCCAGCTGGTATTAAACCCGCGCTTGCCGGGGGCTGCGTGCTCCGCCACGTAAGTGGCAGCACCGCCGTACTCGCCGCCCAGCGCCAACCCCTGCAGCATGCGCAGCAGCACGAGCATGATAGGCGCCGCAATGCCTATGCTGGCGTAAGTGGGGAGCAAGCCGACGGCAAAGGTGGAGAGACCCATCAGTACGATGGTCATGAGGAAGGTGTATTTTCGCCCGATCATGTCACCCAATCGGCCAAATACCAGGGCGCCGAAAGGCCGCACCAAAAAACCTGCGGCAAAAGCCATCAAGGCAAAGATGAACGCCGTGGTGTCGTTAACGCCCGCAAAGAATTGCTTGCTGAGAACGGTCGCCAGTGCGCCATACAAGAAAAAGTCATACCACTCGAAAACAGTCCCGAGGGATGACGCAAAAATGATCTTTCGTTCTTCACGGCTGGTCGTCGCCTTGGCGGGGACAGCCTCTTGTGCAATTGAGTCCGACATATTCAATGTCCTCAGCCCTTAGGGCCACAGTGATTATTGTTGTTGTCCACTGTCGGTTTCGGATGACTGCGACCGAAACCACGATCACATTCATGCGACCGGTGTTGCTGGTGCACGGCTTACGCCGGCTTCTTGCTCTTGTGTATGAAAGGGTGTTGCCAATATCAACTGCGCGGCTTTTTCACCAATCATCAATGTAGGTGAACAGGTATTGCCCGACACAATGTCAGGCATGATCGATGCGTCCGCCACTCTCAGTCCCGCCACACCGTGCACACGTAACTCAGCATCGACGACTGCGTGAGCGTCCTGCCCCATACGGCACGTGCCCACTGGGTGAAAAATCGTCGTACCGATACGCGAAGCTGCTTCGTACAGCTCTTGCTCGGTTTGCAGAGCTTTGCCCGGGAGGTATTCCTCTGGGCTGAACACTTGCAGGGCAGGGCTGGCCACAATGCGCCGGGTCAGGCGAATGGCATCTGCTGCGACCTTTAAATCGTCAGGATGGCTCAGGTAATTGGGGTCAATCAGAGGTGCGTCATCCGGATTGGCTGAGCGAATATCTACCCGGCCTCGACTCTTGGGCCGCAAGTTACACACAGAGGCTGTGAACGCCGGGAAGGTGTGCAGTGGCTCGCCAAAACGCTCAAGCGACAGCGGCTGAACGTGGTACTGCAAATTGGCAGAAGGTTGATCGGGATCGGATTTAACAAACGCGCCCAACTGACTCGGAGCCATCGCCAGCGGCCCACTGCGGTCATAGGCGTATCTCAGGGCCATACCGACTTTTCCCCACAGGCTGTTGGCCACCTGATTCAGCGTCCTGGCCTTGGTCAACTTGAAGATCAGCCGCAATTGCAGGTGGTCCTGCAAGTTACCACCGACACCCGGCAGCTCATGCTGGACAGTTATCCCCAGGCTTTCGAGTAGCGGGCGAGGGCCGATGCCCGAGCGCTGCAAAATACCCGGGGAGCCGATGGCGCCAGCACACAGAACAATCTCTCTGCGCGCCGTGAACGCATGATCAGCGCCCTGCCAGCGGGCCTTGACGTGGGTCGCTCGCCCTTGGCTGAGCAAGACCTTATCCACCTGAACATCGGTCAATACGGTGAGATTAGGGCGTTTGAGCACAGGCCGTAAAAAAGCCTTGGACGCGTTCCAACGGACACCGCGGCGCTGATTGACCTGAAAATATCCACAGCCCTGGTTGTCGCCAGTGTTGAAGTCGCTGACGCTCTCAATTGCGCTTTGCGCGGCGGCCTCACGAAAGGCATCCAGTATTGGCCAGCTATAACGTTGTTGTTCAACCCGCCATTCGCCATCGCTGCCGTGTACGTCGCTATTACCCGCGAAGTGTTTCTGGCTGCGCTTGAAGAGGGGGAGCACATCGTTCCAGGCCCAGCCCGTATTCCCTTGAGCGGCCCAACGGTCGTAGTCACTCGCTTGGCCACGCATATAAATCATGCCGTTGATCGAGGAGCTACCACCCAGCACCTTGCCCCTTGGATAACTCAGGCTGCGGCCTTGCAGGCCAGCCTGTGCCTCGGTTTTAAAGCACCAGTCAGTGCGCGGATTACCGATGCAATACAGATAACCCACCGGGATGTGGATCCAAGGGTAATTATCTTTTCCGCCGGCTTCGAGCAGTAGAACGTTATGCCGGGGATCAGCAGACAGCCGATTCGCCAGCACAGAGCCAGCAGGCCCTGCACCTACAATGATGTAGTCAAATACTTGATTGGCTGATGGCATGGAGTACCTCGCGCCTTTTATTTATTGTTCTTGTCCTCAGCCATCCTATTGATTAATTTCAAGTTGAAAACGCGCGATTTCACCCATGGCTTGTGCGTTTTTGCACAGCTCGCCGATGACGGGCATTGAGGGGATGACAATGTTCGACTGGAATGACCTGCGGTATTTTCTGGAACTGCAGCGCAGCGGCCGCCTGCTGACGGCAGCCAAACGCCTCAATACCACCCACAGTACTGTGGCGCGGCATATTGAAAGCATCGAACAGCACCTCGGCGCAGCACTGTTTGTGCAGCACGCCCAAGGGTATGAACTGACCCCCGCCGGGCAAGCCTTACTCAAACATGCCGAAGCCATGGAGAACGTGGCACTGCTGGCCCAGGAAGAAATAACCCAGGCCATCGCTCCCTTGGGCAAAATTCGCCTCGGCGTCACTGAAGGGATCGGGATCATGTTCATCACATCCCGTCTGCGCGGTCTGTTCGAAAGCTATCCGGGACTCGAAGTAGAGCTGGTAGCGGTCCCTCGTTTCGTCAGCATCCTCAACCGCGAAGCGGAGATCAGTATTCACCTTGACCGGCCTAATGCCGACCTGTTGATAACCCGTAAACTCACTGACTACAGCCTTGCGCTATACGCCAGCCGTGACTACCTCGAGCGGTCACCTCCCTTGAAAAGCCGGGATGACCTGAGCAATCACTATTGGATCGGCTATGTCGATGACTTGCTGTTCAGCCAGGAGCTACTTTTTCTCAACAATTTTTGTCGCACTCCCACCGTGACCTTTCGCAGCACCAGTGTCATCGCCCAGCAACAAGCCGCCCGCGCCGGGCTAGGCATTGCTGTACTGCCCAACTACATGGCTCGCCAGGACCCTGAGCTGGTACGCGTCCTGCCCGCTGAATCAGTGCAACGAAGCTACTGGATCAGCACCCGGCGTGAACTGCACAAGTCGGTAAGGCTGCGGGTGGTATGGGATTTCCTGCTGGCCTTGTGTGCACAGGAGCAAGATTTGTTGTTGGCACCGTAATCTGTAGCGTTGATAAACGCCGTCTTAGTCCCCGCGCAATAAAAAAGGCCAACGCAAGCGTTGGCCTTTTTTATTTGTATTACACCCGCATCAGAAGTCCAGGTTGGACACCGCCAATGCGTTGCTTTCGATGAACTCACGACGCGGTTCTACGGCATCGCCCATCAAGGTGTTGAAGATCTGGTCAGCGCCAATAGCGTCTTCAATCGTCACCTTGAGCATGCGGCGCACGCTTGGGTCCATCGTGGTTTCCCAGAGCTGATCCGGGTTCATCTCACCCAGACCTTTATAGCGCTGGATGGTGTGACGCTTGGTGCTTTCGGCCATCAACCAGTCCAGGGCTTCCTTGAACTCGGTCACGGCTTTTTTACGTTCGCCACGCTGAATGTAAGCGCCTTCGTCCAACAAGGTGCTCAGTTGAGCGCCCAGGGTCACAACGGTCTTGTAGTCGTTGCTGCCGAAGAAGTCACGGTTAAAGGTGATGAAGGTCGAGTGACCATGGGAGATCAGTTCGACCTCCGGCAACCAGACATTACGCTCATGGTCTTCACGCAGGCTGGCTTTGTAGACCAGACCCGACTTCTCGACCAGACGCAGGCGTTCTTCATACTTGGCCATCCAGTCTTGCATGGCCGCGTGATCACCCAGTTGCTCCAGACTAACGGCTGGCAGGTAGATGAAGTGCTCGGTCAGCTCCTGAGGGTACAGACGCGACAAACGCTTGAGGGTCTTCATGACCATGCGGAAGTCGTACACCAGGCGCTCCAGCGCCTCACCGGAGATCCCTGGGGCTTCTTCGTTCAGGTGCAGGCTGGCATCTTCCAGTGCCGACTGGGTCATGTACTCTTCCATGGCCTCGTCATCTTTGATGTATTGCTCTTGCTTGCCCTTTTTCACTTTGTACAGCGGTGGCTGAGCGATGTAGATGTAGCCACGCTCGATCAGCTCAGGCAACTGACGGAAGAAGAAGGTCAGCAGCAGGGTACGGATGTGCGAACCGTCGACGTCAGCATCGGTCATGATGATGATGTTGTGATAACGCAGTTTGTCGATGTTGTACTCTTCGCGACCAATGCCACAGCCCAGCGCAGTGATCAAGGTGCCGACCTCTTGCGAGGAAATCATCTTGTCGAAGCGGGCTTTCTCAACGTTGAGGATCTTGCCTTTCAACGGCAGGATGGCTTGGGTACGGCGGTTACGTCCCTGCTTGGCGGAGCCGCCAGCAGAGTCACCTTCCACGAGGTACAGTTCGGACAGCGCCGGGTCTTTTTCCTGGCAGTCGGCCAGTTTGCCCGGCAAGCCTGCGATGTCCAGCGCACCTTTACGGCGGGTCATCTCGCGGGCTTTACGCGCGGCTTCACGCGCACGAGCCGCATCGATCATCTTGCCAACAATCAACTTGGCTTCGTTCGGTCGCTCAAGCAAGAAGTCGGAGAAGAACTTGCCCATTTCCTGCTCAACAGCGGTCTTCACTTCTGAAGATACCAGCTTGTCTTTGGTCTGGGAACTGAACTTTGGATCCGGTACTTTCACCGAAATAATCGCAGTTAGACCTTCACGGGCGTCATCGCCGGTGGTGGCAACCTTGTGCTTCTTGGCCAGGCCTTCAGCTTCGATGTAGGTGTTGAGGTTACGCGTCAGGGCAGAGCGGAAGCCCACCAAGTGCGTACCACCATCGCGCTGCGGAATGTTGTTGGTGAAGCACAACAGGTTCTCGTTAAAGCTGTCGTTCCACTGCAGGGCGATTTCTACACCGATGCCATCTTCACGCTGAACGCTGAAATGGAACACTTCGTTGACCGGAGTCTTGTTGGTGTTCAGGTAATCAACGAACGCACGCAGACCGCCTTCGTACTTGAACAGTTCTTCTTTGCCGCTGCGCTCATCCTTGAGGATGATCCCAACACCGGAGTTCAAAAAGGACAGCTCACGAATCCGCTTGGCCAGGATGTCCCAGCTGAAGTGGATGTTCTTGAAGGTTTCAGCCGAAGGCTTGAAGTGAATCTGGGTACCGGTGGTTTCGCTCTCGCCAACAATGGCCATCGGCGCTTGAGGCACACCATGAACGTAGGTCTGTTCCCAGATCTTGCCGCTGCGACGCACGGTCAGAACCAGCAACTCGGACAAGGCGTTAACTACCGAAACACCTACACCGTGCAGACCACCGGATACTTTGTAGGAGTTGTCATCAAACTTACCACCGGCGTGCAGCACGGTCATGATGACCTCAGCGGCCGACACGCCTTCTTCTTTGTGCACATCTACCGGAATACCGCGGCCGTTGTCGCGCACGGTGATGGACTCATCCGGATGGATGGTGATGGTAATGTCGTCGCAATGACCAGCCAGTGCTTCGTCGATGGAGTTATCGACCACCTCGAACACCATGTGATGCAGACCGCTGCCATCGTCGGTGTCACCAATGTACATACCGGGACGTTTGCGTACGGCATCCAGGCCTTTCAGCACTTTAATGCTCGTTGAGTCGTACGTATTTTCTTCGCTCAAAGCCTTCACTCCCGATGGACGTGGGTCTGGGTGATACAGCCCTGTTCCACGTGGAACAGGGCAACCGGCGTTTCCGTCTGCCAGCCTTCCCTCAATAATTCGTGATCTACACAGGTGATAAACACCTGGCAGCGTAAGTCTTCCAACAAGCGACATAATGCGTGGCGATGCTGCTCATCCAGTTCGGACGGCAAATCATCCACCAGATAAATACACTGGCCGCGCCGGGCCTGACTGACCAAATGCCCTTGAGCAATGCGCAATGCACAAACCACCAACTTCTGCTGCCCCCGAGACAATATCTCGGCGGCGTTATTCGCGCCTATCTTGAGTCGCAAATCAGCACGTTGCGGTCCGGCCTGGGTGTGCCCCATTTGCTGGTCCCGGTGAACAGACCCGGCGAGTACATCACTCAGCTCTCGGTCTTTGTCCCAACCCCGGTAGTAACTCAGCGTCAATCCTTCGAGCTCTAGCAGCTCACTCAAGGTTTGCTCAAAGACTGGTTTCAAGGCTTTGATGTAAGCGCGGCGGTATTCATCAATTTCAGCACTGGCCAAGCATAGTTCCCGGTCCCAGGCCGCTTGTGAAACGGCGTCGAGTGTACCATGCCGCAGCCATGAGTTTCGCTGCCGCAGGGCCTTCTGTAGCCGCTGCCACGTCGACATGAAGCGTGGTTCGACGTGGAACACCCCCCAGTCGAGAAACTGCCTGCGTATCTTGGGGGCGCCTTCCAGTAGGCGGAAGCTGTCCGGGTTGATCAGTTGCAGCGGCAATATCTCGGCCAATTGCGCAGCGCTGCGCGCGTTTTGGCCATCGATGCGAATCTGGAAATCCCCGTGCCGGTCCCGCGAAATCCCCAGCGCACTGTGCCCGCCTTCAGCCAGTTCGACCTGACCAAAAACTGTACAGCTCGTCTGTTCGTGCGCAATCACCGGATTGAGCCGTACGCTACGAAACGAACGCGCCAGTCCCAGCAAGTGAATAGCTTCAAGCACGCTGGTTTTGCCGCTGCCGTTGGCGCCGTAAAGGATATTGATGCGGGGGGAGGGGGAGAGGGTCACCGGGTGCAGGTTACGCACCGCGGTGACTGTGACACGACTGAGGGACATTTAGCGTGGGCTGTCCATGGGTTACAGGCGCATCGGCATGACAACGTAGGCTGAGTCATCGTTATCCGACTCTTGCACCAGGGCACTGCTGTTGGAGTCCGACAGGATCAGGCGCACTTGCTCAGTGGTCATCACACCCAGCACATCCAGCAAATAGCTCACGTTGAAGCCAATTTCCAGCGAGCCGCCGTTGTAATCAACGCCCACTTCCTCTTCCGCCTCTTCCTGTTCCGGGTTGTTGGCCTGGATTTTCAGCTGGCCATTGGCCAGTTGCAGGCGGATGCCACGGTACTTCTCGTTGGACAGGATCGCCGTGCGGCTGAAGGCCTCACGCAGTGCCTGACGGTCACCGATCACGGTCTTGTCGCCCCCCTTGGGCAGCACACGCTCGTAGTCCGGGAACTTGCCGTCTACCAGCTTGGACGTGAAGGTGAACTCGCCGGTAGTGGCGCGAATGTGGTGCGCTCCCAGAACGATACTGACTTCACCGTCCGGCTCGGTCAGCAAACGCGCCAGCTCAAGGATACCCTTGCGTGGCACGATGACCTGATGGCGATCTGGTTGACCGATATCAGCCTTCATCGAGCACATGGCCAGACGGTGACCGTCGGTGGCTACGGCACGGATGATCCCGGCGGACACTTCCAGCAGCATGCCGTTGAGGTAGTAGCGAACGTCCTGCTGTGCCATTGCAAAGCTTGTGCGCTCAATCAGGCGGCGCAATTTGCTTTGCTGCAGATTGCAGGTCAACGAGCCCGGGCCTTCTTCAACAGTCGGGAAATCATTGGCAGGCAATGTGGACAAGGTGAAACGGCTACGACCTGCCTTGACCACCAGTTTCTGGTCATCGAGCTTGATGTCGATCAAGGCATCGTTGGGCAGGCTTTTGCAGATATCCATCAGCTTGCGTGCAGGTACTGTGATTTCGCCGGGTTCTGCCGGTTCTTCCAGCTGAACACGTCCTACCAGTTCGACTTCAAGGTCGGTACCGGTCAGCGACAGTTGCTGGCCTTCGACAACCAACAGCACGTTGGACAATACCGGCAAGGTCTGGCGGCGTTCAACGACGCCTGCGACCAGTTGCAGGGGTTTCAACAGGGCTTCGCGTTGAATGGTGAAATGCATGGTCTAGTCCCTTGCCTTAATAAGCTGCGCTGGTGTCATCAGGTTGTCAGTGTACGCAGCAGGTTCTTGTAGTCCTCGCGGATGTCCGCGTCGGATTCCTTGAGTTCGTTGATTTTTCGGCACGCGTGAAGGACCGTAGTATGGTCGCGACCGCCAAATACATCGCCGATTTCCGGCAAGCTGTGGTTGGTCAGCTCTTTGGACAGCGCCATAGCGACCTGACGAGGCCGGGCTACCGAGCGCGAACGGCGCTTGGACAGCAAATCCGATATTTTGATCTTGTAGTACTCAGCCACGGTGCGCTGGATGTTATCCACACTCACCAGCTTGTCCTGCAAGGCCAGTAGGTCCTTGAGCGACTCACGAATCAGCTCGATCGTGATGTCCCGCCCCATGAAGTGTGAGTGAGCGATTACGCGTTTGAGAGCGCCTTCGAGCTCACGCACGTTGGAGCGAATCCGTTGCGCGATAAAGAAAGCCGCGTCATGCGGAAGGTCGACCTTGGCCTGATCGGCCTTTTTCATCAGGATCGCCACCCGGGTTTCGAGCTCCGGCGGCTCGACGGCAACCGTCAATCCCCAGCCAAAACGCGATTTTAGACGCTCTTCAAGACCTTCGATTTCTTTCGGGTAACGGTCACTGGTCAGAATCACTTGCTGACCACCTTCAAGCAGAGCGTTAAAGGTGTGGAAGAACTCTTCCTGGGACCGTTCCTTGCGAGCGAAGAATTGAATGTCATCGATGAGCAAGGCGTCGACCGATCGGTAAAAGCGCTTGAACTCATTGATTGCGTTGAGCTGCAAGGCCTTGACCATGTCAGCTACAAAACGCTCGGAATGCAGGTACACGACCTTGGCATTCGGATTCTTCTTCAAGAGGTGGTTACCCACCGCGTGCATCAAGTGCGTTTTACCCAGACCTACGCCGCCATAAAGGAAGAGCGGGTTGTACCCGTGCTTGGGGTTATCCGCGACTTGCCATGCCGCAGCACGGGCCAGTTGGTTGGATTTACCCTCAACAAAGTTTTCGAAGGTGAAGGTACGGTTCAAGTAGCTGGTGTGCTTTAGCGCACCTTCTACTTGAACGGTGCGCTGCTCGGCACGTACAGGAGCCTGTTGCGAGCTGGCGCCGGCCATCGGATCGAAGCTCGCCCGTGAAGGCTCCTGGCTGGCTTGCTCGGCCTGTTTGGACACAGGAGCAGACGCAGCCGGGAGGCTTGGCGGTGGGCTGGCCGGGGCGGGGGCTTGCTGAGAAGCCGCAGCCGCCAATGGCGCATTGGGTGCCGCACGAGGTGCCGAGCTGCGTTTGCTGCCTATTAATAAGGACAACGCCGGCGCCATGCCATTGCTGTGCTCGTTCAACAGTTCAAGCAAACGGCTCAGGTACTTCTCGTTGACCCAGTCGAGAACAAATCGATTAGGCGCATACACACGCAACTCGTCGCCTTCGGCTTCGACCTGTAGTGGACGGATCCAGGTGTTGAATTGCTGGGCAGGCAGCTCGTCGCGCAAAAGCTCTAC